>NZ_JPKW01000019.1:0-33648 GCF_001887735.1 Paracoccus sp. SM22M-07
AAAAGAGTTGGCCACCGCCAGCTCCCCGATCCTGGCGTGGAGCTCCCTTACCTGCTCCTCGCCAATCTCGGGCCTCTTGCGGCCTCCGCGCTCGAACACTCCGGAGGCCCCTTCCGGCAGGGCTCGCTTCCATTGATCGATCATCGTCGGATGCACCCCGAACCGGCCGGCCAGCTCGGCCGCCGTCTCCTCCCCCTTCAGGGCTTCCAGCGCGACCTTGGCCTGGAACTCAGGCGCCTGCTGCCGGCGTTTCGACATCTCTGATCTCCTTCCCCTCGAAGATCAGCTGACCCAAATTCGTAGCTTATGTCAGTGGCCGAATTTAAGAGCGGCGCTCAGTTCCAAATGTGACCAGTGATGGACGGGTTTCATCATCACGCTATCGCCTTGGACGCCGGGCTGCGCCATCATGCAGGATATTCTCGCGAAGATGCCCATCCGGGACCAGCGGGCGAACCTGTCATGCAGGGGCTTGGAGGTCCCATAGACCGAGGGCGCATCTTGCCACCGAAGCCCATGTCGTTTGACTTGGATGATGCCGCTCAGACCCTTGCTGCTTTCAGATCGGGCGCGCTTCCGGAACTTGGGAGGGAACGGCTGAATGCGTCGCATCTGCTGCGCGCTCGGTCAGAAACATCGCTCATCTCGTTTGTTCATGGCCACGTAAACCGCTTAACCCGCTAGCCTGCACGGAGACATCCGGTTCCTCCCGCACAAAGACACGGAACCCTCCCAATTTCGCCCTCGCGGCCCCGTTTGACAAATCACCGTCCGGCCGCAGGTCGTGCTGCGCCCACCCTGCATTGCGCTTCAGATGACGCCGCGACAAAGTCGGCATGGCGCCACGATCATGGCTGCCTGATGTTCGGCTTCGGTGTCGGCGGAGCCTTTCGGTCAGAATTCATATTCGACTTCGATCCGCGCCGCCATGCTGCGGTTCGGGACGTAGCTGTTGTCGTTGGCTGCGAACCAGCCGATGGCGGCATCCACTTCCAAGGCGTCACGGGGCCGGAAGCCGAACACAAGATCCAGCCCGTCGCCCAGGTGGCCGCCGGCACCTTCCCCATCCTCAAGCTGGCGGTAATGGTGATAGACCAGATCGACCGACAGCGTGTCGCTGGCGGTCATGCCGACCGCTGCCGTGGCAATGCGAAGGTTGCCCAGATCGGGGTCCAGTGCCTCGCCATAGTATTTCAGCTTGGCAAAACCGCCCAAGCGGCCTTCGTTCGATTGCAGGCCGGTCTGGCGAAAGGCACGGTCGGTGCCGTCGTCCGGGTTTCCGTCCCCGCTGCCTTGCGCCACGGCCAGCGTCACGCGGGGCTGCAGGGCGTGATCCTCCCACAGGCGGGTGGCGCCGACGTCAAAGCCGTAGCCCTTCAACCGGTCTTCGCCGTCCCGGCCGCGGGACAGACCCGCATCGGCCCAATAGCCGAGATCGGATGACAGCTCTCCCCAGGATCTCAGGCCCAGGGACAGCTGTTCGCCGCCGCCGCGGTCCCGGTCGTCGCCCAGGATGGCATAGGCCGCGACATAGCGGTCATCGACGGGCTCCATCTCGGCCAGAAGGCCGTAATAGCCGATGCGATCGCCGCGCGACGTGGGTTCGAACAGCGTGCGGGGCAGCCAGCCGACGCGGCCCGCCAGCGCGTCGATGCGCAGATCGCCCAGATCGAAGCGCGCCATGACGCCGTCGATATTCTCATCGATCAGCCATTCGCGTTCGTCGCGATAAAGCCAGCGTCCGGCGCGGAATTCGAACCCGTCATCATATTGCAGATAGGCCTGGTTGATGCGGGCGGTGTTGGTGGTCGTGCGGCGTTCTCCGCGTTCCCAGACCCGCTCGGAGAACAGGTCGAACTCGACGAATCCCGACCAGGTCCGCCGGGAGGCGACCTCGGCGATGATACGGAACAGGGGGCTGATCGCGGCCTCGCGGTCACGGTCATTCCCATCGGTCTCGCGCTCATAGGCCAGGTCCAGCTGCAGGGATCTTCGGAATTCGATCAGGGGCGGGTCTTGGGCCAGGGCGGGCGCCGGGATCGACAGGATGGCGACAAGCAGCAGGCGGCCGGGAAGGTCCATGCGCGGGTTCTCTCTGGTATCAGGTTGGCTGGGGATGGTTGCGCGCCAAGGCGGTGGTGGTCAGGGCGACCAAGGGCGCAGTGGTATGCCGGCGGTCGTGGAAACTCGTGCTGATGCGGATGTGGCGTGCCAGCGAAAGATCGCGGAACAGGCGGATGCGGGGCGCATCGGGCAGGGCGCGCCGTGTCGCGTAACCGGCCAGGAAGGCCTGGGCCGCGGGACCCGCCGCCGCGACATCGCCGGTGCCGCGCAGGGCGAATTCGTCCAGATGCGCCAGGAAATTGCCCAGGTCGATGGCCGGATCGCCCACCGCATAGAGGTCCAGATCGACCAGCCAGATCTGCGCGTCGGCCACCAACACCTGGTCGAAATAGAAGTCGCGATGGATGCCGCATTCGGGACCGGGGGGCAGGCTGGCCAGCCGGTCCGCCGCCCCGCGCAGGATCGCCTGCAGCGCGCCTGCGTGACGGGGCAGCTGCGCGGCCGCCTGGGTCAGGGCGCGGTCCAGGACGGCCAGTTCGTCGGCATGGCTCCAGCGGCGGTCGGAGGCCACCGGGGCGTCGTGCAGCTGCGCCAGCGCGGAGCCGATGCGCGCCATGGCCCCTGCGTCCATGGGATCGGGCGGCGATCCCGGCACCTCGTCCTGCAGCCACATGTTCATCGTGTCGACCGTGCCGCGGGCTTGCGGAACGCCGGTCCGGCCCTGGTGCCCGTCCAGCCCCGCCCCGCGCAGCGCGTCGTGCAGCGCCGGCATGCGCTGATCGGTGCCCTTGGCGCGCAGCTTGCCCAGAATCGCCCCCTGCCGATCGCTGGCGGCATAGCGGACCAGCGCACGGCGACCAGGCTTGTGGCGGATCAGTTCGGGCGTGGTCCCGGTCATGTCCATCCCCGTCGCCCTGCTCAGCGCGACCAGCGCGCGGCCCGTGTCCAGCGCGGCGGTCAGCTGCGGCATGGCGGGGTCGATCACCGGGGGGGCGATGCAGTGCAGGCACCGTTCGGCCCGGTCCAGCAGGCTGCGGGCACGCGCGGGCCAATCGGGATGGCGGGCGCGGAACCCTTCGGTCAGCAGCAGCATCAGGGCGCGGGCATGATGCAGGGACAGCGTGTCGGGGGCGGTGCCATAACCCTGCAACAGCGCCGCGCCAAGCCGGTCGGCCTGGTCCTGCGTCAGCAGACCGTCGATCACCTGCGCGTCCATCCGGGCCAGAAAGCTGCCCAGGTCGCGGGCCGGGTCGCCGCATCCGGCATTGTCCCAATCCAGGATCACCGGGTCCCCTTGGCCCGAGATCACCACCTGATCGGCGCTGAAATCGCCATGGACCAAGGTCGCATCGACGGCGCTGCTGCCCAAGCGGTGCGCCAGATCGGCGGCGATTGGCGCGGCGCGCGCGGCCAGTTCGGCGTGCAGCGGCGCCATGTCGGCGGCGGCGGTCAGGACGGATTTGGCATCGCCCGAGGCCGTCCAGGCGGCGGCGGGCCGGAACGGATCGGCGTGCAGCTCGGCCAGTGCCCGACCGATGCGGATACAGATGGCGGGGTCGGGGGCCTGGCCGGTCATTTCGGGACAGACGGGCTGGCCGGGCACCCACCGGGTCAGCAGCGCACGCAAACCGCTGTCGGCGCCCAGCAGCGGTGCCTGGCCATGGGCCATCGCGGCGGTCGCGCCGATCAGCGCACGGTCGAAGCCCGTTCCCTTCATGACCTTCAGGATGGCCTGCGGCTCTCCGTTCAGGTCGATCCGGGCGACCATCCGACGCCCCGGCTTGTAGCGCAGAAGGACCAGATCGCCCCGCTCCAGGTCGCGCGTCACGCCCACGACGCGGCGCAGATGCTTGGGGCGGTGGTCGGGGTCAAGCACCCGCCGCAAACCGCGCAGGTGACGGTCCAGCCGCGCCGGGATGACGATCGTCCCGTGATCCGGCAGCATCACCACCGACGGCTCCTTGAGCCAGCGCGGCCGCCGGCTTTCCTCGGCATAGCGATCGGGTGGATAGGCATAGGCCGCCAGCGCCTGCCCATCGGCGCGCAGAAAGCCCGCGGTGCAGCTGATGCCGGGCTTGTAGCGCAGATAGGCCGGGCGCAGCGCCTGGCATCCCAGGGCCGCGGCCATCGCCTGCGCATCAAGCAGCAGCGGCAGCCCCGCCAGCCCCGGATCGCGGTCGCAGACCGCCCGATCAGCCGGCGACAGCACGCAGCGCCCCCCCATCCTGACCGCGACCCTGCAGCGCCCACAGGCGGGCATAGCGTCCGCCGCGCGCCAGCAGGTCGGCATGGCTGCCCTGTTCGGCGACCCGCCCCGCTTCCAAAAACACGATGCGGTCGGCACGCGCGGCCTGTGACAGGTCGTGGGTGATCAGCAGGCTGGTCCGTCCCCGCGCCAGCCGCCAGATCGCCTCGGTGACGGTCGTTTCGTTGCTGCTGTCCAGGCCGGTCGTCGGCTCGTCGAAGACCAGGATCGGGCAATGGCGCAGGGCGGCGCGCGCGATGGCGATGCGCTGGCGCTGTCCCGCCGACAGGGTCGCGCCCCGTTCGGCCACCTGCGCGTCATAGCCGTCGGGCAGGGCCGCGATGAAGTCATGGGCGTTGGCCAGGCGGGCGGCGGCCTCGATCTCGTCGCGGGTGACGTCGCGCCCGGCGCCCAGGGCGATGTTGTCGGCCAGTGTGCCACTGTACAGCACGGTTTCCTGTGGGACAAAGCCGATCTGGCGGCGCAGGCTGGTCATGGTGACATCGCGGATGTCCTGCCCGTCGATCAGGATGCGCCCGCCCGACGGGTCGTAAAGCCGCAGCAACAGCCCGGCCAGCGTGGATTTGCCCGCCCCCGACGGGCCGGTCAGCGCGACATTGCTGCCCGGCTCGATCTGCAGGCTGAAATCGTCCAACGTGGCTTGCCCGCCGCCATAGCCGAAGGTGACGCGGTCAAACGTGATCCGCCCGTCATAGGCGGGGGCGGCCACGGCGCCCGCGCGGTCGCGGATGTCGGGAACCTCGTCCAGCAGCTGCACGACCCGTTCGCCCGCCGCACTGGCCTTGGCCAGCCGCGCGGCATATTTGGCATAGCCCCGGATGGGTCGGAACGTCGCCTTGAGATAGGTGATGAACACCAGCAGATCGCCCGGCGTCAGCCGACCGCGCAGCACCTGCAGGGTGCCGAAATACAAGACCAGCGCGATGGCGCAGGCGACCAGCAGGTCGACCAGCCGTTCCAGCCCCGCCGCGACCCGCTTGGCCCGCACGTCGCCCGACATGCTTTTGCCGTTGGCGCCCGAAAAGCTGTCGGCGGCGCGATCCTCGATCGACAGGGCCTGAACGGTGCGCATCGAGGACATCGCCTCGGCTGCGGTGGCGGCCATCTCGCCCTCGACCTTGCGCTGCTTGCGGCTGGCGGTCTGGATCTTCTTGCCGGCACGGATCGAGGCGAACCACAGCGCCGGCAACGGCAGCAGCGCGATCAGCGCCAGCTGCCAGTCGACCACCATCATCACCGTGACCATCCCCAGCAGGACCAGCACGTTCGCGGCCAAGGGCAGGGCGGCGGTGACGGCGGTTTCCTTCAGCATGGCGACGTCGCCGATCAGGCGCATGGTCAGATCGCCGGCCTTGGACCGGGTGTGAAAGCCCAAGGACAGCCCCTGCAGATGGCGGAACAGGTCGCCGCGAACCTTGGTCAGGACGCGGTTGCCGACGATGGCAAAGCCGATGGTCGCCAAGTACTGGAACAGCGCGCGCAGCCCGATGATGCCCACCAGCCCCACCGCGCAGAGGGTCAGCAGGACCATCGGGTCCAACGCATCGATGGTCGACACACCCGAACCGCCAGCCTCGGCCAGGTTCGAGGGCACGACGCGGTCGATGACGAATTTCAGCGGCCATGGCTCCAGCAGGCGCATCAGCGTGGCGGCGATCAGGGCCGCGGTCGCGCCGGTCAGCATCCCGCGATGCGGCCGCAGATAGGGCGCGAAGCGGCGCAGCACGCGGCGCAGGCCGGGCAGGGATTCGGTCAGCGTTTCGGGGCGCGATTTGCCCATCACGCGGCCTCCTGACCCGAGGCGGTGGCCCGCGTCAGGATGCGCGCCACGATGCGGTCCCATCCGTGATGGGCCAGAACCTCGGCCCGGGCGCGGGCCCCCATGGCGATGCCCGCCGCGGGATCGCGCGCCAGGCCCGCCAGCGCCAGCGCCAGCGCCGCCGGATCGTCGGGCGGCACGATGGCGCCAAGGCGGCCGCCGTCCAGCACCTGCGCCAGATCGCCCACGTCGCTGGTCACCACCGGCAATCCCGCCGCCATGTATTCGTAAAGCTTCAGCGGAGAGAAATAGAACGGCTGATCGCCGCGATAGGGGGCCGTCGCGACATGCATCCGCGTCAGCCAGCCGGGGATCTGGTCGGGCTGCACCGCGCCGGTCAACTGCGCGGCATCGGTCAGCGACTGCTGGTCCAGCCGCGCCAGGATCGTCGCGCGCTGCGGCCCGTCGCCCACGATCAGCAGCCGCGCATCGGGAACGTGATCGCGGCGCAGCAGGGCAAAGGCCTCGACCAGGGTGGCGGTGTCATGCCAGGGCTTGAGCGTCCCGACAAAGCCCACGGTGAACGGTCCCGACCGGGCGGGCCGAGCGTCGAAGCGGGACGGATCGACGCCGTTGGGGATGACGGCGGTGCGGGCGGGCGGGGCGCCCAGATCGCGGGCGTAATCCGCCACCGCCGGCGATACCGCGGCCAGCAGCCGGGCCGCGGCGAAGGCGCGGCGCGCGCTGGCCTCGGCGTCGGACTGGCGGACCATGCGGCGGTGGCGGCCGTGTTCGGCGATCAGCGGCGCGTTCACCTCCAGCGCCGAGGGGATGCCGGCGCGGGCCGCGAATTCCATCGCGCCATGGGCGAACAATGCGTGGCGTTCATAGATGAAATCGAAGGGGCCGGTCCGGGCCAGGTCCCGGGCGACCGTGTCGTTCAGGGCCAGCGCCCATGCGGCACGGCCCTCGGCATCATCGCCCCGCGGGGCTGTGGGCAAGGGGTGCAGCGCAACCTCCGCGAATTCCGCCGGGGCGGTGATGCCAAGCCGCGGAGAGAACAGCGTCACTTGGTGCCCCGCCGCCAGCAATTCGCGCAGCACCGATTGCACATGGATCGAGGCACCCTTGGTGCCGAAGGGCGGGATGCCGGGGTCGGTGGTGACATAGGCAACGCGCATCACGCGGACCTCTGTTGCGGCAGGCCGGTGCCGGCGATGGCGTCGTGCCAGATCGCGCGCAGCCTGGCGGCATTCACATGCTGGTCGAATTCGCGCGCGATCAGGGCCCGGCCTGCGGTGGAAAAACCCTGCCGCAAGGCCGCGTCGTCCAGCATGCGTGCCAGCGCCGTGGCCAGCGCCTGGGGATCGCCCTCGGGGACGCAAAGGCCCGTTTCGCCGTCGCGGACCAGTTCGGGGATGCCGGTGACGGCGGTCGCCACGCAGGGCGTGCCCAGGGCCATCGCCTCCAGAAGGACGGTGGGCAGACCGTCGCGATTGCCGTCGCGACCCACCACGCAGGGGCAGGCAAAGACCGCCGCGTCGCGCATCATCTCGATCACCTCGGATTGCGGGCGGGGGCCCGCCAAGGTGACCGCCTCGCCCAGGTCGGCGGCGGCGATCTGAGCCGACAGGTAGGTCGCCTCGTCGCCGCCACCCACGATGGTGCAGCGCAGGGTGCGGCCCTGGTCGCGCAGCAGGCGCACGGCCTCGATCAGGATGTGGAAGCCCTTCTTTTCCACCAGGCGGCCCACGGCCAGGATGTCGGTCGCATCCGGGGCCGGATCGGCATGGGTGAACCGGTCCAGATCCAAGCCGTTATAGATCCGGCTGACATTGGCCGCCGCCGGGCCAAAGCGCTGTCCCAGGTAATCGACGTTGTAATCCGACACGGTGATGACATGGGCCGCATCGCGCAGCTTTTCGTCCAGCCGCGTGTCTTCCTCATAGTCGAAATAGATGTCCTTGGCATGGGCGGTGAAGGTATAGCCGATCCCCGCCAGCTGCGCCGCCAGCCGCGCCACGGTGGTCGACACGGTGCCGAAATGCGCGTGCAGATGCGCCACCTCGCGTTCGCGGCAGGCCAGGGCCAGTTCCAACGCCTGCGCGACGTCCTGGCCGCTGCTGTTCTTCATCTGGCCCAGCAGCGTCCAGGACGCGGCAGGCAGCCCGGCCCGCGCCCGCATCATCAGCCGCCACAAGGCATCGGGGTTCTTCAACCGTTCGGTCAGCCGGGTGACGGGGGCGCGCACCTTGCCCAGGTTGTCCTGGAAATGCGTCTCCTCGACCGGGCGGAGCGAGAAGATCTCGATGGGCTGTCCGGCGGCCTCATGGGCCAGGATCTCGTTCACGATGAACGTTTCGGAATAGCGGGGATACCGCTTGAGGACATAGCCGATCTTGGGCGGGGTCAGGGACATGGGATGCGGTTCCTTGTGACGGGGGCTCAGGCCAGACGGCGCAGCCTGGTGCGTGGGGCCAGCATCTGCGCCGCCATGTCGGTGACGCGGGACAGGCCGCCCAGATCGACGCGGGCCGGCGCGGCCTGGCGCGCGACGGCGCCTTGCAGCCAATCCCCGATCGCCGCAGGCGACAGCGCATCGGGATGGATCATCCGGGCGATGCCGCGATCCTGCATGCGCTGCGCCCGGATCAGCTGTTCGGTGCGGGGCCGGACGCGGGGCACGACCAGCGCGGGAAGGCCAAAGGACATCATCTCGCAGGCGGTGTTATAGCCGCACATGGACACCAGCGCGGCGGCGCGGGCGGCCAGGCCCACGGGTTCGGCGATGAAATCGACGACGGTCAGATCGCTGCGCCCCTGCGCCAGTGCGGCGATGCGGCCCCGGTCGGCGGCGGACATCTGTGTCCCGGTGATCAGGATGCCCTGATGGCCCGCGGGCATCGGCGCCCCGGCGAAAGCCGTGCACAGCGCCACGCCGTCGCGCCCGCCCCCCACCTGGCACAGCACGAAGGGCCGCGCATCGCCCCCGGTCACCTGCAGCGGATCGGCGCCCTGCGCATCGGGCGACAGGCGGGCGCGCTGGTCCAGATAGCCGGTATAGGTCACCCGGGCGGACAGTTCCGCCCCCAGTCCGTATTCATCGGCGGTGGGGAAGAAATCCGGATCGCCATAGACCCAGATGTCGTCGTAATGATCCTGCAGCGCCTCGAAATTGCGCTGGCGCAGCCATTGCTGGCGCATGACCGACGGGCGGTCGATGATGTCGCGCAGGCCCAGCACCACGCGGGTTCGGCCCGACCGCTTCAGCGCGCGCAGGGTGGGGGCCAGTTCGTATTGCGCACCGCGCGGCACATTGTCGACGATCATCAGGTCGGGCCGGAAATTCTTGACCGCCGCCCGGATGGTCGCCGCGCGCATGTCGCACAGCGCATCGACCCCGATGCCCAGGTCGCGGGCGTGATAGCTGCCGTCCGCGGCCTTGGCATAGGCCGGAAGGGTCAGGCAGTCGACGCCGTCGGGCATGTCGAAGGCGCCGGCCTCGCGCATGCCGGCGATCAGCAGCACCTCGGGGGCGTGGCCGCATTGGCGGATCGCCTGGGCCAGCAGCATGTTGCGGCGCAGATGCCCGAAGCCGAGCGTGTCATGCGAATAAAGCACGACCCGCGGTCGCCGCATCCGCTGCTGGTGCAGCGCGGCCGAAAAGTGCAGCGGGTCCGTGGGGGCGATCCGGGTCATCATGCCCCCCTGGTCGGATGGGCGCAAAGGGGGCGGTGATCGGCCCGCGGCAAGGAAAGGGTCGCGTTCATGCGCATGACGGTGGTCCTCTGGTTCGCCCAACCGGGCATGAAAGCGTCATCAAGCTGACCATATCGGTCCGGCGGTCGCATCGAACCAAAGTCCGATGCCATCGGCAGCATTGGTCCACATCCCCCATGGAACCTCGGTCCGGGCGGGTCATGCCGGACGGCAGAATACGGCACGAAAGCCGCTTTCCGCGTGTGTCCAAAATATTGGTGCGCGACAGGAAGGTGCAAATTAGAAGATCATTAGAACCGCGCATCGGCGTTTTTCCGTCGATGGACTTGGGCTAATCTGCGCCATCATTGGGCATCGGACACGACCGGTCAGGAACGGAGCACCATGAGAATCCGCACGAAAATCATGCTGAGTCACCTGACGGGCCTGGTGACGGTCACGCTTGTCTGCCTGGGGATCATCGTCGGGCTGGGGCTGACGCGCGACGACCGGCGGCAGCTTCAGACCTCCTACGCGCAGCTTCGCAACATCAATCTGGTGGCGGTCGATGCCAACAAGCTGTCCGCGCAGATCGCCGAATTGTTCATCGCCGGCGACCAGGATGCCGAGATCCGCGAGGCCCGCGATTCCCTGCTGTCGGGGTTGCAGCGGCAGCGCGAACTGATCCGCGAGGAACAGATCCTGGCCAGCGAACCCGACGCGCCCTGGGGCGGGCTGGACCGTGTCGCGCAGATGGAAACCAAGGTGCGCCAGATCGACGCCGCGCGGTTGCAGATCCAGGCGCATTTGCGATCGGGCCAGCGCGCCGAGGCGTTGCAGGTCTTCAACACCGAGATCTATCACCAGCTGGGGCAGGTCCTGCTGGAGCTGGTCGAGGAGGCGACCATCCGCGAACGCGCCGAGGTGGCCGAGGCATTGGCCAGCTCCGCCCGCCTGTCCGAACGCGCGGTCGACCTGGCCATCGGCCTGATCGCCGTCGTGGCGGTGCTGGGCGTGGCCAATATCGTGATCATGAACCGTGCGATCCTGCGCCCCGTTTCGGCGCTTTATGCGGGGGCCGAGGCGGTGGGCCGCGGGGATCTGACCCATGTCATCGACAATTCCTCCTCGGACGAACTGGGCAACCTTTCGCGCCGCTTCAATGAAATGACCGACCAGATCCGGCTGCAGCGCGACAGCCTGCTGCAGGCCAAGTCGACCCTGTCCCAGCAGGTCGACGAACGCACCCGCGAACTGCGCGAACGGTCCGAGGCGCTGGTCGCCAGCAACGACCGGCTGCGGTCGGTCGATGCCAGCCGCGCCAATTTCTTTGCCGATATCAGTCATGAACTGCGCACGCCCCTGACCATCCTGCGCGGGCAGGCCGAAATGGCCACGCGTGCCGCCGATGCCGATGCCGGGGTGATGCGCCATGCGCTGGGCGACATCGTGCGCAAGGCCGACCAGATGGGCCGTCTGATCGACGACCTGCTGTTCCTGGCGCGGTCGGAATCGGGATCGATCATGGTCAACCGGACGCGGGTCGTGCTGCAGGATATCGTGGGCGACGTGCTGCTGGACGGCCAGAACATGGCGATGCGTCCCGGTGTCCGCATCCGTCCCAGCCAGCCCAGTGAACCGGTCGAGGTGCGCGGCGATCCCGACCGCCTGCGTCAGGCGGTGCTGATCGCGCTGGACAACGCCATCCGCCTGGCCCCCGCCGACACCACCGTCAGCCTGGAGCTGGCGCAGTCGGAGGGGCACGCCCATATCCGCGTCCGCGACCAGGGCCCCGGCTTTACCGGCGACGAACTGGGCAGCGCCTTCACCCGGTTCTACAGCGCGCGCCCGTCGCGGCCGCGATCGGGGCGCGGGCTGGGGCTGGGACTGTCCATCGCGAAATGGATCGTGGACCAGCATGACGGCGCCATCCGCATCGACAGTGCCCCGGGCCGCGGCGCCGTGGTCGAGATCACCATGCCGCTGGCGCAGAGGGCCGTCGCATGACCGCCGATCGCATCCTGGTCGTCGAGGACGACGCCGAGATCGCCGCCCTGCTGTCGGGCGGGCTGACGGCCGAGGGGTATCATGTGGATCTGGCCGATTGCGGCGAAGGGCTGGACCAGCGGCTGAGCGCCGGCGCCTATGACCTGGTCGTGCTGGACCGGATGCTGCCCGATGCCGACGGGGCAGAGCTGTGCCAGGTGATCCGCGCCGCAGGTCACGACGTGATGATCCTGATGCTGACGGCCAAGGATGCCTTGTCCGAAAAGCTGGAGGGCCTGGGGGCGGGTGCCGACGACTATATGGCGAAACCCTTCGCCTTCGAGGAATTGCTGGCCCGCATCGCGGTCCTGCTGCGCCGGGCGCCCGCCCGCGACGACCGGCCCGCGCGCATCGTGATCGGCGATCTGTGTCTGGACCTGAACACCAAGACCGCCACGCGCCGCGACCGCGATCTGGAACTGACCGCGACCGAATTCTCGTTGTTGCGGTTTCTGGCCGAACGCCCGGATCGGGTTCAGTCCCGCATCGACATCCTGAAAGGTGTCTGGGGCTATAATTTCGACCCGCAGACCAACATCGTCGAGGTCTATATCGCCTATCTGCGCAAGAAGCTGGACAAGGACGGCGACACGCAGCTTATCCGCAACCAACGTGGGTTCGGGTACCTGCTCTCCATGCCCTGAGGCGGGAAGCGGGCCGGGCGGGTGACGACGGCCCGCCCCTCTTTGATAGCCAAACTGCCATACCAGTCCTTGCCGTAAGGATGGTAGTATGGTAGTAGGCCGTCAGGGAGAGCAGTCGTGGACAGACCAGAGACCATCCAGCCGAAATTCGTCAGTGTCGTGGATCAGCTGTTCGACCGGCTGCGGGCCGCGATCATCGACAATGTCCTGACCCCCGGCACCAAGCTGTCCGAGGCCGAGGTCGCGCTGAACCACGGCGTCAGCCGGCAACCCGTCCGCGAGGCCTTCATCAAGCTGGCGAATGAAAGCCTGCTGGAGATCCGTCCGCAGCGCGGCACCTTCGTCGCCAAGATCTCGCTGCCCCATGTCATGGATGCGCGCTTCGTGCGCGAAGCGGTCGAGGCCGATATCGTCAAGCTGCTGGCCGGTGCGCCCGATCCGGCCGTGATCGCCGATCTCCGGCGTCAGGTGCGGGCGCAGGAAACGCTGATCGGTGGTTCGGCCCGGGATTTCATCGCCGCCGACGAAGCCTTTCACCGCACCCTGGCCGAAGGCGCCGACAAGGCGCGCGCCTGGGAGGTCGTCGTCGAGATGAAGGCGCAGATGGACCGCGTGCGCGTGCTGTCCAGCCAGCATTTCCCGGTCGACCGGCTGGTCGCGCAACATCTGGCGATCGTCGATGCCATCGCCGCCGGCGACGGTGCCGCAGCCGAGCGCGGATTGCGCCTGCATCTGCAGGGCATCCTGACGGACCTGCCCGTCATCAAGCAGGAACGACCCGAATATTTTTCATAATGCCGGCACGCCGGCACCCGTGATCCTTGGAGGAGGAGTTTCACCATGAACAAGCCGACCGGACTTTTGGCATCCTGCACGCTGGCCCTGCTGGGCAGCACGGCCTTCGCGCAGGAGGTGACGCTGAAGCTGGGCCATTTGGCCAATGAGGACAACATCTGGCACAAGGCCGTGACGCGCTTTGCCGAAGAGGTCGACACGCTGACCGAAGGCCGCGTCGCCGTCGAGATCTACCCCAACGAATCGCTGGGCAAGGAGATCGACCTGATCAACGGGATGCAGCTGGGCACCGCCGACATGACCATCACCGGCGAAAGCCTGCAGAACTGGGCGCCCAAGGCCGCGCTGCTGGCGCTGCCCTATGCCTACAAGTCGCTGGAGCATATGGACGAGGTCGCCTCGGGCGAGATCGGCGACCAGATCGAGGCCGAGATCATCGAAAAGGCCGATATCCGCCCGCTGACCTATTTCGCCCGCGGGCCGCGCAACCTGTCGGCCAACCGCGAGATCACGACGCCCGACGACCTGGACGGCTTCAAGCTGCGCGTGCCGAACGTGCCGCTGTTCGTGGCCGCCTGGCAGGCGCTGGGCGCGAACCCGACGCCGATGGCCTTTTCCGAGGTCTTCACCTCGCTGCAGAACGGCACCATCGAGGGACAGGAGAACCCGCTGGCGCTGTTCAAGTCGGGCGGCTTCTACGAAGTCCAGAGCGTGGTCAACCGGACCGAGCATGTGCGGTCCTGGATCTATCTGGCCATTTCGGAACGCAGCTGGGGTCGCCTGTCCGAAGACGACCAGGCCGCACTGATGCAGGCCGCCGAGCGCACCCAGACCTATGAACGCGAATTGTTCACCGCCGATGAGGAAGCCCTGGTCGCCGACCTGGAAGGGCGGGGCGTCACCTTCCACGACGTCGATCGGGCGGCCTTTGCCGAAGGCGCGCGCGAGGCCGTCCTGGGCGCCGTCGACGAAGAAATCCGCCCGCTGGCCGAAGAGATCTTCAACCGCTGACCGAACGCGGCCCCGCCATCCCGCGGGGCCGCGCATCTTCAAGGGAGGAAGCCATGACGAAAGCGTTCAAGGGGCTGGAGGGCCTGTGCCGGCTGCTGATCTTCGCGGCCTTCGTGATCCTGATGGGGTCCGTCCTGCTGCAGGTGTTTTCGCGCACCTTCCTCAGCACCGCGCCCGTCTGGACCGAGGAACTGACGCGGTTCTGCCTGATCTTCATGGCGGCCCTTGGCGCGGGGCTGGCCCTGCGCAGCGGCGACATGGTGAACGTGGACCTGGTCTGTGAAAGCCTGCCGGGCCGCGCACCCTTTGCGCTGCGCCTGATCTCGACGCTGATCACGGCGGGCTTTGCGCTGGTGCTGCTGCCGGCGGCCTGGGCCTATACCGCCATCGGGATGCGCCAGACCGCGCCGTCTCTGGGCTGGCGGATGGATTTCATCCACGCCTCGATGATCGTGCTTTTCGTCATTCTTGCCCTGTGGGCGCTGCTGCGCGCCTTCGACATGCTGTCCGGCCGACATGACGGCCGTCCCGTCCCGACCTCGGAGGACAGCTGATGGGTCTTGCGCTGCTTCTGGGCACCTTCGTGCTGGGCCTTGTCATCGGCGTGCCGGTGGCGGTGACGCTGGGGTTGTCCTCGATGGCCTATCTGCTGTTTGCCGACATTCCCTTGGTGGTGATTCCGCAGAAGATGTATGCGGGCATGGACAGCTTTGTGCTGCTGTGCATCCCCGGCTTCATCCTGGCGGGCAACCTGATGAATGCGGGCGGCATCACCGAACGGATCGTCCGCTTTGCCAACGCTCTTGTCGGCTGGATGCGCGGCGGGCTGGCGCAGGCCAACATCGCGGCCTCCATGCTGTTTGGTGGCGTGTCGGGCACGGCGGTGGCCGATGTCGCATCCGTCGGCGGCATGATGATCCCCGGCATGAAGAAGGTCGGCTATCCCGCGCCGTTCGCGGCGGCGGTGACGGCGGCGTCCTCGACCGTGGGTCCGATGATCCCGCCAAGCGTGCCGATGATCATCGTGGGATCGCTGTCGGGCCTGTCGGTGGGCAAGCTGTTCCTGGCCGGGGCCGTGCCGGGCCTGATGCTGGGTTTCGCGATGATGATCGCCACCTATTTCATCGCCCGCCGCCGCCATTTCCCGCGTGAGCCGTGGCAGGGCATGGGCGAGCTGCTGTCCTCGTTCACGGGCGCGGTCTGGGCCATCGCGATGACGGTGCTGATCGTCGGCGGCCTTCTGGTGGGCATCACCACCCCGACCGAGACGGCGGTCATCGCCAGCCTCTATGCCGCCATCGTCGGCCTGCTGGTCTATCGCGAACTGCCCGTCCGGCGCATCCCCGGCATCATCGTCAACAGCGCCATCAGCTCGGCCGGGATCCTGGTCCTGGTGGGCACGGCGAATGTCTTCGGCTGGATCCTGGTGGCCGAACGCATCCCGCAGATGCTGGCCGACGGCGTGCTGTCCATCACCGACAACAAGTTCCTGGTGATTCTGCTGATCAACCTGCTGCTGCTGTTCGTCGGCATGTTCATGGAAACGATCGCGGCGCTGATCATCCTGTTCGTCCCCCTGCAGGCGTTGGCCGCGGCGGTGGGCATCGACCCGCTGCATTTCGCCGTCTTTGCCGTCCTGAACCTGATGATCGGGCTGACGACGCCGCCGGTGGGGGTCTGTCTGTTCGTGGCCGCCAACATCGCCCGTCTGCCCCTGTCGCCGGTGATCCACGCCATCGCGCCCTATATCGTCACCAACCTGATCATCCTTCTTCTTGTCAGCTATGTGCCCGCCCTGTCGACCTGGCTGCCCAACACGCTGATGCCCTGAGGCCCCATGACCAATCCCATGACCAACCGTGTCGTCTGCCTGCATGCGCAGGACGACCTGAGACTGGAAACCCGCCCCGCCCAGGCCCCTGCCCAGGGCGAGGTCCGCGTGGCGATCCTGGCCGGGGGCATCTGCGGGTCGGACCTGCATTACTGGCTGGAGGGCGGGATCGGCACGATCCGCGTGCGCGAGCCGATCATCCTGGGCCACGAGGCCGCCGGACGGGTCGAGGCGCTTGGCCCGGGCGTCACGGGGCTGGCGGTCGGGCAGCTGGTGGCGATCAATCCGTCGCATCCCTGCGGGACCTGCGATTTCTGCCGCCAGGGTCTGGAACGTCATTGCACGGCGATGAAGTTCAAGGGTTCGGCCATGTATCTGCCCCATCAGCAGGGCATGTTCCGCGACCTGATGGTGATCGGCGCCGCCCAGTGCCACCCGCTGCCGCAGGGGATCGGGCCGGGCGCCGCCGCCTGCGCCGAACCGCTGGCCGTCTGTCTGCACGCCGCTCGTCGGGCCGAGGATTTGGCAGGGCCCTTGACCGGCAAGACGGTGCTGGTCACCGGGGCCGGGCCCATCGGCGCGCTGTGCATCGCGGTGGCGCGCCAGCGGGGGGCGGCCCGGATCATCGTCACCGACATCCAGGACGCGACTCTGGCCGTCGCGCGCCAAATGGGCGCCGATCACGCGGTCAACACCCGGACCGATCCCGACGGGCTGGCCCCCTGGCGCGAGGGCAGGGGCCAGGTCGATCTGGTCTTTGAATGTTCGGCCGCAGCGCCTGCGATCGCCGACGCGGTCGCCTGCCTGCGTCCGCTTGGGACGCTGGTCCAGGTGGGGGTCGCAGGGCCGACCGCCCTGCCGCTGAACGTCATGGTCGGCAAGGAGATCCTGTTCGTCGGCTCGCAACGCTTCGACGTCGAATTCGCCGAGGCGGTCCAGATGATCGGGTCGCGGGCCATAGACCCGACCCCGATGATCACCGCAACCTTTCCCGCCGATCAGGCGCATCAGGCATTCGAGACGGCGCGCGACCGTGCGCGTTCGGTCAAGGTGCAGATTACCTTTGCCGCCCAAGGCGGCCAGCCCCACAAGGAGGCCATGGCATGAGACAGACCTGGCGCTGGTTCGGACCCAAGGATCTGGTGTCCATCGACGACATGCTGCAGGCCGGGGTCGAAGGGGTGGTGACCGCCCTGCACCACGTCCCCACCGGCGCGGTGTGGCAGCCCGCGGACATCGCGCAGCGGCAGGCCGAACTGGCCGTCATGTCGGACGGCGCGCCCTCGGGCCTGTCATGGGAGGTCGTCGAGAGCCTGCCCGTCTCGGAGGACATCAAGCGCCAGAGCGGCGACTGGAAGCAGCATGTCCTGAACTGGAAAACCTCGATGCGCCATCTGCATCAGGCGGGGATCAGGGTCATCTGCTACAACTTCATGCCGATCCTGGACTGGACGCGCACCGATCTGGCCTATCGCCTGTCGAACGGCGCGACCTGCATGCGCTATGACGCCGTCGATTTCGCGGCCTTCGACCTGTTCCTGCTGCAGCGCGCCGGTGCCGCGGATGATTACGCCCCCGAGGTGGCCGAGGCCGCCCGCGCCCGTTTCGCGGATATGACCGAGGCACGCAGGGAACAGCTGTCCGGCAATGTCGTCTTCGGCCTGCCCGGCGCGGCCGAACGCATGTCCATGGACGATGTGAAGGCGCATCTGGCGCATTACCACAGCATCCCGGCCGAACGCCTGCGGGGCCATCTGGTCGATTTCCTGGCCGAAGTCGCACCCCTGGCGGACGAACTGGGCATGCGCCTGTGCTGCCATCCGGACGATCCCCCCTTTCCCCTGCTGGGCCTGCCGCGGATCATGTCGACCGAGGCCGATTACAAGGCGGTCATGGATGCGGTGGATCTTCGCGCCAACGGCATCACGCTTTGCACCGGGTCGCTTGGGGCGCGGGCGGATAACGACCTGCCGGGCATGATGCGGCGGCTTGGCGACCGCGTCCATTTCCTGCATCTGCGCAATGTCGCACTGGAGGACCGCCAGCTGGGCGGGTCTTTCCACGAAGCGGCCCATCTTGAGGGCAATACCGACATGGTTGCCGTCATCGCCGCCGTCCTGGAGGAGGAAGCCCGCCGTCGCGCGGAAGGCCGCGCCGACTGGCAGATCCCCATGCGCCCCGATCACGGCCAGGACATCCTGGATGACCAGCAGCGTCGCGCCCAGCCCGGTTACCCCGCCATCGGGCGCCTGAAAGGCCTGGCCGAACTGCGCGGCATCATGACCGCGCTGGCTCACCCCTCCGTCGCCAAGGCATTGCGGCAGCCGCAATAGGCTGCCGCAGCGGTCGCGGTTCGTCCCACGACGGCCGTCGACCGCCGCTGTCGGAATGCGACCCCGCAGTGACGGCGCGGCATTGCGGATGCGCGGGGAGGCAGACCGCTTGCATTCCCCTTTCGCCATCCATTATATGATATATTATAACATAACGTAAACGGGTGCCTGACCTGTGGCGTGGTGCCTTCTGTCTTGACCCGTTCCGCACGGGGCGTCATTCATGCCGGTGATGGTTCCCGACCAAGCCACGCGCGGTCGGGTGAAAAGGGAACACGGTGCGGTGTAGCCATCAGGCGCCAAATCCGTGACTGCCCCCGCAACTGTAAGCGGCGAGCGTCCCCCGATGCCACTGTGCCCCCTGGGGCATGGGAAGGCGGGGTATGCCGCGACCCGCGAAGTCAGGAGACCTGCCATCATGCTGGACAATCACCGGGCGGGGTGCCCCGGAAGGAGAATTTGGTGGCTGACATATCGCGACGGCGGGCGTCCCTGCGCGCCTTATCCGTGCCGCAAAGGGCGCGGTGCCTGTTTTCTGCAGATGGAATTCGGGGTTCGATCCGAAAGGTGAAGCCGGGGGCATCCGGACCTTTGACGCGCATCAGACCGGGCATTTTGCCGGCTGATCTGCCGGTTCCTGCCCCGACCCGTGCCGGTTCCAGCGACGGATGCCGCCGCCGCACTGATCTTCGGCCCGTAGCCATCATGCCGCGCCGGCGGTGCAGGCCTTGCGCGGCGGTGTCCGGATGATCCCCGCGGTAGAGCTGCGTGATGTCAGCTGGGGACCGCCAAAGGGACAAGACATTCTGTCGGATCTTGGTTTTGCCGTGCCCCAGGGTCAGATCATGGCCATCTGCGGCGCGAACGGGGCGGGCAAATCATCGCTGTTGCGCTTGATCTATCGCCATCATGCCCCCCGCAGTGGGGTCGTGAGGGTGCTTGGGCAGGATCTGTGGCAATCCCGCGCCACCGAGGTCGCCCGCAACGTGGCCGCCGTCCTGCAGGAGCAGCCGACCGATTTTGCCCTGACGGCGCGGCAGATCGTGGCCCTTGGGCGGTTGCCGCATCGGCGGGGTTGGCGGGCGGGGCTGTCCCTGGCCGATGACGGGGATGCAGGCATCGTCGGCGCCGCGATGGAGCGGATGCACCTGACGGCCTTGGCGGATCGCCCATTCGGAACCTTGTCGGGCGGCGAGCGTCAGCGCGTGATGGTGGCCCGCGCGCTGGCGCAGGAGCCGCAGGTGATCGTTCTGGACGAGCCGACCAACCATCTGGACATCCGCCACCAGTTGGAGCTGCTGGCCCTGCTGCGCGGGTTGGGGTTGACGGTCATCGCCACGCTGCATGACCTGACCCTGGCGGCCGGATTTGCCGATCGCATCCTGGTCCTGGCCGGGGGGCGCATCCTGGCCGACGGCCCCCCCGACCAGGCGCTGACCGAGGCCACGCTGGCCCATGCCTTCCATGTGAAGGCCCGGATCGACCATTCGGGTCATGCGCCCCGCTTTGCCTTCCATCTGTGACGCCGAAAGGACCGATTGATGTTTCGCCCTGCTTTTGCCGCCCTGCTGCTTCTGGCCGCGGCCGCACCCTGTCATGCCGTGACCGTCCAAAGCTGCGACCGGATGATCACCGTCGATGAACCGCCGGCCCGTGCCGTGTCGAATGACGTCAACCTGACCGAGATGATGCTGGTGCTGGGACTGCGCGACCGGATGGTGGGCTATACCGGCATTTCCGGTTGGAAGACGCTTGACGAAACCATGCGCGCCAAGGTGGCCGAACTGCCCGAACTGTCGGAAAAATACCCTAGCAAAGAGGTTCTGGCGGGGTCGGGGGCGGATTTCTTTTTCGCGGGTTGGAATTACGGCATGACGGTCGGCGGCGAGGTGACCCCCCAGACGCTGGCGCCCCTTGGCATCCAGGTCTATGAACTGACCGAAAGCTGCATCCATCTGGGCCCGCGTCCCCGGTCCAGCATGGAGGACATGTATGCCGACATCCTGAACCTGGGCCGCATCTTTGCCGTCGAGGATCGCGCGGAGGCGCTGGTGGCGGACTGGCGCACCCGGTTGAAGACCCTCACCGCGGGGGTGGATCGTGAAAGGCCGCTGCGGGTCTTCATCTATGACAGCGGAGAGGAGTCGCCCTTCACCGCCGGTGCCCATGCCATGCCCACCGCCCTGGTCGAGGCCGCCGGGGGGCGCAACATCATGGACGATCTGGCCAAAAGCTGGGCCGGGGTCAGCTGGGAGCCGGTGGTCAGCCGTGACCCCGAGGTGATCGTCATCGTCGATTACGGGGACGTCACCGCCCAACAGAAGATCGACTTCCTGAAGAACAATCCCGCCCTGGCCGATATCGATGCCGTCCGAAACGACCGCTTCGTGGTTCTGGACTATGTCGAGGCGACGCCCGGGCCACGCAACATCCATGCGGTCCAGACGCTGGTTTCGGCCTTCCGGACGGTCGGGCCATGACCGAAACCACAGCCGCGCCCCTCAGTGGGCGGCGTCTTGGCCCCAAGCTGGGCCTGGGCGGCGCTTTGGTGGCGATCATGCTGGTCACCGTCGGGTTCGCCGTCTGCCTGGGCACCGTCCCTGTTCCCCCCATGACGGTTCTGGCGGTGGTGCTGGATCACCTGCTGCCGGGCATGATCGACCGGGATATCAGCGCCGGCCAGGCCAGCATCGTCTGGCAGATCCGCCTGCCCCGCGTGATCCTGGCGGGGCTTGTGGGCGCGGGATTGGGCCTGGTCGGCGCGGCCCTGCAATCGGTCACCCGCAATCCGCTGGCCGACCCGCATCTGCTGGGCATCTCGTCCGGCGGGGCCTTCGGCGCGATTGCCGCGCTGCTGCATACAGGGATGTTTCTGGGGGGGCTGACCGTGCCCCTGATGGCGTTTGCCGGCGCGCTGATGGCGACCGCGCTGGTCCTGGGGGTTGCGCGCCTGTCGCGGGCCTGCAGCGCAGACCGTCTGGTGCTGACCGGCGTGGCCGTCAGCTTTGTCATCATGGCCTTGGCCAACATATTGATCTTTCTGGGTGATCCGCGTGCGACCCATACCGTCGTCTTCTGGATGCTGGGCGGGCTGGGGCTGGCGCAATGGTCCCATCTGCCTTGGCCGCTGGCGGTTTTGCTGCCCTGC
Source organism: Paracoccus sp. SM22M-07 (assembly GCF_001887735.1). NCBI lineage: Bacteria > Pseudomonadati > Pseudomonadota > Alphaproteobacteria > Rhodobacterales > Paracoccaceae > Paracoccus > Paracoccus sp. SM22M-07. The sequence continues at coordinate 21,597 of NZ_JPKW01000019.1, forward strand.
GGTCTCTGGCTCTGGTCCCGGTCGGAGTCGCTGAATGCCATGAGTTTGGGCGACGAGACCGCCTCCAGCCTGGGCATCGAGGTCGAACGGTTTCGCCTGTCGATCTTCGTGGCGGCGGCGCTGATTACCGGGGTGATGGTCGCCTTTTCGGGATTGATCGGCTTCGTGGGTCTGATGATGCCGCACCTGGTCCGCCTGGTCCTTGGCGGCGACAACAGCCGGATCCTGCCCGGTTCGGCCTTTGCGGGGGCCGTGTTCCTGATTGCGGCCGACGCATTGGCCAGGTTCGCCCTGGCCCCCGAGGATATTCCCGTCGGAGTCGTCACGGGGCTATGCGGCGGTCTTTTCTTTATCTGGATGATGAGCCGAAAGGCGTAGTCCGGTTGGCGACCCTTATCCTTTTGTGGGTGTAATTTATGCAAAAGGATGAGACGATAATAAATACTTACCCTTTCCGGTTGTTTATTGCTGCTTATGCCAATTGCTCTGCGTGGCACATAAGGGCTTTTTAAAGGTAAAGCACGCCAGTGGGCTTTGCATTTGGCGGTTGGGGCATCCGCAACTGAATAGAGCTGACCGGTGCGGCGGTATCCCGCAGCATGCGTTGTCCCCAATAATCCCGGCGATGACCCTCCCTGACTGGGGGGCATATCATCTGGCCCTAAGCCAACAAGCATTGCTGATCATCCCCGGCCTGGTTTCGGGGGGCCTTGGATTGCAATAGCGCTTTGATAACATTTGATCCGAGATTGATTTTTAAAGAACAAGCCGCAGGGGAAAGGTAAATGTCCTTTCTGATGGAATATTGGTCTTCTTTTGTTTGCCAAACCAATTAATAATTTTACGACCGAATCGGATATTCAGACATTCCGCTTCCGGGTTTCAAGTCATCAGCATCGCGTCAAGAGTTGAAAAGGAAGTCCAGCATGGAACCGATTATCACCATCGACAGCCCGCGCGTCACGGAAGGGTTCTACAATACCCTGACATTCACCGTCCGCCTGTCGGCACCGGCGACGGATGCCGTGACGGTGGATTACCAGGCGCTGCCCCAGACGGCCGGATGGGAAGACCTCTACAGCACGCTTTCCGGAACGGTCACCTTCGGGATTGGGGAAACGGTCAAGACGATATCGGTGCGGGCGTCGCATGAGAGCGTGGACGAAGCGGACGAGGCCTTCGTCCTTGAACTGCGCGATCCGATCAATGCGACCTTCGGCAACAATATCCACAGCCTGTCGACGCTTGGCTGGATCCTGGACGATGACGGCAGCACCGCGAACAACCGTGCCATCGCGGTTTCCGACCCGATCGTCAACGAGGCGGCCAACGGCAAGGTGTCATTCATCGTCAGCCTGTCCCAACCCTTCCCTTCGGATCAGACCTTCACCTATCGCACCTATGACGTTTCGGCCGAGGCGGGGTCGGACTATGTCCAGAAGAGCGGCCAGATCAAGTTCCTGGCAGGCCAGACCGAGGCCATCGTCGATGTTGATCTGATCAACGACAACCTGCCGGAAACCGCCCAGAGCTTCGGCTTGGCGATCACCGGCACGGGTGGTGTGGACAGCGCCGTAGGGGTGGCGCAGATCCTGAATGATGACGGCCCCTTGCCGGTTCTTTCCGTGGAAAGCGGTTCCCATGTTGAGGGCTTTTACAATTATATCGAATTCACGATCCGACTGTCCGCACCGGCTTCTGATGCGGTCACGGTCGGCTATCAGGCCACCCCCCAGACGACCGGATGGGAGGATCTCTACAGCACATTGAGCGGCACGGTGACTTTCGAAGCGGGCGAGACTGTCAAGTCGGTCACGGTGCGCGCCCAGCACGAAGGCAATGACGAAACGGACGAGGCTTTCATCTTCGAACTTCGCGATCCGCAAGGTGCCACGTTCGGCGGCAACGTGGAAAGCCTCACGACGATCGGCTGGATCCGTGATGACGACGGCTCGGTCGTGAACAATCGCGCACTGGCGGTTTCCGATCTGGTCGTGAACGAAGCCTCGGGGGGCAAGGCCGTCTTCACGGTCAGCCTGTCGGAGAGCTTTGCGACGACGCAGAGCTTTGCTTATCAAACCGACAATGGCAGCGCCAAGGCGGGGTCGGATTACGTGTCCCAGACGGGCACCATCACCTTCCTAGCCGGTCAGACCGAAGCGGTTGTCGAGGTCGATCTGATCAATAACGCTGCGCCCGAGGCGACCGAGAGCTTCGATCTGCTCGTTACGGGGAGGAATGGGGTCGGCAGCGCCAGCGGGACGGCGATCATCCTTGATGACGACAGCTCGGTGCCGGTTCTGTCGATCGAAGGTGATAGCGTCATCGAGGGCTTTTACGACTATATCAACTTCACGATCCGTCTGTCCCAACCGGCCACGGATGCGATCACCGTGGATTACGCCGCCCTGCCCAAGTCGGCATCGCTGGAGGATCTGTATTCGACCATATCGGGAACCGTCACCTTTGCGGCGGGTGAAACGGTCAAGACGCTTTCTCTGCGCGCCAATTACGACCTGGTTGATGAACTGGACGAATCCTTCCTGCTGGAGCTGCGCAATCCCAATGGGGCGACGTTCGGTGGCGGCAATGCATCGCTGATGGCCCTGGGCTGGATCAAGGATGACGACGGCCCCTTCGTGAACCGGACGATCGCCATTTCGGACAGCACGGTGACCGAAGGGCCGAACGGGCGCGAGGCCGTCTTTGCCATCGAGCTTTCTCAATCCCATACCGAGGCCGTCTCGCTCAGCTATCGGACCGTTGATGTCAGCGCCAGGTCGGGATCGGATTATGCCGCCAGAAGCGGGACCGTCACCTTTGAACCCGGTCAGACCCGGGTGCTGGTGACGGTCCCGATCGGAAACGACCTGATCTCCGAATCCCCCGAAACCTTCCAGCTGCGTATCACGCCCCCCTATCCCACCGCGATTTCCGGGCAGACCCAGACCATCTGGGGAACGGGCACCATCCTTGACGGCACCATCGTCGGTTCCAGCCTGAACGAGACGCTGACCGGCAGCGAACAGGCCGACGCGATCAACGGCATGGGGGGAAATGACCTGATCCGGGGCCTTGCCGGCAATGACCGGCTGTCGGGCAGTTCCGGCAATGATACGCTGGATGGCGGGGCCGGGGCCGACACGCTTTTTGGCGGGACGGGCAACGACATCTATTTCATCGACAGCCTCAAGGACCGGATCATCGAAGCCGGCGGCGGCGGCAGTGACACCGTCCGGGCCAGGTTCTCCTATCAGTTGCAGGCCGATCTGGAAAACCTGGTGCTGACCGGCGGCGGCAACGTCAAGGGCACGGGAAATTCGCAGGCCAACAACCTGACCGGAAACGCGGGCAACAACGTCCTGAAGGGGCTGGCCGGCAATGACAGGTTGGATGGCCTTGCCGGGAATGACCGTCTTGAAGGCGGTTTGGGCAATGACCGGCTTCTTGGCGGGGCGGGCAGCGACACCCTGCTGGGCGATGCGGACAACGACCTGCTGAAGGGCGGGGCCGATGGCGATATCCTCAGGGGGCAGCTGGGCAATGACACGCTGGAAGGCTGGAACGGACATGATAATCTGCTGGGCGACGCCGGCAGCGACCGGCTGTTGGGCGGTGCCGGCAATGACCGCCTGAACGGAGGCGGCGGGGCCGACCAACTGATCGGCGGCGCGGGGCGGGACATGCTTTACGGTGGCGCCGACAGATTGCGCGACGTCTTCGTCTTCCGCGCCTTTTCGGACAGTCGAGCCGGCGGGGCCAATCGTGACCAGATCTTCAACTTCAGCAATGGTCGCGACGATATCGACCTGTCCACGCTGGACGCCAATACCCGGATGCGCGGCGTCCAGGATTTCGATTTCAACGGCACCAATGCGGCGGCAAGATCGGTCTGGTACGTCAAGCAGGGCGATGGTGTCGTCATCCGCGGGGATCACAACGGCGATGCCCGGGCTGATTTCGAGATCTTCGTCGCAGGAATATCCAGCTTGTCCGAGAATGATTTCGTGTTCTGATCGGCCCCGCGCCGTACCGGACGGTCAGGCTATATCTTGACGCATGACCATGGCGGGCAAATGCCCGCCATGGTCATGTCGTGGCCCCGGTGATCTGCAGGGATGTTCGGACCGGCTTCTGCGCCACCCCTTCCCCGTGTTTCTGAAGGTTGCAAAAGCTGGGCCCTGTGCGGGGCCATGGGCATCGTTCATTCCGACAAGCGGGGATTGGAGGGGCTTTGCAGCGGGCCGATCCCGACACGATCTTCCACAAGGGCTTGCTTCTTATGGTTATGTTATAATATAGCATAAGCCCTGCCCGCGTGGCAGGCGCCCGATACAGACCCGGAAGGACAGAGATGATGCAGATAACCAAGGTAACAAAGGCCGCCATTCTGGCATTGGCCATGACGGGCACGGCGGCCCCTGTCGTGGCGCAACAAACGGTGGGTCATGATGCGGCGCATCAGCACGACCATGCGCAGGACCGTATTGCCCAAGGCTATTTCGAGGATGCTCAGGTTCAGGCCCGTCCGCTGTCGGATTGGGCGGGCGACTGGCAATCGGTCTATCCCTATCTGCTGGACGGCACGCTGGATCCGGTGATGCGCGACAAGGCCCATCACGGCGACAAGACCGCCGAGGAATACAAGGAATACTACGCCACCGGGTATCGCAGCACGACCGACCGCATCCGGATCGAGGGCGATATCGTGACCTTCCATGCCGAAGACGGCATCCTGCAGGGGCGCTATCTGTCCGACGGGCAGGAGATCCTGACCTATGCCAAGGGCAATCGCGGTGTCCGCTATGTCTTTCGCAAGGCTGATGGCGATGCAGGAGCCCCCGACTTCATCCAGTTCAGCGATCACGCCATCGCGCCGGTCAAGGCGGGGCATTACCACCTGTACTGGGGCGACGATCGGGACGCGCTGCTGGCCGAGGTGACGAACTGGCCGACCTTCTATCCCACCGGCATGACCGGCGATCAGATCCTGTCCGAAATGCTGGCCCATTAGCACGGCATCGGCGCGGCGAAGGATTTCCCTTGCGACGGGAAACTTCCTATACCCCCTTTGACAAAACAAGGCAGGGGCGCCGCGATGAAGCACAGACGGGTAACCTTGGACCAGGTGGCAAAGGCCGCCGGCGTGTCGCGGGCCACGGTGTCGCTGGTCGTGCGCAAATCGCCCCTTGTCGCGGGGCATACCCGCGACAAGGTCGAACAGGTGATGGCCGACCTGGACTATGTCCGCGATATCGGCGCGGCGCGGCTGCGCAACAACAGCAGCCGCACCATCGGTGTCGTCGTGCCGAACCTGGTGAACCCCTTCTTCACTGAATTCCTGTCGGGGGCGGAACAGGTCCTGGGGCAGGGCGACCGCGTGGTCCTGCTGGCCAACAGCCATGACGACACCCATCTGCAATCCCAGATCCTGCAACGCTTTCGCGGCCACGGCGTCGACGGGCTGATCCTGTGCCCCGCGGCAGGCACCGATCCGGCGCTGATGACGCGGGTGCGGGACTGGGGGCTGCCCGTGGTGCAATCCATGCGCGAGGTCGGCGAGGATCTGACCGATTACGCGGGTGGCGATTACATCGATGGGATGCGCTTGGCCGTGCGGCACCTTGTGGAGAGGGGGCATCGGCGGATCGCCTTCCTGTCGGTGCGGGCGCGGACCTCGGCCCGGGCGGAAAGGCTGCGCGGCTTTGACCTGGCGCTGGCCGAGACCGGCGCGACCGAGGCCGGCATCACCGAAACCGACCTGACATGGGAGGCCTCGGTCTGCGCGGCGGGGGCGGTTCTGGCGGGCAGGCCCACCGCCATCCTGTGCTTCAACGACGTGCTGGCCGCCGGGCTGATGGTGGGTCTGCGCCGCCTTGGCGTGACGCCGGGACGGGACGTCGCGGTGGTGGGGCTGGACGATCTGGAAATGGCGCAGATGGTCTGGCCGCCCCTGACCAGCGTCGCCATGCACCCGGTGCGGATCGGCGCCTCGGCGGCGCGGCTGCTGACGCGTCGCCTGGCCGATGCCGATGCGCCGGTCCTGCGCGAATGCGTGGCGCCCGAACTCAGGGTGCGCGACAGCAGCGGTTGCGAAAAGGTTTGACTTGTTCTCCGGCTGCTTTTAGATCGTTCTAAATAGGGAATGGAAACATCTGCGGGGAGGCCGATGTATCAGTTCAACTTCCAACCGGTATTCGAAAGCCTGGATCTGCTGGCCAATGGTGCCTGGCTGACGGTGCGGCTGTCGCTGATGGCGATGATCCTGGGAATGGTCGTCTCGGTGCTGGGCGCGGTCGGCAAGACGTCGGGTATCCGGCCGCTGCGGTTCCTGATCGACATCTATGTCGAGGTGATCCGCAACACGCCCTTCCTGATCCAGATCTTCTTCATCTATTTCGGTCTGCCGGCCATCGGGCTGTCCATGTCGCCCGACAGCGCGGCATTGCTGGCGCTGGTCATCAATGTCGGCGCCTATGGCACCGAGATCATCCGGTCGGGCATCGAATCCATCCCCCGCGGCCAGATCGAGGCCGGACGCGCCCTTGGGCTGAACCCCGTGCAGATCTTTCGCTATGTCGTCATCCGTCCGGCGCTGCGCAACATCTATCCCTCGCTGACCAGCCAGTTCATCTATCTGATGCTGACCTCCAGCGTGGTGTCGGTCATCTCGGCCAGCGACCTGGCCTCGGCGGGGGCGGACCTGAATGCCCGCACCTTCGCCAGCTTCGAGATCTATCTGGTGCTGACGATCATGTATTTCCTGCTGGCCCTGGGCTTTTCGACCGTCTTCGGAATGATCCGGCGGGTGTTCTTCAATTATCCGGCGGGGCGCTGACATGATCCGTGAATTCACCTCGGCCGAACTTCTGTTCATCGTGGGCGCAATCCGCTGGACGCTGATCCTGTCGGCCATCGCCTTTCTGGGCGGGGCCATCGGCGGGCTGGGCATTGCCTTGGCACGCACATCGCAGGGTCGCGCGCTGCGTCGGGCGGCGGCTGGTTTCATCCAGGTCTTTCAGGGCACGCCCCTGCTGATGCAGCTGTTCCTGGTCTATTTCGGCCTGGCTGTCGTGGGGCTGCCGATCAACCCGCTGCTGGCCGCTGCCGTCGCGCTGACCCTGCATGCCAGCGCCTATCTGGGCGAGATCTGGCGCGGCGCCATCCAGGCCGTGCCCCAGGGCCAGTCCGAGGCCGCGACCGCGCTGGCCCTGTCCTACCCTGACCGGATGCGCCATGTCGTGCTGCCGCAGGCGATGCGCCTTGCCGTGGCGCCGACCGTCGGTTTCCTGGTGCAGCTGATCAAGGGCACCTCGCTGGCCTCGATCATCGGCTTCACCGAACTGACGCGGGCCGGCCAGATCATCAACAACGCGACCTTCAAGCCGTTCCTGGTCTTCGGCACGGTCGCCGCGCTCTATTTCGTGCTGTGCTGGCCGCTGTCGCTGCTGGCCCGCCACATGGAAGCCCGCATGCGCCGTGCCATCACGCGCTGACATTTTCCTGGAGGAGGAAACCATGACCCTGAACCGCCGCCTGTTCACCACCCTTGCCGCCAGCGCGCTGGCCCTTGGCCTCGCCGCGCCCGGCTTTGCCGCCGATCTGTCGGCCATCGAGGATGCCGGGACCGTCAAGGTTGGCATGCTGGTCGATTTCCCGCCCTTCGGCATCCAGGACAATTCCGGCAATCCCGACGGCTATGACGCCGATGTTGCCAAGGCGCTTGGCGAATATCTGGGGGTGGACACGCAGATCGTGCCGGTGACCGGCCCGAACCGCATCCCCTATCTTCTGTCGGGTCAGGTCGATGTGCTGGTCGCATCGCTTGGCATCACCGAGGAACGCGCCCAGAAGGTCGACTTCTCGGACCCTTATGCGGGGATCAGCATCGCCGTCTATGGCGACAAGGGGGTCGAACTGACCGAGGCCGCAGGGCTGGACGGCCAGGCCATCGCCGTCACCCGCGCCTCGACCCAGGACAGCGGCGTGACCGCCGTCGCACCCGAAACCGCGCAGATCCAGCGTTTCGACGATGACGCGACCGCGGTGCAGGCGCTGATGTCGGGACAGGTCAAGCTGATCGGCGCGTCGAACATCGTGATGTCGCAGATCGCGCAGGCGACGGGCGATCGCTTCGACAAGAAGTTCGACCTGTCCAGCCAGGTGCAGGGCATCGCGGTCGCGCCCGGATCGGACGCGCTGCTGGACAAGGTCAATGCCTTCGTGGCCGAGGCCAAGACCGACGGCACGCTGGACGGCATCCATGAAAAATGGCTGGGCGAGCCGCTGCCCGATTTCGTCAAGACCGACAAGTGATCCGACAGCCCGGCCATCCGTGGCCGGGCGTTTCCGCAGGGGACGACACATGACCGAACATGCCATCATCATGCGCGCCGTGAACAAGTATTACGGCGCCTTCCATGCCCTGACCGATATCGACCTGACGGTCGCGCCGGGCGAACGGATCGTCATCTGCGGCCCGTCGGGGTCGGGCAAGTCGACGCTGATCCGCACCATCAACCAGCTTGAGGCGATCGAATCCGGTTCCATCACCGTGGACGGGGTCGAACTGACGGCGGGCGGGGACAATGTCGCCAAGGTGCGGCGCGACGTGGGGATGGTGTTTCAGTCCTTCAACCTGTTCCCGCATATGACGGTGCTGGAAAACTGCATGCTGGCGCCGATGAAGACCCGCAAGGTCCCGCGCGCCGAGGCGAAGGCCACCGCCCAGCATTATCTGGAGCGGGTCAGAATCCCCGAACAGGCCGACAAATATCCCGCCCAGCTGTCGGGGGGCCAGCAGCAGCGCGTCGCCATCGCCCGCGCCCTGTGCATGAAGCCGCGCATCATGCTGTTCGACGAACCGACCAGCGCGCTGGACCCTGAAATGGTCAAGGAGGTTCTGGACACGATGATCGATCTGGCCCGCGAAGGCATGACCATGATCTGCGTCACCCATGAAATGGATTTTGCCCGCGCCGTGGCCGACCGCGTCATCTTCATGGACAAGGGCGTCATCGTCGAGGAGAACGCCCCCGAGGCCTTCTTCGGCAACCCGGCGAATGACCGGTTGAAGAACTTCCTGGGGCAGATCGCATGACCCGGCCCCGGATCCTGGCACTGGCCGACCTGAAGCCCGCCGACATGACCGACCGGCTGGAGGCCGATTATGACGTCATCCGCGACATCGCCGATGCGGGCGATGTCACCGCCGTGGTGACCGCCGGCAATATCGGCCTGTCGGCCGCGCAGATGGAGGCGCTGCCCGACCTGCGGATGATCGCGGTGAACGGCGTCGGCCTGGACGCGGTGGACATGGCGCAGGCGGCCAGGCGCGGCATCCGCGTTTCGACCACGCCCGATGTCCTGTCGCCCGCCGTGGCCGAGATGGCCCTGGGCCTGGCGCTGGCCTGCACCCGCCGCATCGCCGAGGGCGATCGTTTCATCCGTGCGGGCGCGTGGGAACAGGGCGGCAAGCTGGCGCTTGGCCGGTCCCTGATCGATATGCGGGCTGGCATCCTGGGGTATGGCCGCATCGGGCGGACGCTGGCCGACATGCTGCGCGGGCTGGGCATGCAGGTGCTGTACACCGCGCGCAGCGAAAAGCCCGGCGCGCCCGACGCCTTCCGCCCCGATGCGCTGACGCTGGCGCGCGATTGCGACGCGCTGTTCGTGACGACCTCGGGCGGGGATGACACACGCGCGCTGGTCGATGGGCCGGTGCTGGCGGCGCTGGGGGCCCAGGGGATCGTCGTGAACGTCGCGCGCGGCCCGGTGGTGCAGACCCATGACCTGGCTGCGGCGCTGCGCGACGGGACCATCGCGGGGGCGGGGCTGGATGTCTTCGACGACGAACCGAAGGTGCCCCAGGCCTTGCTGGATGCCCCCAATTGCGTGCTGAGCCCGCATGTCGCCTCGGCCACGGAACAGGCGCGGCGCGCGATGGCGCAGCTGGTTCTGGACAATCTGGACGCCCATTTCGGCGGACGTCCCTTGCCGACCGAAGTCCGGACCTGACATGGATTACCTCTGTATCGGCGAGCCGCTGATCGAGTTCACCGCCATGCCCGACCATCCGCAGGGCTTTTTGCGCAACGCGGGCGGCGACACGCTGAACACGGCCATCTATCTGGCGCGCCTGCTGGGGCCGGGGCGGGTGGGATACCTGTCCTGCCTGGGCGACGATGCCCACAGCCTGTGGCTGCGCGACCGCATCGCCGCCGAAGGCATCGACCTGTCGGCATTGGCCGCGCGCGCGGGCGCCCGCCCGGGCCTCAGCTTCGTGACGACCGATGCGGCGGGCGAACGCAGCTTCGCCTATTGGCGCGACCAGTCGCCCTTCCGCAGCCATTTCGACGACAGCCGGATCTTCGGTGGGCTGCCACGGGCCGATACGGTCTTTCTGTCGGCAGTGGCGCTGGCGGTGCTGCACCCCGCGGGGCGCGACACCCTGACGACTTGGCTGCAGACCTGCCGAGACCGGGGCGCGCATCTGGCCTTCGACACCAATTACCGCCCGCACCTGTGGCCTGACCGTCAGGTCGCGCGGCAGGCGATCGGGCGCATGGCCGGGATGGTCGATCTGCTGATGCCGTCGCTGGACGACATCCAGGGCTGCTTCGGGATCACGGGCCCCGAGGCCGCGATGGAAGCCCTGATGGCGTTGACCGGGGCCGAGATCGTGCTGACGACCGGCGGCGGTCCCGTCCTGCATCGCGCGCAGGGTGCCGCGGCCTGGACCTCGCATGACCTGCCGCCCGCCGTCACGGCCATCGACACCACCGGCGCCGGCGACAGCTTCAACGCGGCCTGGCTGTCGGCCCGGGGGCAGGGGGCGGGGGTCGCGCAGGCGGTGGCGGCGGCGGCGCGTTTGGCGGCCATCGTCGTCCGCCACCGTGGCGCCATCGTGCCGCCGGCCGCCATGCCTCACATGACCCTGAAGGACGCCTGACGATGAATGATGATTTTGATGCCGCGACTGCCGCCGCGCCCCTGTTGACCGCCTGGCAGGGGGGCGCGCGCCCGCAGGGGCTGTCGCCCTGCCCGCGGGACCTGCGCGACGCCTATGCGGTGCAGCGCGCGGTGATCCAAGGCCTGGGCGATCCCGGCGGCCTGTGGAAGATGGCGCTGTTGGAGGGGCGGGACCGACAGGCGGCCGCCCTGCCGCGCCGCATCCTGCATGACTCGGGCGGGGCGGCCCAGCTGCCCGCCGATACCGCGATCGAGGTCGAAACGGCGCTGATCCTGTCCTGCGAACCCGATGCCGCCGACCCGATGGCCGCCATCGCCAAGATCTGCCTGGCCTTCGAGCTGGTCGCGCCACGCTATGCCCCGGGGGCCGGTTTCACACCGTTGGAAAGCATGGCCGACGGCTTTCGGTCCGCCGGGGTGGTTCTGGGGGACCCGATCGATGGGTGGCGCGACGGCCTGCCCGACCAGTTGGACATCACGTTGATGCTGGATGGCGACACGATAAGCGTCGCCGAGGCCGCCGCACCGATGGATCAGGCGATGGATTTCCTTGGCTGGCTTGCAGGGCATGCCCGCAGTCAGGGAATGCCCCTGAAGGCAGGCGACGTGATCATCACCGGCGCCAGGATCGGACCCCTGCCCCTGAACGGGGCGACCCACGCCCATGCAATGGCCCTGGGGGGCAGGGTGGCGTTCGATCTGTCCTATCGGAGCGGGGAATAAAGGTGGCGGGAACCGCAGCGACCGCGTCGGCGTCAGATTTCCCGAAAGCCTGATTGTACAGGTGGGTACCGGGTAACGTGACCAGGGTCACGACAGAGCCAGCGCCCTCGGAAAACTTATAGGCCAGTGGAAATTTGGCCGATCGCGTGAAGAGCAGAAGCCCGCCGCCCTCAGAATTAGGACGCGGCGGCGGGCATTTCAAGATCTCGCATCGGTCGGGATCGATTCAAGCGCCAGAGTCGCAACCGATTCCGGGCTGATTCGTCTTATCCTGTTCGTTATCGTTGTTGTTCCCGAGATTTTTGCATGAATTATTCGTTTGATTTCAGGTGTTTGTGCGGATTGTCTGGTTTCATTT
>NZ_JPKW01000020.1:0-28100 GCF_001887735.1 Paracoccus sp. SM22M-07
CATTAAAAAGGGGGGCGTGGTCGCCTGATCGGCCGAACCAAAGGCGGCATGAACACCAAGCTGCACGCCATTTGCGACGGCCAGGGACGACCGCTCGACCTGTTCATCACCGCCGGACAGGTGAGCGACTATATCGGCGCACGGGCGCTGCTCAGCGGCCTGCCAAACGTCGAATGGCTGCTTGGCGATCGCGGTTATGATGCTGACTGGTTGAGAGAGGCGTTGCAGGACAAAGGGATACGCGCTTGCATCCCCGGTCGGAAGCAACGCAAGACGCCGGTCAAGTATGACAAACGACGCTACAAGCGGCGAAGTCGCATCGAGATCATGTTCGGCAGGCTCAAGGATTGGAGGCGCGTGGCAACGCGATATGACAGATGTCCGAAGATCTTCCTCTCGGCTATCGCCCTCGCAGCAACCGTCATCTATTGGTGATGAATCCTGACCCTAGGCTGGTCACCCTGCATGTGCCTTCAATCCTTCTGAAGCGCGGACACCTGGTGATATCACCGGCTGCTCAGCAGATTTGGCTTGCCGAGGCCGCGCGATTTGTGTCCTGCGCAGGAATGAGATCTGGCCCGGCCTCAGGCTACCATTCCGGTTGCCCGATCATTGGTCGAAATGCTGTGCCGCGCGAGTGCGCTGATCAGGTCAGTGCGGGTCACGATGCCGATGATCCGGTTGCCTTCGAGGATGGGAACGGCATCGACCGCACCATCCGACATCAGGGGCAGCAGCGCGCCGAGCGGCGTCGAGGGAGAGGCGTGGGGGACATCCGCCTGCATCAACCTGTCCGCCAGCGCGTCGGCATCCGAGCCGATCAGGTGGATCTGGTAGATGACGCCAAGATAGCGCCCCTCCTCGACAACCGGGATCGAGGTGAAGCGGTGCCGTCGGAACAGCGCCGCAACCTCCTCGGCGAGAGAATCGGGGCCGACCGTCACCAGGTCGCGCGACATGATGCTTTCGGCGGTGACGGGTCCGGTGCGCTGTGCCGCTGCCTGCAGCTCGGCCGCGCCCACCAGTCGCGCCAGGTCCTCGGCCCCGAGATTGAAGTTCTGGCGATAGCGTTCCAGAAGATCGACCAGCTGCGCTTCCGACAGGCCGATCCTCGTGCTGGGCGACGGGTCCGCCGTCCGGTTGATGTTCGGCTCGTCATGCTGCCGCATGGGATAGTGGCGGCCGGTCAGGCGCGCATAAAGTGCCGCAAGTGCCACCAGCAGCAGCGTTCCCGCGGCCACCGGCGTCACAGCAAAGCGGAACCCCAGGTCGGCGATGGCCTCGGGGCTCATGGCCGCGGTCATCGCGACGGCGCCTGCCGGGGGATGAAGCGCACGACAGAGGATCGTGGCGGTAATCGCGGCCCCGACCGCAACGGCGATCCGAAGTGCCGGGTCGGCCACCAGAAGACATGCGGCAACACCGATCAGCGCGGCGACCGTGTTGCCCACCACCGCCGCCCAAGGCTGCGCAAGCGGGCTGTTCGGCACGGCAAACAGCAGAACCGAACTCGCGCCGAAAGGGGCGATCAGGTACAGCCCCAGCTGCGCATCGACCGCGGGCGACAGGGCGAAGAGGCCGGCAATGGCAAGGCCCGCCAGCGCGCCCACACCCGCGCGCAAGGCCTCGGCCAGAGGCGCGGATGCGATGGACGGGCCGAAGGACCGCAGCGCATGTCTCAGGTCGTGAAGCAAAACCGGCACCTCCGGGTCTTTGGCTGCATGAAAATCGACCAATAAGCCTAAACAGGAGGCAGTTGAAAGACCTGCGGCTGATTGGTGCGGCCTTGGTCGGGTCCTCAGACCGCGAAGAGGTGCCGGAAGGCGTCCGGCGTGCGCGCCACGTCTGACAGGCGGCACCTGTCGAGGACCGTCACGAAGGCTTCCCTGGCTTCGGCGAAGACGGCCGGCAGGCCACATCCTTCGGCGATGCGGCAGGTGCTGCAGTCGACCATGGCGCCGTCGTCCTCGGTATGCCGGACGACCTGGCCGATGGTGATCTCTGCCGCCGGCCGGGCCAGCCGCAGCCCGCCATGGCGGCCCCTGACCGTCTTGATGAAGCCGGCGTTCCCCAGGTCCTGGACGATCTTCATCAGGTGGTTCTGGGAAATCCCATGCGCATCGGCGATCTGCCGGATCGACGTCAGCCCGCCGTCATTGGCGGCAAGATAGATCAGCGCGCGAAGCGCATAGTCGGTGTAGCGGGTCAACTTCATCTTTTTACAATAGAGGTATTCCCAACGCATGTATAGGAGTTTATAGATGCATTACTAATGCATGTTTAGGAGAGACTCATGCCACGTCCCCTGTCGCAGCAGACCATCGCCGTCGTGAAGGCCACGGTGCCCGCGCTGGAGCAGCACGGCCCGGTGATCACCGAGACGATGTATCGCCGCCTGTTCCGGAACGAGCACATCGCGGCACTGTTCAACCAGGCGAACCAGAAGAAGGGGACGCAACGCCTGGCGCTGGCACATGCGGTGCTGGCCTATGCGCAGAACATCGAGAACCTGTCGGTTCTTGGCGCGGCGGTGGAACGGATCGCGCAGAAGCACATCGGCTATGCCATCCTGCCCGAGCATTATCCCTTCGTGGGCGAGGCCCTTCTGGGCGCGATCGAGGAGGTCCTGGGCGATGCCGCGACCGAGGAGATCCTCCAGGCCTGGGGCGAGGCCTACTGGTTCCTGGCCGACCTGCTGATCGAGCGCGAGGCCGCCATCCGGGCAGAGATCGAGGCGCAGCCCGGCGGCTGGACCGACTGGCGGCGCTTCCGCGTTGCGGAAAAACGGGTTGAGGCGGCCGGCATCGTCTCGTTCATCCTGCGGCCTGAGGATGGGGGCGCAGTCATCCCGCACCGCCCCGGGCAGTATCTGACCCTGCGCTTCGACCTGGCGGGTCTGCCTGGCGTCAAGCGCAACTACTCCATCTCCAGCGCGCCGGATGCGGGGTTCTACCGGATCACCGTCAAGAGAGAGCCTGACGGAGAGGCTTCGGGCTTCCTCCACGACCATGTCGACGTCGGTGCCGTGATCGAGGCCACGCCCCCGGCTGGCGACTTCCACCTGCCCGACGCGCCAGAGCGGCCGCTGGTCCTTTTGTCGGGCGGCGTCGGCCAGACTCCCATCATCAGCATGCTGGAGGTCATGGCCGACCGGCACCGCGACGTGCCAGTCTTCTATGTGCACGGCACGAACAGCCCGGCCCACCATGCCCTGGAGGCCCAGGTCCACGACGCCGCGGCACGGCACGGCAACGTCCTGGTCGAGACGTTCTACGAGGGCGGGACCGATGACGGCGCCAATCGCGGCCTGATCACCATCGACTGGCTGCAGGCCAACACCCCGCTGGCCGAGGCAGACATCTACCTGTGCGGCCCGCGCCCGTTCCTGCGCCACTTCGTCGCCGGGCTGCGCGACGCCGGCATTCCCGCCGACCGCATCCATTTCGAGTTCTTCGGTCCGGCCGACGAACAGCTGGCGGCGTAAGGGAGAACAGGGATTGGAGGGTTGCACCATGAAAAGCAAGGTAGAGTTTCAAAACGGGCAGCCCATCGTCGATGCGGCCGATATCGCTCCGTTGCTGGAGCTGGATGTCGTTGGTTTTCAGGCCCTGATGAAGTCCGGGAAGATCAGGACCGGAGTGGAGCGAGGCAGTGGTCAGGACGAAGGCAAGCTTCGCCTGACGTTCCAATCGTCTCAGTGGCGTGTGAGGTTGACGTGCGCCGGTGACGGCCAGGTGCTGACGACAACGCGCCTGCGGATGGAGGCAAGAGAACCCGCATCGGCACCAGAAACCGAACTGAGGATGACGCGATGACGATTGCCATTCACGGTGCCTGGGTCGCGGTCGATGACACCGCGGCATCGCCCGCGCCGCTCAAACTGGAACGCGGATGCCCGCCGTTCAACGTTCACAAGAAGAAATAGGATCTACCGATGTCTGACCTTTCCACCCGCAGAACCGGCCTTGCATGGTTGGTTGGGCTTGTCGGGATCCTCACCCCCGCAGCGGCGACGGCGCATGTGAAGTGGTTCGCCCCTTACATCGTTGATGCTGCACCGGCACCGATCACGCGCACCCTCACCGATCCGTGGTTCTGGTCCGGCATTGCGCTCGTGCTTCTCTTTTTTGTCGCCACACGGCTCGTCGAACGCAGCACGGCGGGTGAACGCACCTTGTCCGCAATGGACCGGATCACCAACCCGCTCTGGTTCCGGCTGGACGACTTCGTCCGGATCATGATCGCCGGCTTCTTCGTGGCGATCTTCTCGGTCGGTGGCGTCTACCTGACGCCGGATCTCAAGACGCCGGCGGAGTGGGTGTCGTGGGTACAGCTCCTGATTGCCGCCGGCATCGTCTCGCGCCGCACAATGCCCTTCTCGGCTGCAGGGATCATCTTCCTTTGGGTGCTCGCGTTGCGCGACTACGATCCTTTCCACCTGCTCGATTACTTAGCCTTGGGCGTAGCCGTGGCCGCCTATCTGGTTCTCGAAGCCTCGGATCGTCCAGACTGGCGGAAGCATCGTTTCGAAGTGCTCCGTTGGGGTGTCGCCATTGCGCTGATGTGGTCCAGCCTCGAGAAGTTCGCCTATCCTGAGTGGTTCCACCCGCTCGTGCTGGAAAAGCCCTTCCTGACCTTCGGCCTTCCGCGCGACGTCTTCATTCCCATGGCAGGCGTTGCCGAGTTTACGATGGGGCTGGGTCTCCTGGCCACACCTCTTGTTCGCCGCCTTTCGGCAATCGCGCTCTTCGTGATCTTTAACTCGGCAGTCTATCCCTTTGGCCGGATCGACCTCATCGGCCATGCCCTGATTATGGCTATCATCGTCGTTATCGCTGTTGATCATACACGCGAGCTGCACTTCTGGTCCTGGATCCGGCGGTCACTTATCGGCGTACCGGTCGGGTTGGCCTCCGCGCTCGTGATCTTCATCACGGCTTACTGGGGTTTGCACGCTGTCTTCTACGGAACTGAGACGCTGACGATGGCTGAGATGCAGGTCGACGGGGCCAGCATGGCTACCCATTCCTACTCACTTGAACATCCGCATGGGCCCCAGGCTTTGGAGACACTCCGCGATGGTGCCCAACTACCTGAAAACGCTGTACCCGCAGATCTTGGTTCGGCCTCGTTCTCTGACGCCTACGCCATGTCGATGATGGGCATGCACGACGAGATGATGGCGGGACTAGGCCACAGTGATCCGGACGTCGCCTTCGTGCTCGGGATGATCCCTCATCACCAAGGCGCGATCGATATGGCGCGTATTCAGCTTGCTGCTGGTTCCGATCCCGAGAACATGCAACTCGCCCGGCACATCATTGCCGAGCAGCAGCAAGAGATCGACGCGATGCGGGCCTGGCTGCAGGAACGTGGGGTCGAGGTTCCGGACAACTGACATCTTCATGCCGTGGCCGGGCATATCCGGCCGCGGCAACAAATCGGCGGCACCGAGACCTGAGCGCTCGGCTGCAAAGCGGCCTTCAACATGACCGGGACCTGAATGGGAAAGATGAGGCAGAGAAGTTCCCCGCCGTCAGTCGGGCGGCTTTCAGCTGTCAGGGCGTCTTTTGAGAGTGGCAGCGCCTTTCTCGAGAGCCTTGGCGCGAAAAGTTGCCGGCCATCGCGGATGCGGCGAGGCCTGATGGCATTGCCGCATCAACATTGTCTCCGAACCACCCGGTCGGGTGCAGACTCTATTGTGGTAGCCCTTCGCTCACTGGTCGCGGCGTCGCTTTCGTTTCCACGGGAAGAGCAGGCAGCGTGACTTCGGGAACGTCGCCGGTAAGGCTGCCGAGGAAGGCCACGATCTTCTCGGCCTCATCATCCGTCACATCCTCGGGGAGTAGACAGAACATGGGGGTCATGCGGGGCGTTTTCTGTTTGCGACGGTCAGCCGACCATCGAGAACTGCGGCCCTTGTGACGGCTACTCGGTGAGCCCCTTTGGGCGACCAACGCATCCTCCTGCGCTTTCCCATGCGGGCATTGGCAATGTCATCAACTGATCCTTCGGCACGAGAAGACGAGATGGGCAGCCCGTTACGGTACCGTCGGCCATAGTCGACAAGGGCTTCCATGTTGTTCGCGAGATAGGTGTACAGTGTCTCGCAGCGGGCCTGCACACGAGCGGCAGCGGTGCGGACAGCCAGAGGTTCTTCCCCGAGGCCGACGCAATCATGCATCAGCGCCTTCAGATATGTTTCCGCCACCCGTGCTCTGCCATGCCAAAGCCGCCAACGGAGGCTTTTCGCGGGGCGCTGGAACAGCACTGGAACTCCAGTGAACCCCGGTGTCTGGACCAGACCCTGAACGGCGGCCTCGATATGTTGAATGCGCATCGAGATGTGCCACCAGTCGAGGATATGTTTCACCTGACCGTCGCCACCCACGGCATTCCGTATGAGGTTCGGGAGAGCAAGCTCGCCATCAGAGATTACCGTCAACAGACGGCCTGGCTTTCATCCATAGTCGGACAGCTCTTCTCGCATGCGGCTGCTTGGCGATGCCGTCGCATTGGCGACCAAGCCAAATCGTCGGCACATATTGCGACTTTCAATCTTGCCGACCACAAGATCCAGGTGTCGCTGCTGATACTCCGGTCGACAGCGGATATGCGCACCGTCCAGAAAAACCGTCAAACCACCTTTGGGCGGGGCTTCAACGGGATCGCCTGATGCCCTTCGACTTTTCTCGAGCCCAGTGGCTACTCTTCCCAACCGGTCACGCACCGTGGTGTGATGGGGCGGATGGCAGGGGAGGAAGCTTTTCATCAGCCGCGCCGCTTCGCGAAAGGTATGCCGGGAACCAAGGTCCGCATGTAGCCGTTGCAGCTCCGGGGTAGCCCGGTCTGGAAAGAAATAGGCCAGCGGAGAAATAGGTCCACCGGGCATCGCCGCTGACCTGGCATCACACGAACAGCGGCGCATGCGCGCGGCTTTGACCCGAACCCGCCCAAAGAGCGTGTCGAGATCGCGCGTGCGATAGTCATGAATGGCACGAACCGAGGCGCAATCCGGGCATACGCGGCTTTCTCGAATGATCTCATCGACCTGATCGTAAAGGATTACCCTCTGGATCTGTTCGAGGATCCTTTTCCCATCCTCGAGGCGCAGCCCGATCCCGTCTGGGCAGGTCACCCGGTATGGTCGAGAAATGCCGTCAAGCTGATGAGTGCGCTTCTCCCCGTTGTCGAAGGTCGTTTCGATTGTAATCCGTACGTCCATGGCAGCCCCCCATACAAAGAGCTTACCTTAGCACAGGCCAGATCACCGACAACGACCCCCATGTTCTGTCCACTCCCGCCCAACGCGCCGTGTGTCGACTTTAAGGACAACGCGACAACCACCGAACGCCCGGCGCCCTTTAAACTCCACCGAGTTTTCACACGGTCTGGATCGTTTTTGAACACTCTGAAAAAGGGGCAGGGGAGGCGGGCATTCTTTGATCCGCGTTGCAGCTTTGGAACGGCTGCATGTCACTGCTTTTGCCTACCTGGAAAGCAGTATGACCTTTTGGTCCGACAAAAGGTCAAAATGACGTTTTTGCTTGACACTTCGAAGCTGCGATCGCGATCGGCGGATACTGTGATCACCACACCTTTTTGGAAAGCAGCCTCACGGCCGTAAGACAGCATCGACGCGCATGGCGGCCATCGGACGCTAAGGACTTATCCACATTTTTCGGGGGTAATATCGGGGATAAAGCCGTAACGATAATTACTGCAATGCCTTCGGTCTCATTCTTAAAGCAGCATTCCAGACTGCTGAGCCAGATCAGACCAAACAAGTCTTGATCTTCCTATGGTACTGTGTATCTCATACGAGATACACAGGAGGCTTGAATGCCAACCCATACCTCGATGCTGCATGTCCGTGTGGACGATCATCTCAAGGCACAGGCCAGTAGCGCACTGGCAGGTGTAGGCCTGACCCTATCAGATGCAGTCCGTATCCTGCTGACCCGTGTGGCGGCTGAAGGGGGTCTGCCGGCCGGTCTGACTGCAAATCCTGAAAGCTATGACAGCTGGTTCCGGGCGAAGGTGCAGGAAGCGCTGACAGACACTCGGCCTGGCGTTCCACATGACCAGGTCATGCGTGACGCCCGGGCATTGATCGACGGCAAACGGGGTGCCTGAACTCGAATGGAAAGCCTTCGCGGTCGCCGACCTCATGGCAATTGTCGACTACATCTCGGATGACAATCCTGATGCTGCTCTTGCTCTGATGGAGGAAATTCAGGGAAAGGTTGCGCAACTTCCAATGCATCCCAAGCGGTGCCGGTCAGGACGCGTTCAGGGGACACGTGAGTTGGTCGTTCGCCCGAACTACATTGTCATCTATGCTGAGACGCCGTCTGTCGTGACGATCCTTCGCGTGCTTCATGCCGCGCAGATGTGGCCCTGATAAGCGATCGGTTGAAAGACGAGGGCGGGCGCCGGCTCAGCGGCGGTGCCCCAGTCAGATCCATCCTGATCCGGTCACGGCAACGCGATCATCTTGTCGTGGATTTTTCTGCAGCATACCGCTAACTCGATAGTTATGAAGAACTATCTGCGGGCCCTGTTTCTTGTCGCCTTCACCGTATTTGCGGTTGGATCGATGATGCCCGCGCCCTTGACTCCCGCGTCAGTGCCCGATGACGGCATGATGGCAATGGCACATTCCGGCATGTCCGAATGCCTGGATTGCAGCGACAGGGGTGACATTGGAACGGCGGGCTGCAATCTGATCTGTGCGGCGGGGGGCTTCGTCCCGGTTCCTGAATTCCAGACCTCTGATCTCAGACAGGCTCGGCGCCTCCTGAGGCGGCAGGCTGCCGATGTCATGTTCAGTGATCTGCATTGGCTGCCGCTACGAAGCCCCCCACGCCCCTTCATCTGATTTGACTGCCGCTGTGGCAGGCGACGCTTGCGCACAAGGTTTTGTCCCCTTGAGCTCGCTCGCTGCCTGGACTGCTGAATCCCTTTAGATCGGCAGTTCCGTTTCAAATCCAGATAGTCAGGTGTCCTATGCAGCAAAGTTTGCATGCAGCTTTATACACTCAGCTTTACCCTGAGATTTCTGCGGTCCATGCCGCTTGCGAAGAATGGCTTGACCACCCTCTTTGGAGGGAAATGGCATGACAATGATGAATAGCCCCATGGCGGGCCTGATGATGCTGGGCTGCGGGCTCTTTGCGCTTCTTATCCTGGCCATCCTGGTCCTGAGCATCGCTGCCCTTCTCAAGTACCTGCGGGGACCGGCATGAGATCACGGGTCTTGATGCTCGCCGGGCTGTCATTTGCCGGTGTGGCGGCCGTGGCGGCTTTTGCACAGGTCAATCGGTCCGAAAAAGCTGAAGTTGCTTTTCTGGGCGTTCCTGTCACGGCACAAGAGATCGCGCAAGGAAACGAACTCTACGCGCAAAATTGCGCGTCATGCCACGGCCCGGACCTCGAAGGACAGCCCGACTGGAAACGTACGCTGGAGAACGGGCGGATGCCGGCACCGCCCCATGACGAAACGGGGCATACATGGCACCACTCCGACAATCAGCTGTTCACACTGACCAAGCTGGGGATCAGTGGTGTCGTGCCTGGCTATGAGAGCGACATGCCGGCCTTCGAGGGCATTCTGACGGATGCGGAAATCCGCGCCACCCTGGCCTACATCAAAAGCACATGGCCCAAGCGCCAATACGAGTATCAGGCCGAGGTCTCCGACCGTGAGTGACCGGAAGAATGATTGCAGCAAAATCCACAAGCCTGTCGGCGGCCCCTGGCCGCCTTTTCTGGGAGGATCGGCGTTGAACTTCGTCACCCGTCGCTTCGTGTTATGTGCCGCCGCCGCCGTAACCGCACTGCCTGCATTCGGGCAGCTACCTGTTGTTTCCACCGCCATCCATGTCGTGGAGGGCAGGGGGTGCGAATGCTGTCGGCAATGGACACAGCACCTTCAGAATGCCGGCTTTCAGGTCACGAGTGAGGAGCGTTTCGGCACGCTTCTCATGCAGCACAAGATCGACCTCGGCGTTCCCATCGACCTGACGTCTTGTCACACCGGGTCGGTCGAGGGCTATTTCGTGGAAGGACATGTCCCAGCCACCGATATCCGCAAATTGCTTCAAGAGCGTCCCGACGCCCTTGGCCTGACCGTTCCGGGCATGCCCTACGGCAGCCCCGGAATGGGCCCGGAAAGCCGCCGTGAGGCTTATGATGTCCTGCTCGTGCTCAAGGATGGAAGCCACACAATCTTTAACCGATACGCCGCTGCGTCGGCCTGAAGCATGATCTCCAAGGAGCTCTCTCTATGATAACCTTTAATCGCCGACATGCGTCGCTGGCTATGCTCGCATCCCTTGCTGCATGCGGATCGTCAGGGCCCAGCTCGGCCCCTGCACCGCAATTCAAGCGATACTCCGGCCCGCCGGTAACACAGGTGGCTGTCTACAAGGGCCAACGCCGGATGCACCTGCTGAACGGCCAGACAGTCTTGCGATCCTATGATTTCGGGCTGGGCAACCAGCCGGTTGGCCCCAAGCAGTTCGAAGGTGACGGAAAGACGCCCGAGGGGCTGTATTTCATCGACCGCTTCAACCCGCGCAGCAGGTATCACCTGTCTGTTGGCATTTCCTACCCCAACGAACAGGACAAGGCGTACGCCGCACAGTTTGGTCGTAGTGCAGGGAGCGACATCATGTTCCACGGGCGGGGCCCGGAGGGGAACGCCCTCGCACCACGCAACCGAGATTGGACAGCCGGGTGCCTTGCCCTGACCGATCAGGAAATCGAGGATGTCTACGCAATGCTGCAGCCGGGTATCCCGGTGATGCTTTATGTATAGGGCTCTGAATGATCGCGTTCGAGCAACGGCATCAGATGGCCGAGGCGGTAACATTCCTGCGAAAGGCGCTGGAAATTCATTGATGTCTAACTTTCACCCTATTAGACAACACCTATGATCCACGTCCTGCGCCAGTTTGCTATGATCTTCATCGTGACCTTGGTCTCGATGGGCGTCACTGTATCCGCTGGAAACGCGTCGATGGATCTAAAGTGCGACATGATGTTGACGGCCGCGTCCGCCGATGGGTGGGACGATCATACCAGGCACCTCACAGGTGACAGTTCAGACCACTCATTCCAGAACACTGTCGTCGTCGAAGACCATGTGCATGACGAAGACACGTCTTCCGAAGGACATGGATCGCACTGCAAGGCCCATGCCTGCCCGGTTACAGCATCTCTGAGTTCCAGCGATGTGGCCGAGGCCTTTTTGATCAGCCAGACTCTAGATGCCGTCCGCACGGCCCCGCTGGTGGAGCTGACTGTTTCCGAAGGACTGCGCCGCCCTCCGCGGGCCTGATCCGAACGTTGCAAGCCGACGCCTGAACGGGCCGCGGCGACCATCCTTCTGATCTAAAAGCGGATTCATCACATGAAACTTCTGTTTGCGGCTGCGATGCCGCTCGTTGCGGCGGCTTGCGCCCCGCTGGCGCCTTTGGATACGTCCGCCGGGCTTGTCACGGTCGCCGATACCGCATCGCCGGTCTCGACCCTGCAGGCCGGTCCTGCCATCACCTATCGAAGCCGTAGTGTTCAGGAGCCGGGAAACTGGACCGATCTGAACAATGCGCAAGGCCCGGGTGTCGAATGAAGACGGCATTGGGACTATCGATGGGCGCGCTGCTGCTGCTGACGGCCTGCGCGGATACGGCAACCATGAGCAAGGCCCGCGGCGAGCGGGCAGGGTTCGAGACTGTTGCCGGGATCTCCCGGCAGGCGACGGGGGCAGAGGCGGCCTGGCTTCAGACCCCGGCTGAACGGCAGGCTCATGCACAACGTGTGCGCGCCATCGTTCAGGGGAAGACGATCAGTGCTGAACAGGCCGTGCAGGTGGCGCTTCTGAACAACCCCGGCCTGCAGGCCAGTTATGCTGACCTGGGCATGTCTGCGGCAGACCTGTGGGAGACAGCTCTCGGGCCGGTACCAAGCGTCGGCATCTCTGTGTCCGGGCTGGTCAGCGGTGATGTCACCCGGTCCGTGGAAGGCACGGTGGCGTCCTCAATTCTGGACATGGTCACGAAGAAATCCCGGACGCGGGCAGCCGATCTGGAATTCCGGCAAGCGCAACTGGGCGCCGCAGGCGAGACCCTGGCGCTGGCGCATGAAACCCGCCGCACCTGGATCGAGGCCGTCGGCGCGTTCGAGGCCGCCGGACTAATCGGTCAAGCCCAAGGCGCTGCGGATGCGGCATCCGAGTTGGCCTCAGAACTTGGAGAAACAGGCGCGCTGAGCCGGGCCGACCAGGCACGGGAACATGTGTTTAATGCAGAATTGGCAGCCGAAAGAGCCGAGGCAAGGCTGGAAGCACAAATTGCCAAAGAGAAGCTGGTTCGCCTTCTGGGCCTGTGGGGCACAGGGACAGAGTTCTATGTTCCCGACAGCCTGCCGGCGCTTCCGGGAAGCGCGCCGAACCGTTCCAATATCGAACGGATGGCGCTGGAAAACCGTATCGACCTGGCTGCGGGCCGGCTGGAGCTGGAGGCCGTGGCAGCCCGCTACAAGCTGAACGGCCAGACCCGGATGCTGTCCGATGCGGAGGTCGCGGCGGGCGTCGAAATCGAGCGTGAAGATGGAGAGAACGAACGCTCACCGGTGGTCGACGTCGCCTTCAGCATTCCGGTTTACGACACCAGCGGCCTGATTTCACGGCGCGGCAAGCTCGAATACCAGCGCTCGGCCAATACGCTGGCGCAGTCGGCGATCAATGCCAGGTCTGAGGCACGGTCCGCCTATACGGCGGTCACGGGCAAGCATCAGATCGCCCTGCACTGGCGCGACCAGGTCCTGCCCTTGCGCCGCGAAATCGATGAGCAGGCGCTGCTGAGCTACAACGGCATGCTGACCTCCACCTTCGAGCTTCTGAACGATGCCCGTGAAGGGTTGGACTCGCAGCTAAGCGCTGCCGAGGCGAAGCGCGACTATTGGCTCGCCGAGGCGGATGCCACCGCCGCGATCTGGGGTGGCGCAAGTGACAATGGAGAGGACGAATGATGAATCGCAGACAATTGATGGGTGCGGGCATCGGGGCAGGGGCAGCGGCCTTGACCGTCAACATGGGCCAGGCGGAAACGCGGTTTCGCGATCTGCCCGAAGCGGCTCGTACCGACAGTCCCTATACGCAGGTGCCGCCGCGACCGACGTCCGGGATCGAATACAACCCGATCGTCACGCTGAATGGCTGGTCACTGCCCTATCGGATGAACGGCAACGTCAAAGAATTTCACCTCGTCGCGGAGCCGGTTGAACGGGTCATGGCCGATGGGATGATTGCGCGCCTGTGGGGCTATAACGGCCAGTCCACTGGTCCAACGATCGAGGCCATCGAGGGCGAGCGGGTCCGCATCTATGTGACAAACCGCCTGCCCGAACACACGTCCGTACACTGGCACGGCATGATCCTGCCTTCCGGAATGGACGGCGTGTCCGGCCTTAGCCATCCCGGCATCCCTTCGGGCAAGACGTTCGTGTACGAGTTCGATCTCGTGAAATCGGGGACCTTCATGTACCATCCTCATGCCGATGAGATGGTCCAGATGGCCATGGGCATGATGGGGCTGTTCATCGTGCATCCGCGTGACCCGGCCTTCATGCCCGTGGATCGGGATTTCGGGATTTTGTTGGCCGCCTATGACATCGACCCCGGGACCTATATCCCGCGCGTTGCCGAGATGACGAATTTCAACCTGTGGACCTTCAACAGCCGCATTTTCCCGGACATTGACCCACTTGTCGCCAGCAAAGGCGACCGTGTCCGAGTGCGTGTCGGCAATCTGACAATGACCAATCACCCCATCCACATGCATGGCTATGATTTCGAGGTGACCTGCACGGATGGAGGATGGGTCCGGCCGGAGGCCCGCTGGCCTGAGGTCAGCATCGATATTCCTGTAGGCGCGATGCGTGCCTACGAATTCGATGCCGTTCATGAAGGGGACTGGGCGTTCCACTGCCACAAGTCACACCACACCATGAACGCCATGGGTCACGAACTGCCCACGATCATCGGCGCTAACAAGACCCGCGTCACCGACATGGTTCGCAGGCACCAGCCCGGATACATGTCAATGGGAACAGCAGGTATGGGTGACATGGGCGAGATGTCCATGGAAATTCCCGAAAACACCATTCCGATGATGGCAGGCTGGGGTCCACATGGTCCGCTGGAGATGGGCGGCATGTTCTCTGTCATGAAGGTCCGCGAAGGCATCGCCCCTGACGATTATTCCGATCCGGGCTGGTTCGAGAACCCCCCCGGTACGCAGGCATGGGAGTGGACGGGCGAGTTGCCCGAACATGCCAGCAACTACAGCCCCAAGACCATCCTGACGCCGCGCGGCGGCAAGCGCTTGGGCTGATCTGACCCTATCGAGCAACACAAAGGAAAACGTGATGAAATCGTTGATGCTGGTGACTGCTATTACCCTTTTCCCGGCCCTCGCTATTGCAGCCGGAACCCATGAAGGCGGCCATGACGAATATGCCATGGGGGCCCCGGCCGCCGAAGGCGCCGCGGACATGAAATCCGTCGAGATCTCGATGCGGGAGACCGAAGAGGGCACGATGATTTTCGAGCCTTCCGAACTGTCCTTTGCGTCCGGTGAAACCGTCCGTCTGGTCATTACCAACGATGGCGAGCTGGAACATGAGTTCGTCATGGATACCGTCGAGGCCAATGCCGAGCACAAGGAGCTGATGGCGCGGTTCCCCGAGATGGAACATGACGACCCGAACGCGGTCCGTCTTCAGCCGGGCGAGACCGGCGAGATCCTTTGGACCTTCGAAAACGAGGGCGAATACGAATTCGCCTGCCTGATGCTGGGCCATTACGAGTCCGGTATGCACGGCCCCCTGAACGTCACCGAATCCTGAACCGCGAGGACCTGACCATGAAACTTATCCAACTGACTGCCGCTGCGCTGATCCTTTCTGCTGGAGGCGCCTTTGCTGACACACACATCACCAATGGGACCGTCACCAAGGTCGACACCCAGTGGAGCAAGGTGACCGTCGATCATGAGGAGCTGAAGAACCTGGATATGCCGGCCATGAAGATGGTCTTCCAGGTCGCGGAGCCGGAAATGCTCGAGGGCCTGAGTGAGGGTGCCGCCATCCGCTTCGCCGCCGACCGTGTGAACGGCAAGCTGACCATTACCGAAATTCTGGAATAAATCAGAAAGCGCTGGAGGTTATAGAATGAGAACGTTGTTCATGTCCGTACTGGCGGCTGCCAGTATCACTGCAAGCGTCGGTTATGCTGAGGAAGCAAGTCATAGCACAAGAGGATCAAATCCAAATGCTGGGGGCGGAATATCAGTTTCCGTGGATAACACGCCGGAGAGACCAGAGCCTTCGTCAAGACTGGCTCGCCCCACAAACACGATACCGGTTCCGGCAGGGCGTATCATGTCCTCAAAGGAACTGGGTAGGGCAGGGTTGAGCCCTGACGATGTCGTCAGGCATGTTTCAGTTTTCTGAGCAACAGGCTTAGCATCGTCATATGTCTCAAATTTACGGAGGACTAAGATGAGTTCTGTTAAGATCCTTATTGCCGCAGCGATTGCTGCGACCAGCCTTACTGCGCCCGTCTTTGCTCAGGACGCTGAATTCCAGATGCCTGAGCAGTGCGCCATGGCCGCAACAGCCAGTGATATGCCCGCTAAAAGCATGGACGGGTCAAAGATGGGCGGCGACGCGCAGTCTGACGGCATGGGCGCCATGATGGGGATGGATGGCGTGGATTTGGCAACCATGCCGGAACATGTTCAGGAGAACATGCGTCGCATGATGGTCACGATGCCTGCCATGCATGACGGCATGATGAACGAAGATGCCGACGTGGCCTTTGCTTGCGGGATGATTGCCCACCATCAGGGTGCCATCGACATGGCCCAGGTTCTTCTTGAGCATGGCGAAGACGCTGAGATGATCGAACTTGCGGGTGAGATCATCGCCGCCCAAGTCGGTGAGATCGAGGAAATGACCACCTGGCTGGCTGAGAACGCCAACTGAGCCTGCCTTGAACCGCGCGGCATGATGCCGCGCGGTTCTCTGCTAAAGACCATCAAAAAAAGACCCGCGGCCGCTCTTGACCTTCCCATTATGGGAAGCCCCATATCTGTTCCATACAACGAACGGAGTCCAGCCCATGAATATTGGAGACGCCTCTGCCCTCTCGGGTGTGTCGGCCAAGATGATCCGTTACTACGAGCAGATCGGCTTGATCCCCCAAGCTGCGCGCACAGCCTCGGGGTATCGCAACTACGCCGATGCAGACATTCACATGCTTCGGTTCATTGCACGGTCGCGGGATCTGGGCTTTCCGATCAGCGAAATCACCGGCCTGTTGGATCTGTGGCGCAACACCGACCGGCGCAGCGCCGATGTGAAAGCGCTGGCACAAGCCCGGGTCCAGGATCTCCGCCACAAGATTACCCACCTGGCGGACATGGCCGACACGTTGGAGACGCTGGTGCGATCCTGTGCCGGAAACGAGCGCCCGGACTGCCCGATCCTGCATAATCTGGAAACGGAAGCATTCCCTGCCTCGGGCAGATGCTCACATCATGCCGGTCCCCACGCTAACCTCAACGAAAGGATCACATCGTGATCGACAGACGTCTGTTCATCGGAACGCTCACCGCGGTCCTTATTCCCGCAACATCGGTGCTGGGGGCGGTGTCCACACCCCAAGACACCCTGATCGCAGTGGTTCGATCACCCGATTGCGGCTGTTGCGGAGCCTGGATCGATCATCTGCGGCAAAGCGGTTTCATAGTAGAAGAAACCCTGTCCGACGACGTCGAGGCCTTCAAGGATGAGCAGGCTGTTCCTCAATCTCTTCGGTCCTGCCACACGGCCCTCGTCGACGGCTATGTAATCGAGGGCCATGTTCCGGCTGATGCCATCCGCATTTTGCTGGATCAGCGCCCTGATGCGGGTGGTCTGGCCGTTCCTGACATGCCGATCGGTTCGCCCGGCATGGAAATGGGCGGCCATTCCGAGCCTTTCGAGGTCATTCTCTGGGGCGATTCCGGCAACAGCGTCTTCGCAAGATATTGAGGTTTCCCCATGACACCTGCAGCGCCCAGGACGGCCACCCTCCACCGCATGGTGATGACCAAGCACATGTGCCCCTACGGGCTCAAGTCGCTCGACCTGCTCAAACGGCAGGGCTATCGCGTCGAGGACCATCATCTGACGACCCGTGCCGAGGTCGATGCCTTCAAGGAGCAGCATGACGTCCAGACCACGCCGCAGACCTTCATCGGCGACCAGCGGATCGGTGGCTATGACGATCTGCGGCGTCATTTCGGCAAGACCGTGCGCGACAAGAGCGCGACGACCTACCGACCGGTGATCGCGCTGTTTGCCATGGCTGCCGCCATGGCCTTGGCGACCAGCTGGGCGGCGTTCGGTCAGCTGACCACTGTGGCTGCGGCGGAATGGTTTGTGGCCTTCGCCATGTGTCTGCTGGCCCTGCAGAAGCTGAAGGACGTGGAAAGTTTCGCCACGATGTTCCTCAACTATGACCTGCTGGCCCAGAGGTGGGTTCGTTACGGCTACGTCTATCCCTTCGCCGAAGGGCTGGCGGGCGTCCTGATGGTCGCGGGCGCGCTGATGTGGCTGTCGATCCCGGTGGCCCTCTTCATCGGCACCATTGGCGCTGTGTCGGTTTACAAGGCGGTCTACATCGACAAGCGAGAGATCAAATGCGCCTGCGTCGGTGGTGACAGCAACGTGCCGCTCGGCTTCGTCTCGCTGACCGAGAACCTGATGATGATCGCCATGGCCATCTGGATGCTGATCAAGGTTACGATGCTCGGGCATTGAGCACGCTATTCGATAAAGAGCCGCGCTTTGCAGCGCAAACGGCTGCAGGCAAAAAGTTCTACTGTGCCTGTAGCCGAAGATGAAAATGGATCATTCCGACCATGAGGCACAGCCTCAATGTTCCAGCTTCAAGAGAAACCTAAAATAGAAACGGAGACATATCATGGGATATGGCCGCTTTTTCGCGATGATCGCGACCTCCACTATCGTCATGTATGGACTGATGTATCTCAATACCTACTCGATTGATCACATCGCGTTTTCGCAGACCCGCATGTGGATGGCGATTTACATGGGATCGGTCATGGCGGTCATCATGCTCGCCTTCATGTTGGGCATGTATTCCGATCGGAAGAAAAACATTGCGATCTTCGTCGGTGCCGGTTTTGCATTTGTTCTGTCCCTCTGGCTGGTGCGAAGCCAGGAGACGGTCGAGGATCTTGCCTGGATGAAGGCAATGATCCCTCACCATTCCATCGCTATCCTGACCAGTGAGCGCGCGGATATTTCCGATCCAAGGGTCCGGGACCTTGCTGACGCGATCATCGATGCGCAGCGCAACGAGATCGAAGAAATGAAAAGGTACATCGCCGATATCGAGGCGAATGGCGACGCTCCCGCAGGCACTCGCCGCGTCGAGGCTAACTGAAGCACTCAAATGAGGGTGTCACTCGCCGGGCATCGTAGATGGAAGAAAATCAGTAGAAAGTTGGCAGGACATGGATCACGATCATCATCATCACGCGTCGCCAGACATCCCTGCGGGGACCGAGACGGCAAAGGACCCGGTCTGCGGGATGACGGTTGCGGTCAAGCCTGACGGACGTCGAGCGGTGTTTGGAGACAAGACGTTTCATTTCTGCTCGGAGAAATGCAAGGCCAGGTTCAAGGCAGATCCTTGGTTCTACGCCTCTGGCCGCGCAGCTGGAAAAAAGAAGGCTGCTCCGGCCAACGCTCAGTATACCTGTCCGATGCATCCCGAGATTGTCCGTGATGTGCCGGGCGACTGCCCGATCTGCGGGATGGCGCTCGAACCGATGCTGCCCTCGGACGAGCCAAGCGAGGAACTGACCGACTTCACACGGCGCATGTGGATTTCAGCCGCCGCCGCAGTGCCGCTGATCATCCTGACAATGGGCGAATTGGTCGCTTTGCCGGTGCGGGACTGGATTGGTCATCAGGTCGCAAGCTATCTCGAATTCGCTCTGGCGACGCCAATCATCCTCTGGGCCGCTTTGCCATTCTTCAGGCGTGGTTGGGATTCACTTTTGAACCGATCACCGAACATGTGGACGTTGATCAGTCTTGGCGTGGGCGCGGCCTATCTCTATTCGCTCGTCGCGACTTTCCTGCCCGGCGTATTTCCCGATGCCTACCGAATGGGTCATGGTGTCGGCACCTACTACGAGGCGGCCGTGGTGATCGTGGCTTTGGTCTTCGTGGGTCAGGTTCTGGAATTGCGGGCACGAGAACGCACTGGGGATGCTATTCGAGCGCTGCTCGATCTCGCACCAAAGACCGCGCGGCGTATCCTGCCGGATGGCTCGGAATATGACGCGCCTTTGGAAAACATCATGGAAGGTGACCGGCTCCGCGTGCGCCCGGGCGATGCGGTGCCGGTGGACGGCATAGTGATCGAGGGCCGCTCATCCCTGGACGAGAGCATGCTGACCGGCGAGTCGATGCCGGTGGAGAAAAGTTCAGGCGATGCAGTGACCGGGGCCACGATCAACAAGAACGGCAGCCTCGTGATCGAAGCGGGCAAGGTCGGCGCCGACACGGTTCTTGCGCAGATCGTGGCGATGGTCTCGAACGCGCGGCGGTCCCGCGCACCGATCCAGGGGATGGCCGATCGGGTCTCGGCAGTGTTCGTGCCAACGGTGGTCGGTATCGCAATCTTCGCCTTCGTCGTCTGGCTGATTTTCGGCCCCGAGCCCTCGCTGGTCTTTGCCATCGCCTCGGCCGTGTCAGTGCTGATCATCGCCTGCCCCTGCGCCCTTGGGTTGGCCACGCCGATTTCGATCACCACCGCGGCAGGGCGCGGCGCACAGGCCGGTGTGCTGATCAAGGATGCCGAGGCGCTGGAGCGGATGGCGGGGGTTGATACACTGATTGTCGACAAGACCGGTACGCTGACCATGGGCAAGCCGAAGCTGACGGATACCGTGGCACTCGCGGATGTGGCCGAAGCGGACTTGCTGTCACTGGCGGCAGCGCTTGAGCGCGGCTCGGAACACCCGCTGGCCGAGGCAATCGTGGAGGGCGCAGAGGCGCAGGGTGCCGTGCGGCAAGAAGCGTTGGATTTTGAGGCTGTCACCGGCAAAGGCGTGCGCGGCACGGTTGGCGGACGGGCAGTGGCGCTCGGCAACGCGGCGATGATGCAGGAGATGGGACTGGACACGGGCGCAGCCGAAGCGAAGGCAAACACCCTGCGCGCCGAGGGCAAGACGGCAATGTTCATCGCTGTCGATGGTGCCCTGGCCGGCATCGTGGCGGTCGCTGACCCAATCAAGGAAAGTACCGCGCAAGCGATCCGCGAACTCCACGTACAGGGGCTACGTGTCATCATGGCGACGGGTGATAACGAGCGGACGGCACAGGCGGTGGCGAGCAAGCTGGGCATTGACGAGGTACGGGCAGGCGTTCTTCCAGAGGCCAAAAAAGACCTGATCGATCAGTTGCGCCGCGAGGGTCACAAGATCGCCATGGCAGGTGACGGGGTGAACGACGCGCCTGCGCTGGCCGCTGCCGATGTCGGCATCGCCATGGGCACGGGCGCTGACGTGGCCATGGAGAGTGCCGGGATAACCCTTCTGGGTGGTGACCTGATGGGCATCGTCCGAGCCCGCAAGCTGGCGCGGGCGACGTTGCGCAACATCAAGCAGAACCTGTTTTTTGCCTTCGCCTACAATGCATTTGGCGTGCCGATCGCGGCGGGTCTGCTTTACCCCGTCACCGGCCTTCTGCTCTCGCCAATGATCGCAGCGGCGGCGATGAGCCTGTCCTCCGTCTCGGTTATCACCAACGCCCTCCGCCTGCGGCGGGTTGATCTCTAAGAAAACAAAAAGGAGAAACAAATGACGACGTTCAATATTCCTAATATGAGCTGCGGCCACTGCAAGGCAACGGTCGAAAAGACCATCCATGCTATCGACCCCGAGGCTCAGATAGAGTTCGATATGGCGTCACGAAAGATCACTTTGGACAGCCGAGCTCACCCTGACAACGTTCAGACGGCATTGGCCTCAGCCGGATATCCAGCCACCTTGGCTTAAAGTTAAGGGGTGTCCGCACATGATCGAGCACATGAAATCCCAGAACGACACTGGCAGCGAATGCTGACGGAAGAAAGGTCCCACCTGTACGCTTGGTGCCGGCAGGGCAAGAGCACCCGCCGTGACAGGGATTCCCCACACGGTACGAAATTCCTGCTGTCGCGTAGCCTTTAATTATGAGATGAGGAATCCAATGAAATCAACGGCTGTTCTTTGCCCTTAAATATGAGATTTTGCCTTTAATTTAGATATTTTTGCCCTTAAACCTGCGACAGGGTTCACAGTCATGTGCGGCAAGTATCGATGGATGATGATGGCGAAGCCTCCGTTGCAGTTGGTGCTGAGGAAGCGCGCAGGGCGGCCGTTCTGCGTCCGCTTGTTCAAGCATATCTCAAAGGAACGGGCAGTCTGGAAAGTGGCATCAATGACGCCGTTTGGGAGCTTGGTGTCAGCAGGGCGACGGTCTGGCGCTGGATAAAGCGGCTGGCAGAAGAGGGTGGGCGCACCAGCGCGCTGGCTCCGCGGAAACGGGGCCGCCCGACCGGGACGATCTTGATATCCGGCAAAGTTGAATCGGTGATCGAAGAGCATCTTCGGCGATATTTCTTGCGCCGGGAGCGTTCGAGCCTCTCGCGCGTCGTGATTGAGATCCGCAGCGCATGCTGGCAGCAGGGCTTGCAACCGCCGACACGGCGGACGGTTCAACGTCGTCTGGATGCAATGGATGCCCGCGAAGTTGCCAAGGCACGAGAGGGGGCAAAGGCAGCCCGCCAGAAATTCGCGGCCGTCATAGGCGAGAATAAGGCCAGTCAGCCACTAGAGGTCGTGCAAATCGACCATACACCTGCCGACATCATTCTCGTTGACAGTTTTGAGCGCCAACCAATTGGCCGGCCTTGGGTCACGCTGGCGATCGACATCGCAACGCGGTTGGTAACGGGATATTACACCTCTCTCGAGGCACCTTCGCGTCTGTCAGTGGCGCTTTGCCTGACACAGGCGGTGGCCCCCAAGGCGGAACTTCTGGCGGACTTGGCGTGCAATATTCCGTGGCCCGCACAAGGCAAACCGCGGAGCATCCATGTCGACAATGGCCGCGATTTCCAGTCGCATACCTTTCGGACGGCATGTGCGGAATGGGGGATCGATCTGGTCCATCGACCGCCGGGAAGTCCTCACTTTGGGGGGCACATCGAACGGTTGATCGGGACGATGATGGGGGCCGTTCACCTTTTGCCGGGAACAACGCAATCCTCAATCGCGGCTAAGGGCGACTATGACGCCGAAGGCATGGCCACGATGACCTTGAGCGAATTCGATCGCTGGTTTGCCCTGGAAATCTGCCGTTACAATAACAAAATTCATTCAAGTCTTGGCTGCACACCTATTGCCAAATGGGAAGCGCTCTCAGAGCAAATGACGTGTGACATCCCCTTTGAGATGGAAGCCTTTCAGGTGAGCTTCCTGCCGAGCGAACTGCGCAAGATCAGGCGTGACGGCATCCATCTGTTCCAGATACGGTATTGGTCGGATGCCCTTGTAGCTCACATTGGGCGCGGGGATGGAACGGCGGTAGTCCGCTACGATCCTCGCGATATCTCAATGATCTGGGTCGAATTGGAAGATGGCCGATATGTTGAGGCGCGGTACAGGAACCTGGAAATTCCGCCCGTGTCGCTCTGGGAGTATCGCGAAGCCATGAGGAAGGCCCGTGCCCTTGGCAAGTCAGGGTCTAATGAACTGGTCCTGGCTGAGCTGATCCGACAGCAACGCCAGATCGAAGCCGAAAGCCGTGGCCTGACGAAGGCCGCACGCCGGTCCCGTGAAAGAAAAGGGACATTGGAGGGCACCAGCTCGGCCGTCTCGTCAACCGAAGGGCTCCGCGAGATCGATACGGGTGATACATCGCGCCCATTGTTCAAGGTTGAGAGATGGTGAATTGAGGGCAGGGACAACTGAAGAAGACGGCCGGATCGCCCTCATTCAATCGGATATCTGGATCGGCTTTCCACGGGCGGAACAGGTGTTGGACCGCTTGCAGGGCATGATCGAAGCACCACGACAAACCCGTATGCCTGGGCTTCTTGTGCATGGCGCCTCCGGGATCGGAAAGACGATGATTGCCCGAAACCTGTCGCGCAAGTACGCACCGGAATACGATCCGGCGTCGGGCATCACCCGCACACCGCTTCTGCTGTTGCAAGCGCCGCCCGCACCTGATGAACGGCGGTTTTACCTGCACATCCTGGCCGCCGTCGGCGCCCCGGCGACGGCACTGAGCGCCCGCGCTCAAAATGTGGCTTCCCTCGAAGTCCGTGTCATCGCGCTCTTGCGCGACCTTGGCCTGCGGATGATCATGATCGACGAGGTGCACAACCTTTTGGCCGGGACCCACCGCGAACAGCGCCGCTTTCTCAATGTTCTGCGGTATCTCAGCAATGAACTCGAGGTGTCGTTGGTCTGCCTCGGCGTCAGCGAGGCCCTCGATGCCATCCGTGGTGATATCCAGCTTGCCAGGCGGTTGGATGAACATCACCTCCCGAACTGGCGCGACGATGCCGAGTTCTCCGACATGATCCAGACGCTCATCGCGGCAATGCCCCTCGAGAAGAAAACCAATCTGAAGGTCAAGTCGCTCAAGCAGATACTTGCACTGACCGGCGGGGTGACCTCGCGCATCTTCGCCTTGATCAAGGATCTTGCCATCGACGCCATTGTCACAGGCGATGAATGTATCACTGATGACGCGATCGCAAAATGGACGCCGGTTTGGTCGCGCCATGCGAACGCTCATCGGCGGCTCGAGAAGACTGCGCTGTGACGCCGCGACCGCTGCCAAAGACTGTCGTACCGCTTCCAGACGAGTTGTTGTCAGGTTGGCTGTCTCGGTTGGCTGCGGCCAACTACTGTGATGACGCCGAACTGCTGGCTCATATCGAAATCGATACCACGTATGGCACCGCGTTGGACTTCAGCATCGACGCGGCTGCGGCAGAGAAGATTGCGAGCGCTGCACGTGTCGCCCCAGATGTCGTGCGGTCTTTGACCTTTCCGGCCATGACGCCACGAGAAGCATCGCTGACGGCCCAGATGCCATTCCAGCATTGTCGGCAATGCTCCCGAGAGGGCCTTTCGCTCAGGCATTGGAGGCGGGCCTGGGCATTCGACTGTCAGGTTTGCGGGACGAGACTTGTGCAGACCCTTGGCAAAACAGGTGACGAACAAATACCCGACAAACTGATTTACCGAGCGCGCCGCGGGGCAGGGATGCTTGAGTGCGCCGCGCGATCACGCAGCCCCAAGCAACTTCGGCGCGCAATGCGCGCGGTCACCTTTGCCATGTCACTTAAGGGCTGCCACGGGGGGCCGTTGTTTGCTCTTCAGAGCCACAAACCGGAAGTGAGGCTGTTTTGCCTTGCTGCCATTGATGCAGCCCAATCTCGTCCACTGATCAAAGCCGCCATCTCAAGCTCCGGCATCGACGACTATGAAAAGGTTGCTCTTTTGCGCACTTTCGAGAAGGAGCCACGTCTGCTTGCCGCAGTTGACCACATTGCGCAAAGACGGGCGAGAAGCACAGGCCCAAAGATAGCCGAGTCTCGCAATTAAGGACAAAACTTGACGCTCAATGCGCCATGTCTCAGATTTAAGGGCAAAGCGACACCGGGACTGGCCAAGAAGGACCCACCCTGCGTGCCGCCGGGTCTGGCAAAGAACGGTGTAAGTTATGACGAATGGGCGTCCTATGACGATGACCGCTATGACGATCTTTGGATTGAACGGCGAGAAGAATGGCTGCGCCGCGATCGTGAGATCGATCCGAACCCCGATCTGCTGTTATTGCAATCCGACGAGATCGAGATGCTCTATGATCTGGACCCTGCACCCGAAGGCCAGCGCTATGGGCTGATCGACGGGATGCCCGTGTTGCTGGATGATCAAGATTACAGATCACTTCTGTTGGTGAATCAAATGGCCAGGGTGACTGATCGCATGGTTGGTGCTCCGGTCGCTCCTACGGCGGCGCTGACACAGGATGAATTGGTGGATTTCTACCGCCTGCCTCGTCCCGGTGCGGATCAAAATTATGCGGTCGTGAACGGCCAGCTGGTCGAGTTGAACGACTCGGATTATGAACTTCTTCAATTGATCCGCGTCGCGCGGGCCATCTTGTAACTGTCGAATTGCCCAATAACTAGCTGTTTGGTCCTACGGTTTTATGGTTCGATCCTTTCTCAAGCTTGGTCCATAATGCTTCTTTTCATTCCTAAAAGGAAGCCGCACCCGCAAACCGTAGGGGCAAATGTCTAAACGATCGTACGCTTCATGACCGCTATTTGTTCCATGAGACCAGCGAGTTGCAGCAATCCCTCTTCCAGCACTGCCTTGTCGGGGGCGATGCCGAGCGACAGACGCACGGCCTGAGCTGAACTTGAGGTCAAGGCAAAAGCCGAGGCAGGAACGATCGAAACGCCTGCTGCTTCAGCATGTTTGGCAAAGTCGCCTGCCTGCCATCCATCCGGTAAAGAGAGCCAGAGATGA
The DNA here is from genome assembly GCF_001887735.1 of Paracoccus sp. SM22M-07. Lineage (NCBI taxonomy): Bacteria > Pseudomonadati > Pseudomonadota > Alphaproteobacteria > Rhodobacterales > Paracoccaceae > Paracoccus > Paracoccus sp. SM22M-07. The sequence continues at coordinate 25,692 of NZ_JPKW01000020.1, forward strand.
TGGCCGTCGGGATCTGCCGTGAACCGGTGTCCCGAGAACACCTGCGCGGCAAGCCCTTGACGGATGCGATTTTCCGTTCTTATCGCCTGCGTGATGTCCCCAACCACGCCATCCCTGATCCACCGGCTTGCGACGGCCGTCAGGACCGGAGGGGCCATCAGGATCGTCGCGCGCAACACGGACGCCAGGCGCATGGTGTCGGCGGCGTTAGGGGCGATGACATAAGCCACGCGCAAAGCCGGTGTCACGCATTTGGAAAGGGTCGCCAGATGCCATGTCAGTTCCGGGGCCAGATCGGCGAATGCGGTGACGTGATCCGTCTTCAGCGGCGCATAGGGATCGTCCTCGATGATCTGGACGCCGTAGCGCCGGGCAATCTGGACGATCTGTTGTCTGCGCGTTTCGGGCATTGTCACAGCCGTCGGATTGTCGATCGTGGGGACGACATACAAAGCCTTGGGCGGTGATCTTCGGCACAGCCGATCAAGATCGTCGGGCATCAGGCCGTCCCGATCCATGCTGATCGGTTCGATGACGGCACCACATTGCGCGCCCGCGGCCAACAGGCCGGGATAGGTGAGCGCACCGGCAGCAAGGCTGTCGCCGGGCGACAGCAACAGCTTGCAAAGGGCGAACAAAGCCGATTGCGCGCCAGCTGCGATGGTGATGCGATCCGCTTCCGCGCCACTCATCCGCGATGATAGCCACTGGGCGGCAGCTTGCCGGTCGGCGGGGGCGCCTGCACTGTCCTGGTAATGAAGACTGAGACCTCCCCTGGGCCCCGACAGGACCGCATTCATCGTTTGCGAAAGCAGTTTTCGGAAATCGATGGAAAGGGGCTGTGGGGGAATATTCATGCTCAGATCCAGAAGGGGCGGCGGCAAGGTCGTACCCGCATGGTCGGGATCCTCGCGCACGAAAGTTCCACGTCCGACCTGTGCCGCGATCAGGCCACGGCGGCGGGCCTCGTTGAAGGCCCGCGTCACTGTGGTCAGATCCACCTCTAGCACTTCGGCGATGGCACGCTGCGCGGGTAACCGTTCGCCCGGCAACAGGATGCCGCGGCGTATGTCTTCCTCCAGCCCTTCTACGATACCGAGATACTTCAGGGGCGCTTCAGCGATGGTGCGGGGCTTCCACATGTCAAACCTTTCGCGGTGATGGCCAAAAATGAAGAGGTATTTTCAGCTAATGTATGGCCATACAAAAAAGTTCAAGTCCTAACCCATCCAGACGTCACGCCTTGACCGTGTATGATGGGAATTGCCATTAAATATAATAGATAAAGAAAGTGATTGCGCGCTGGCATCGATACGTGCCGGTCGCATGATGCCTCTTGCCAAAAGTGTCGACCGGCCAATCGTATTGAAATTACCCTTGCATTGTATGGACTATAGCCATACATAAATGCCGAGGATTCGAAGCAATCCCTCAGCCATCCGATCAATGTCACGAGGGTCCTGTCATGGACTACACTGAAGCGTTCCAGAATTTTCTGAACCAGATGAAGCTCGAAGGTCGCTATCGGACGTTCATCGAGCTTGAGCGTATCGCAGGCGCCTTTCCCTCTGCGATATGGCATCGGCCTGATGGCACGACGCAGACGGTGACCGTCTGGTGCAGCAACGACTACCTTGGCATGGGTCAACATCCCGACGCTTTGGCGGCCATGCACGATGCCATCGATCTCTCTGGTGCAGGAGCGGGAGGGACGCGGAATATTTCCGGCACGAGTTGCCAGCACGTCGCCCTCGAGGCGGAACTGGCCGAACTGCACGGCAAGGAAGCCGCCTTGGTCTTCACATCGGGCTGGATCAGCAATCTTGCGGCATTGGGAACCCTGGGGCGCGTCCTTCCCGACTGCGCCATTTTTTCCGACGCGCAGAACCACAATTCCATGATCGAGGGGATCCGCAGGTCCGGGGCAGAACGGTTCATCTTTCGCCACAACGACGTTGACCATCTTGATCAGTTGATGGCCAGCATCGACCCCGCGCGCCCCAAGATCGTGGCTTTCGAAAGCGTCTACAGCATGGACGGTGACATCGCGCCGATCGCGCGTATTTGTGACGTTGCGGATAAGCATGGCGCCTTGACCTTTCTGGACGAAGTTCATGCGGTCGGCCTTTACGGCAGATCCGGCGGTGGCATCGCCGAACGCGAAGGACTGTCACATCGTCTCAGCGTGATAGAAGGCACCTTGGCCAAGGCATTCGGCGTGATGGGCGGCTATGTCAGCGGCCCCGTGGCCCTGATCGATGCGATCCGCAGCATGGCTGACAGTTTCATCTTCACCACATCGCTTTGCCCACATCTGGCTGCGGGCGCACTGGCCTCTGTCAGGCAGGTGAGGGCACATCCGGAACAGCGTTTCCGGCAAGCCACCAATGCAAGGGTCCTGCGATCCAT
>NZ_JPKW01000021.1:0-24414 GCF_001887735.1 Paracoccus sp. SM22M-07
TATCTGGTGGCCAGTTTGGACCGGTTCACGCGCAAGGTGCTGGCCTGGCGCATCTCGAACACGCCGGAAGCCGAGTTCTGCAAGCGGCCCTGAACCAGGTCATCCATACTTTCGGCCCGCCCGAGATCATGAACACCGACCAGGACAGCCGATCCACGTCCACTGACTGGACCGATCGGTTGAAGAGAGCAAAAAACCAAGGTCTCGATGAACGGCAAGGCCCGGTATCTGGACAAGATCTTCATCGAGCGTCTCTGGCGATCCCCGACATGGGAATGCGTCTCTCTGCACGCTTGGGAAACCAGATCACAGGCTCGCGCAGGCGTCGGACGCTAGATCACCCTCTGCAACCATCTGCGGCAACACACCGCCAATGGTGGTCGAACGGCTGCCATGGTCCAGGTCAGCAGCAATGCAACCGGTCATCAGCCGCAGGCAGTCGCTTAAATCAAACGAAGAACCGTCAAAAGAGCGGTGAGTGGAGCAAACCGCATCGGACTCGCGCATTCTATGGCTCCTACAAGACCCTGTCTAACAGGTTCACCCGCTGGTCCCGGATGGGGATCTTTGCAAAAACATTGTGCATGCCGGCGCAGCCCGGCGACCAAGGCGATACCTTGATAAGGGACAGCACATTCCTGAAGGTGGACCGCACTGCAGCAAGTTCGCGTCAAAAGAGGATCGTCCGCGGCCATCGGACGCAAGAAAGGCGGCCTTAATTCCAGGCTGCAGAGGCTTGACGACAAGAAGGGCCGACCGCTGGACTTCCTTCTCTCCCCGGGCCAAATGGCTGACAGTCGTGGTGCCCTTGTATTTTTGCGCCACCTGCCTATTACCAGGCAATTCCTCGGAGACAAGGCACATGATTCCCCCTCGCTGCGCGATCGCCCGAGGCAACGTGGCATCCGTGACTGCATCCCGCCCCGCAAGAAGCGCGAAATCCGGTTTCCTACAATCAGCGCCTCTACCGGAAGCGATACCGCATCGAAAACGTCTTTGGCCGCCTGTGCGACTGGCGCGGCATCGCCTCGCGTTGCCAACGCTGTGGAGACATCCTCCTCTATGCCGTCATCTTCGCTGCCATTGTCATCGTTTAAATCTGACGTTTGTAGGGACAGACCCTGATCGTACCGCTGATTGACCTGTCGGGATTTGTGCGGCGCCACTGGGGCGACGGTCTCTCTTGGCAAAGGCGGAGTCGGCAGCTTTTTTGTGACACTGCCAGATAAGCCCGAGCGAGTTGTTTTCAGAAGGGTAGATCAACAACTTCCTTGAAAAACCTGCCTTGCAAGCAAGCAATTTTGCATCGTGGGCACGTGGTTTCGGAACATTTGCGCATCCTGCCTGTTGCCTTTGTATCGACCCAAGGAGGCATATTACCGTGTCCAATGACGAGTCCGCGCTGACAACGCCCGCAAAGGCCGCTCGGCCCTCGCCGCAACAAGGTGGCGATGTCGATCCTCAGCTTCTGAAACTGGCCAATGCGCGTTTGGCGATCGAGGGCATTTCCCACAGCGTCGATGGTGGGCGCTTTGCGGCGAAGGTCGTGACGGGACAGCCTGACCTCTTTCAGGCGGATGTCTTTTCCGACGGGCACGACATCATCGCGGCTGCGCTGTTGTGGCGCCGGGCCGGCGAGGAGCGTTTCGAGGAAGTACCAATGGTTTTCCTGGTCAACGATCGCTGGCAGGCCAGCCACGTCTTTGACCAACCCGGTGACCACCAGATCGCCTTTGCCGCGTGGCGGGACCTTTTTGCGACATGGCGGAAGGAAATTTCGGCCAAGCATGCCGCCGGTCAGTCCATTGCGCTGGAGTTGACGGAAGGTCGGCAGTTGATCGAAGCGGCCCTTGGGCCCCGGGGGCGCGCCACGACCAAGGGCCAGGCGGCGCTGGAAGCTTTGCTGAAGCAGGATGACGCCTTGGCCAAAGAAGGCGATGCCGAACGCTTCGCGGCTCTGACGGGTCCTGACGTCGCAGAGTTGATGACGCGGGCGGCGCCACGGACCGACTTGACCCAGTCCGAAATCCTGCCGCTTTACGTCGACCGGCCCGCGGCGGCCTTCAGCGCATGGTATGAACTGATGCCCCGGTCGCAATCGGGCAGCATGGAACGCCACGGAACCTTCGATGACGTGATCGCCCGTCTGCCTTACATCCGCGATCTGGGATTCGATGTCCTTTACTTCCCTCCGATCCATCCGATCGGGCGCACCAACCGCAAGGGGCCGAATAACAGCCTGACGGCGGGACCGGACGATCCCGGCAGCCCCTATGCCATTGGTTCGCAGGACGGGGGGCATGACGCGATCCACCCGGAACTGGGGGATTTCGATGATTTCCGCCGCCTGATCCATGCAGCGCATGACCATAGGCTGGAGGTGGCGCTTGATTTCGCCATCCAGTGTTCACCCGACCACCCTTGGATCAAGGAGCATCCCGAATGGTTCGATTGGCGACCTGACGGCACCATCAAGTTCGCCGAGAACCCGCCCAAGAAGTATGAAGACATCGTCAACGTCCATTTCTATCGCAATGCCCTGCCGGGGCTTTGGTATGCGCTGCGCGACGTGGTGCTGTTCTGGCTGAACCATGGCGTGCGTATCTTTCGCGTCGACAACCCGCACACCAAGCCGTTTCCTTTTTGGGAATGGATGATCGCCGAGGTGCGCCGCGTCGATCCGGGCGTGATCTTCCTGGCCGAAGCATTCACCCGCCCCAAGGTCATGAAGCGATTGGCCAAGGTCGGGTTTTCGCAATCCTACTCCTATTTCACCTGGCGCAACCACAAGGCCGAGATCACCGACTACCTGACCGAGCTGACCCAGACCGACAGCCGTCTGGTGATGCGGCCGAATTTTTTTGTGAACACGCCCGACATCAATCCGCGCTTCCTGCAGTCCAGCGGCAGGCCGGGATTCCGGACGCGTCTGGCATTGGCGGCAACCCTGGGCGGCAATTACGGTGTCTATAACGGTTACGAAATTTGCGAGGCCGCGCCCGTTCCCGGCAAGGAAGAATACCTCGACAGCGAGAAATATCAGCTGCGGGTCTGGGACATGGATCAGCCGGGCAACATTCAGGACGATATCCGCCTGATGAACCGGCTGCGTCGGGACCATCCGGCCCTTCAGCAATTTACCGATCTGACCTTCCATATCGCTCAGAACGATCAGGTTCTGGCCTATGCCAAGCGCTCGGGCGACGATTTCGTGCTGATCCACGTCAATCTGGACCCCCACAACGTCCAGACTTTCCAGTTCGAGGTTCCGCTGTGGGAATTCGGGTTGCCGGACGACGCGTCGATCGAGGTCCGCGACCTGATCCACGGCAACAGCTTCACTTGGCATGGCAAGAATCAGACCCTGGAACTTGATCCTGACACCCGTCCCTATGCCATCTGGCAACTCATCGCACCCGGAGCGCCGCGCCCATGAACATTCCGAACCCGAAACGCGACTCCGCTTCCTTTGCCGTGACTGGCGGCATCGACCGTGATCAGGCCGATTGGTACAAGGATGCGGTCATCTATCAGCTGCATATCAAGGCGTTCATGGATTCGAACGGCGACGGCATCGGCGATTTCGCCGGGCTGATGCAGCGGTTGGACTATGTGCAGGAACTGGGCGTCACGGCCATCTGGCTGCTGCCGTTCTATCCGTCACCCTTGCGCGATGATGGGTATGACATTGCCGATTACCGGTCGATCAACCCCTCCTATGGCACGATGCGCGATTTCAAGGCATTCGTGACCGAGGCGCATAAGCGCGGCATCCGCGTCATCACAGAACTGGTCATCAACCATACCAGCGACCAGCATCCGTGGTTCCAGAAGGCCCGACATGCCAAGCCTGGGTCGGCAGCGCGCGATTATTATGTCTGGTCCGACACGGACGAAAAATGGCCCGAAACCCGGATCATCTTTCTGGATACCGAAAAGTCGAACTGGACCTGGGACGCGGTCGCTGGGGCCTATTACTGGCACCGGTTCTATTCCCACCAACCCGACCTGAACTTCGACAACCCCAAGGTGTTGGCCGAGGTCCTCAAGGTCATGCGCATGTGGCTGGAGATGGGCGTGGACGGGCTGCGCCTTGACGCGATCCCCTACCTGGTCGAACGCGACGGCACTAACAACGAGAACCTGCCCGAGACGCATGACGTCCTGAAGGCGATCCGCGCCGATCTGGACAAGCATTTCCCCGACCGGATGCTGCTGGCCGAGGCGAACCAATGGCCCGAGGATACCCGCCCCTATTTCGGCGAAGGCGACGAATGCCACATGGGTTTCCACTTTCCGCTGATGCCGCGCATGTACATGGCGCTGGCGCAGGCAGACCGCCATCCGATCACCGACATCATCCGGCAGACGCCGGAGATCCCCGAAAACTGCCAATGGGGCATCTTCCTGCGCAACCATGACGAGCTGACGCTGGAAATGGTGACGTCCGAGGAACGCGACTATCTGTGGCAGACCTATGCGACCGACACGCGGGCACGGATCAATCTGGGCATCCGCCGCCGTCTGGCGCCGCTGATGCAGAACGACCGCCGCAAGATCGAACTGCTGAATTCGCTGCTGCTATCCATGCCCGGCACGCCGATCATCTATTACGGCGACGAGATCGGCATGGGCGACAACTATTACCTGGGCGACCGGGACGGCGTGCGCACGCCGATGCAATGGTCCGGTGACCGCAATGCGGGCTTTTCCACCGCCAAGCCGCAGCAGCTGTACCTGCCCACGATCATCGACGCCGTCTATGGCCATCAGGTGATCAATGTCGAAGCCCAAGCCCAAGCCGAGGATACGTCCTCGCTGTTGAACTGGATGCGCCGGATGATCACCGTGCGTCGTCAGCATCCGGCCTTCGGGCGCGGAGAGATGACCCTGCTTTATCCGCGCAACCGCAAGATCCTGGCCTATCTGCGGGAACATGAAGGCCGCAATTACCTGTGCGTCGCCAACCTGTCGGACAGTGCGCAGGCGGTCGAACTGGATCTGGCCAGCCATCGTGGCATGGTGCCGGTGGAACTGACCGGCCGTTCGGCGTTCCCCCCCATCGGCGATCTGCCCTACATGCTGTCCTTGCCGGCCTATGGCTTCTTCTGGTTCGCCCTGTCGGGCGAAGAGGAGATGCCGTCCTGGCACGAACAGCTTCCCGATATCCTGCCCGAATTCATGACGCTTACGACGCGCGACGGCACGGTCAACACCGCCTTGTCCGGGAGGGAAGGGGCGCAGCTGCGCAACGAGGTCCTTCCGCAATGGTTGCCGATGCAGCGCTGGTTCGCGGCCAAGGATCAGACCAGCGCGCCCCAGGTCCGCCTGCGCCAGCTGGGCGATCTGGGGCAGGGCGAACATGCGATGGTCGCACTGGACGTCACCTTGGGTGGGGAAGGTGAAGATCAAAGCTATTTCCTGCCCTTGTCGGCCCGTTGGGGCGATGAAAACCTGCGTCCCGGCGCGCCCAAGCTGTCCTGGACCTTGGCGAAGATCCGTCATACCGCGCGGGTGGGCGCCCTTGTCGACGGCGCTTTCGACGAACGCGTCCCGCAGCTGTTGCTGGACGGCATGATCGCCGACAAGGCCAGCGGGGCGCTGCAATTTCATGGCACCGACGCCCTGCGCGCCATCGACGATCCCGGCGCACCGCGGCAGATGGGCGTCGAACAGTCCAACCTGTCGATCGCCTTTTCGGATCAGATCATCCTGAAGCTCTATCGTCGCCTTCGTCCCGGACATCAGCCCGATGTCGAGGTGGCGCAGTTCCTGACCACCGTCGCGGGCTTTGCCCATACGCCGCGTTATCTTGGCCATCTGGAACACAAAGGGGACGAGGATACCACGCTGGCCGCCGCCTTCGCCTTCGTGCCCAATCGCGGGGACGCCTGGTCGGGCATCGTCGATGCGCTGATGCTTGAGCTGAACGAGAGCGAGGGCTGGACCTCGACGGGCGATCTGGCCCCCGAGCCCGGCCATTACGATTTCCCGTTGTCGATCGGCAGTCTTCTGGGACAGCGGACGGCGGAAATGCATCGAGCCTTGGCGACGCCCACGGAAGACCCCGCCTTTGCCCTGCAGGATCTGACCGCCGATACGTTGCGCCGGTGGGCCGATGATGCGGTGGCCGATGCCGAGGCTGTCCTGGGTCGGCTGGAAGAGGCCGATCTGCCCGGCGATGCCGCGCCCTTGGCCCAGCAGGTGCTGGACCGCCGCGACATCCTGCTGCAGCGTTTGCGCCGTGCGGCGGATTTGACGGCCTCGGGCGGGCTGTCCCGTGTCCATGGCGACTATCACCTGGGTCAGGTTCTTCTGGCACAGAACGACGTGGCCATCATCGATTTCGAAGGCGAACCTGCCCGGACGCTGGAGGAGCGCCGCGCCATGTCTTCGCCCTTGCGCGATGTGGCGGGGATGCTGCGGTCCTTCAATTACGCGGCCTTGACCGTCGCCGCCCGGCATCGTGCAAGCTTTGGCGCGTCCGCCGAACAGGCGCTGCAGCGGATCGAACATTGGCGGTGCACCGCCAGCGCCGCCTTCCTCGACAGCTACCGCGATCACGTGGAGGGTTCGGCGAACCTGCCATCCGATCGTGCCACGGCCGATGCCTTGCTGGACCTGTTCCTGCTGCAGAAGGCCATCTACGAAACCGGATATGAACTTGGCAACCGCCCTGCTTGGGTCGGCATTCCGCTGGCCGGAATTCTGGAGCTGTTGACGCAGGAGACCGCATGACCGATGTCGCACAACTGCATGACGGACTGTCCACCGCCGGGATCGAGGCGATCCTCCGCGGGCAGCATCACGATCCCTTCTCGATCCTTGGCCCGCATGACGGACAGCTGCGGGTCTTTGCCCCGCAGGCCGCCGAGGTCAGCGCCCTGACCAATGGCAAGTCCTTCCCGTTGGAGAAGATCCACCCGGAGGGCTTCTTCTGCGGTCCCGGCCCTGACGGTCCCTATGAACTGGCGATGCGCGCGGGCGATCACGAATGGCAGGTGGATGACCCCTATCGCTTTGGCCCCGTTCTGGGGGAAATGGATGAATACCTGTTGGCCGAGGGCAGCCATCGCCGTCTTTACGACAAGCTTGGTGCCCATCCGACAACGCATCAGGGCGTGCCCGGCGTGGCCTTCGCGGTCTGGGCCCCCAATGCGCGCCGTGTCAGCGTCGTCGGGCATTTCAACGCATGGGATGGACGCCGCAACCCGATGCGTCGGCGCCTTGGCCCCGGCATTTGGGAATTGTTTATCCCCGGCCTGACGACCGGCGAAATCTATAAATACGAAATCCTCAGCGCGCACGGCCAGCGCCTGCCGCTGAAGGCGGACCCGGTGGGTTTTGCGCATCAGAAATCGCCCGAGACGGGTTCCGTCGTGCATGGGCTGCCTGAACACGACTGGCAGGATGCCGGTTGGATGACAGTGCGTGCCGGGCATCAGGACCGGAAGGCGCCGATCTCGATATACGAGGTGCATCTGGGGTCCTGGCGCCGGGGCGGCGATGCCGAAATCCTGGACTACGATGCGCTGGCCGATCTGCTGGTGCCCTATCTTGAACGCATGGCGTTCACCCATGTGGAATTCCTGCCCGTGGGCGAACATCCCTTCACGGGGTCATGGGGATATCAGCCCATCGGTCTTTTCGCGCCAACCAGTCGCTTTGGTTCCCCCGAGGCCTTCGCCCGGCTGGTGGACCGTCTGCACAAGGCGGGCATCGGCGTCATCATGGACTGGGTGCCGGCGCATTTCCCGTCCGACGCGCATGGGCTGGCGCAATTCGACGGCACCGCGCTTTACGAACATGCGGACCCGCGTCAGGGCTTCCACCAGGACTGGAATACCCTGATCTACAATTTCGGCCGTCGCGAGGTCGCGAATTTCCTGCAGGCCAGCGCCCTTTATTGGGTCGACCGGTTCCATGTCGATGCGCTGCGCGTCGATGCGGTCGCCTCGATGCTGTATCTGGACTACTCGCGCCAGCCCGGCGAATGGGTTCCGAACCGTCATGGCGGCAACCAGAACCTCGAGGCCATCGATTTCCTGCGCGACGTCAATACCCGGGTCACCACGGATCATCCCGGCGCCATCACCATCGCCGAGGAATCAACCGCTTTCCCGATGGTCAGCAGGCCCGTCGATGAAGGGGGCCTGGGCTTCGGCTTCAAATGGAACATGGGATGGATGAACGATACCCTTGCCTATTTCCGGCTGGATCCCATCCATCGGCAGCATCACCAGCATGATCTGACCTTCGGTCTTGTCTATGCGTTTTCCGAAGATTTCGTCCTGCCGCTGAGCCATGACGAAGTGGTCCACGGCAAGGGGTCGTTGATCAGGCAGATGGCTGGCGACCGTTGGCAGAAATTTGCGAACCTGCGGGCTTATTACGCCTTCATGTGGACGCATCCCGGCAAGAAGCTGTTGTTCATGGGATGCGAATTCGCACAGGAACGCGAATGGAACCACGACCAGTCGCTGGACTGGCATCTTCTGGACGATCCCATGCATTCGGGCGTGCAGCAGTTGGTGTCGGATCTGAACCACCTGTACCGCGACACGCCCGCACTGCACCGGCTTGATTGCGATCCCGAAGGGTTCGAATGGATCGACACCAGCGACAGCGCGCAAAGCGTGCTGGTCTGGATGCGCAAATCCGACGATGGCGCCCCCCCGGTCGTGATCGTCTGCAACCTGACCCCGATCGTGCGCGAGAATTACAGGATCGGGGTGCCCCTTGCCGGCGCATGGCGCGAGGTGTTGAACACCGATGCCGAAAAATACGGAGGCTCGGGTGTCGGAAACGCTGCCGTTCGCGACGCCGAGGCCGTCGCCTGGCATGGCCGAGATCAGTCGTTGAACCTAGTCCTGCCGCCGCTGGCGACCGTCGTCCTGATGCCGGATCAGTCATGACCCTGCGTGACCGTGCCCGCGCCTATGGCATCCAGCCGCGTTACGATCTGGGGGGCGACAAGGAATGCGACGCCCCGGACGAGACGCTGCGCGCGCTGCTTTCCGCCTTTGGGGCCGATCGCCTGCCGCCGCTGGAAACCGAACCCAAGCTGCAAGCCCCGGATGGTGCAAGATGCCATGTTCCGGGCGACGGTCGGCACTGGGGGATCGCATTGCAGCTTTATCAACTGCGCAGCGACCGCAACTGGGGCATCGGCGATTTTGCCGATCTTGAGGTGCTGGCGGAACACGCGGCCAAGGCGGGCGCCGCCTTTCTGGGTCTCAACCCGCTGCATGCCATGTTCCTGTCGGACCCAAGCCGGTGTAGCCCTTTCTCACCCTCGAACAGACGCTTTCTGAACCCGCTTTATCTTGCCGTGGATCAGGTTGCCGGCTTCGAGGCGGCGATGGTCGATCCGGCCGTGCTGCGCGAACTCAGGTCTGCCGAACTGGTCGACTATCCTGCGGTGGCCGCGACCAAATTGGCCGTGCTGCGGATGATCTGGGCCCAGGGGACGGAGCTGCCGGACGATTTCGTGGCCGACGGGGGCGCAGATCTGCGCCGCCACGCGCTGTTCGAAGTGGCATCGGCTGCCATGGTCAAGGCGGGCCACGGGGCCGGATGGTCCGATTGGCCCGAGCCTTGGCAGGATGTCGAGGGCGAGGCCATCCGTGCCTTGGCAGAAGACCGAGCCGATGAAATCGCCTTTCACATGTGGTTGGAATATCTGTGCCAGTCGCAGCTGCAGGCCCTTCGCGAGCGGTGCCGTGATCTGGGGATGGCGATTGGTCTCTATCTGGATTTCGCGGTCGGTGAGGCTGCGGATGGGTCCGGCAGCTGGGGCAGCGACATCGTGCTGCCCGACGTGCGCATCGGCGCGCCACCCGATTATTTCAACGAACAGGGTCAGGATTGGGCCCTGGCCCCGCTGTCGCCGGTGGCGATGGCCGCAACCCAGGCCGCACCCTTCCGCGAGCTGATCGGACATGCCACCCGCCAGGCCGGTGCGCTGCGCATCGATCACGCCATGGGATTGTGGCAGCTGTTCCTGATGCCGCGGGGGGCAAATCCGGCCCAAGGCACCTATGCCCGCTATCCAATTCAGGACATGCTGACCGCCTTGGCCGATGCGTCCCGCCAGAACGCCACGACCATCATCGGAGAGGATCTGGGCAACGTCCCCCCGGGTTTCCGGAGCGTCATGGAGGCATGCCGCATCCTCTCATACCGCATCTTTTTCTTCGAGCGTGATGAGGACGGCTTCATCCCGCCCAAGGACTATCCCCGCGAGGCGCTGGCATGCCTGTCGACCCATGATCTGCCGACGTTCCGCGGGTGGTGGCGGGGCGACGACGTGGACCTGCGGCAGCGGTTCGGCTTCATCGGCGAAGCGGCCGCGACGGAACAGCGCGACTCCCGCGCCACCGAGCGGCGCCAGCTGCTGGGCGATCTTGTGCAGGCAGGCCATTTCGGTGCCGCCGATGCTGCGGCGATCGGCCCTGACGATGCACCGCCCGTGCTGATCACGGCCGTCCATCGGCATCTGGCCGGCGCGCCTTCGCGCCTGTTCGCCGTCCGGCTGGAGGATCTGGCAGCGGAGCTGCATCCTGTCAACGTGCCCTCGACCGTGGATGAATATCCGAACTGGCGCCGCAAGCTCTCGGTGACGTTGGATGATCTGGTCGCTTCGGCCATGTTCCACGACCTGCTGGAAGGCGTGAAGGCCCAACGGTCCGCAGCGCATTGATTTTTCTTCAGGGCCGGATCGTCGGCGAAGTTTCGCGTCGGCCCTGACACGGCAGGATTTTATCTTGTCTCACGGTCAGAAACGTCGGTCGCGGCCTGCAGAATGCACCCGAATGGTCGGTGCTGGACCTCACTTTGTGATCTTGGGGAACGGCACCGCGAATGGGACGTTTGCCACTGAACAGCGCAGTCGAGCGAGCCATATGTCGAACAAGCATGAACATCCTGTCGCCATCGTCACCGGAGCGGATTCGGGCATCGGTCGCGCAACGGCACAAGCCTTGGCTGGTGCCGGCCATGACATCGTCATCACCTATCACAGCGACGCAGCGGGTGCCGAGGAGACGGCATCCTTGGTCAGGCAGGCGGGCCGTGACGCCCGGATATTCCGATGCGACCAGAGCCAGGCAGCCGAGATAGAGACGATGTTTCGGCAACTGGACGACCAAGGCGTCACCGCCCGCGTCTTGGTCAACAATGCCGGCATCGATCTCAGCGGCACGCCGGTCACGAAGATGGAAGACGACCACTGGGCCAAGACCATCGCGACCGACCTGACCGGCCCCTTCCTGTTGGCGCGGGCGTTTTCACAGCGCATCGGCAAGACAGGCGATGGCAGGATCATCAATGTCAGCTCGATCCACGAGGACGTGGCCCGCATCGGCTCGGCAGCCTATGATGCGGCCAAGGGTGGCCTGCGGATGCTGACACGGACGATGGCGCTGGAACTGGCAGGGTGTGGCGTGACGGTGAACAATGTCGCCCCCGGCATGATCATGACGCCCATCAACCAAGAGGCCGCCGAAGACCCCGCCCTCCGCCGGCGCATGGAAAGTCACATCCCCTTGGGTCGCGCAGGCAAGCCCGAAGAAGTGGCGGCCCTGATCGCCTTTCTGGCGTCCGATGCGGCTTCCTATATCACCGGTCAAAGCTTCTTCATTGATGGCGGTCTGTCGATCAATCTTGGCCAAGGGGCGTGATCGATGGATCGTGACGCGGACGGCTTTCTGCCGCTGAAGGGTTATGCGGCCCTGGGGGATGGACGGGCCGTCGCCCTCAGTGGCGTCGATGGGGCGATCGATTGGTGGTGCGTTCCCAACATGGACAGCCCGCCGCTGTTCGACAGGCTGCTGGTCGGCGCCGCACCTTTGGAGAACGGCGCCCGGCCGGGGCATTTCACCATCAGCGCGCGCAACCCCACAAGGATCACCCGACAGTACCGCACGGACAGCAACGTATTGGAAACGCGGTTCCAGACCGAAGGTGGCGTCGCAGTCCTGACGGAATCGCTGAACAGTTCGACCGCCGGACGCCTTCCCTGGGCCGAACTGGCGCGACGGATCGAGGTGACAGAGGGCAAGATGACCTTCGACATCGTCCTGCAGCTGAGCCACCGGTCAGGCCGCCGCAGCCCCTATATGAGCAGCACGGGACCGCATGAGACCTTTCACGTCGGGCCGGTCCTTGGCATGTTCCTGCATGGCGACCGCGTCACTGTTACCGCCCGCGACGACGACCGCATGGATGCGGAACTGACACTGGCCGCGGGCGAGCGTGAGATCGTGGCCATCGTGGCGGGGTCGAACGAACCGCTGGTCGTCCCCACCCTGGACGAGATCGATCACCGCATCGATCTGTCGGATCAGGAATGGCGCGACTGGTGCCACGAGATCCGGCTGGATACGCCGCACCGGTCCTTTTTGCTGCGTCAGGCGCTGGCGCTGAAGCTGCTGCTCTATTCGCCCAGTGGCGCGATCGCGGCTGCGGCCACCACCTCGTTGCCCGAACGGATCGGCGGTGACAAGAACTACGACTATCGCTTCGCTTGGGTCCGGGATGCAGGCTATATCATCGCCTCATTCCTGCGATTGGGGATCAAGGCCGAATCCAAGGCCGCGCTGACATGGCTGCTGAACCAGCTTTGCGCCCATGGTGCCCGTGTCTGCTTCGCCTTGGAAGGTGGCGTTGTCGAGGAAATGGAGGAGATCCCCGTTCCCGGCTATCGCAATTCCCGTCCCGTTCTGCGGGGCAATCGTGCCGCCGGGCAGCATCAGCACGGCATCTATGGTGACATCTTTGAAACGGTTTCGGTCTTTACGCAGGCCGGCAACCTGATCGATCCCCGCAGCGCCGAGACCTTGTCGCACTTGGCGGACGAATGCGCCGACAGGTGGAAGGAAAAGGACAGCGGCATCTGGGAACTGCCTGATCTGCAGCATTACACCATGTCCAAGATCAGCTGCTGGCAAGCGTTGAACCGTGCGGTGCAGCTGGCCGATGCGGGACAGTTGCCCACCACCTGTCGCGACCGCTGGAGCCGCGAGCGCGACCGCATCGCGCAGTGGATCGATGCGAACTGCTGGGACGAAGATCTGGGCGCCTATGTCATGCATCCTGGGACCAAGAAGCTGGATGCGGCGCTGATCCTTTCGGTCCGATTTGAGTATGACGGGCGCGCGCGTCTGGAAAAGACGCTGGACGCGATCGATCACCAGCTGGGTGCCGGGGGGCACTTGCATTACCGCTACACCGGTATGGATCAGGAGGAAGGATGCTTTCTTGCCTGTTCCTTCTGGATGGTCGAGGCAAGGTCCCTGTTGGGGCAGCATGACAGGGCGCGTGCGCTGATGAACAACTTGCGCAAGACGGTCGATGCGATGCCCGGTATCATGCCCGAAATGATCCACCCGGACAGTGGCGAATGGCTGGGCAACATGCCCCAAGGCCTCAGCCACCTGGCTGCGCTTCAAGCCACTCTGACACTGATGAAAACGCCGGAGGGCGTGTGTTTGTGACGCACCGACCGCTATGTGTCGAACTGGCCCCGGCGTTTATCAAAACTTGGCCCTGACCGTCAGGGCCCAAGGTCGCCTGTTTGCCATTCCTGACAGTCCGTCTGCCTTCATCAAGGCAGCGGACCACCCCATGGTGGGATCAGTCGCCGGCTTGCAGGCGCGTGTGGTCACCGCATGAAGACTGTCAGACTTGATGCCAGGCGGGGGAATGGCAGGGATGATCCAGCAGACTTGCCAGATCATCATCCAGCAGCATCGCAGTGATCGACATGCCCGCCATGTCAAGCGACGTATAGTAATGGCCGATCAGGGTCCGGTGGGAGACGACGCCGCGGGCGCGCAGCCGCTGTCTGAGACGCCGGTTGATGATATACAGTTCCATCAGCGGTGTGCTGCCAAGCGAATTGACCAACAGCGCGACCCGGTCGCCTTCGATGGGCGCCATTTCCGACAGGATCCGATCGACGATCAGATCCGTCGCCTCATCGGCGCCGACCAGCCTGTCGCTTGCGATGCCGCGTTCACCATGCACCCCGACACCGATCTCCATGTCGTCGGGACCAATCCTGAAGCTGGGGCGCCGCGTTTCAAGCGATGTGCCGGGTTCAAGGGCGATGCCCATGGTAAAGCACCGCCTCGTGGCCCGTTCGGCCAGTTCGGCGCAGCGTTCCAACGGCAGCATCCGGTCGCAGGCGGCCCCGGCGATCTTGAAGATGAGGACGTTGCCGGCCACGCCGCGCCGCGCCGCCCGCGTCTCGACCGGGGCCGAGGCGATGTCGTCGGTTGTGATGACCGAGCGGACCTGGATGCCCCGCGCGGCGGCCATCTCGGCGGCCATCTCGAAATTCATCACGTCGCCCGAAAAATTGCCGAAGATATGCAGCACGCCGGCCCCGCCATCGGCGGCCAGCGTCGCCGCCAGGATCGGGTCGGGCGGCGGGGCCGCAAAGACATTGCCGATGGCGACCGCATCGGCCAGACCGGCCCCCACATAGCCGAAGAACCCGGGCTCGTGGCCCGATCCTCCACCGATGACCAGGCCCACCTTTCCGGGGCGGGGGCCTGTCACGGCCCTCAGGGCACGCGGCGCGCCCTCAATGGGGGCCAGCAGCCCTTCATGCGCCAGGACGGCACCTGCGATCGTCTCGGTGACGGCATCCTGCGAGCGATTGAGGAATTTCTTGACCCGCACGCGTTCGGGCAGCGCGGCTGCCGGTTTGCCGGCGCGTTTGGGGGCGCCGATATCGTAGCCTTCGGAGGCAAGGATCGCGCGGGCCGTATCGGCATCGGTGACCATGACGTTGACCAGCCTGCCGCGCAAGGCCGCCAGAATGGCCTGCACCTTGTCCATTCCGCCCGCGACACCGATCCGGCAGGGGATCTTGCCCAGGCTGTTCAGGTCGATGCCGATGGTGCGCGCCTCAAGCGGTCCGTCGACGACCTCGCCCGTGGCCGAGATCAGCCGCCCTGCAATGCTGCCGACCGCCGCATTCGCGTAATCCTGCGCGTCCACCGCGTCGAAGAAACCGCTGCTGTGGATCGTGCTTTCCGGACGCAGCGATGAGATGCCCAGAATGATGCGGTTCGCTTCGGCCAGAACGCCCATCTGTTCGGCGATCACCGGTTCACGCAGCAAAAGCGCCCGCATGTCGGGCGAGGAGACGATCGCGGGGGCCGATATCGGGATGCAGCGCGCGCCAAGGGCGTCGGCCAGCGTGGTTGCGCAGGCCTCGGGGGTCCAGGGGATCTTGGCGGTGGTTCCACCCGTCGCCTGCACGACGCGCAGATCCTGAAGCCCGCCGCTGCGGACGCTGTCGGCCAGGGCCAGCACCGTGCGTCCCCAGGTGATCGCGATCGTATCGCCCGATTGCGCTGTCCTTGCCAGAAGCTGCGCCCCGGCCGCGCCCAACCGGTTGATCAACGGAATGCCCGGACCTTCCGAGGGGATCACCAGGCAATCCGACAGGTTGAAATGGTCCTGCAGGCTCTGCGCGATGCTGAGGGCGCGGAAGCGGTCGGGGTCGATCTCGATCGAGACGATGCCCCGGGCCCGCGCATCGGCCAGATAGGCATTCACCGTGGCGCGCGAGACACCCATCTGCGCCGCGATGTCGCCCTGGGTCATGCCATCTTCGTAATAGAGCCAGGCAGCCCAAAGCAGGGGGTCCTCGCCAAAGCGCAAAGGACTGCGTGCGATGCCGCCCACCCGTGTCGTCTGTCCGTTCGTCATGATGACGCCCGACCGGATCGGTCCGCAACCCACAGCGCCATGCTGTCCAGCAGCGCGGCCGCCGATGCCGCACCGGGATCCACATGCCCCAGGCTGCGCGGGCCAAGGCGCGCCGCCCGACCCTTGGATGCCATCATCGCCCGCGTGGCTTCGGCGCCCTTTGCTGCAGCCGACGCGGCCTCTGCCAGAACCCGGTCGACGTCCCGGCCAGCCGCCAGGCCCGCACGGGCGACATGTGCGGCAGGCGCCCACGCGTCGATCATGGTCTTGTCGCCCGGCTTGCTGGATCCGCGCGCAGCTATGCCCTCGGACATGGCGACAATCACTTCGGGCAGGCGGGTCAGGGGAATTTCGGCCTGCGGACCCAATGCCTGGGCGGCCCGCATCAGGGCACTGGCATAAAGCGGGCCCGTGGTCGCGCCGATCTCGTTCAGCAAGGCGCTGGCGGCCAGCATCATGCCGTCGGCCAGCGCGGGCGCGTCACGCTCGCCTTCCGACAGCGCCTTGGCGGCGGCGGAAAAGCCCACCGACATGGCCACGCCGTGATCGGCATCGCCGATCTCGCCGTCCAGTTCGGCCAGATAATCCTGCTCGGCGACCATGCGGTCGGCAAGGCTGCGAAACAACAAGGTCAGGTCGTGTCGGGTAAACATCTGCATAGCGGCGATTATCGGCGCGAAGCCGCGGCGATGCAATGCCGCGGCTTCGCCCGTCACGTCGCCGAAAGCCGCGTCGCCACGCTCTCCGCCAGCGTCGTCAGGATCAGCGCGCAAGAGGTCGCCCCTGCATCCAGGACACCGCGCGATCGTTCCCCCAGACGACTTGCCCTGCCAAGCCGCGCGACCATGTCGACGGTGCTGTCGCGGCCTTCCTCGGCCGCCTCTGCCATCGCCTTCAGCGCTTCTTCGAAGCCTTGGGGCAGGGCGACCTCATAGGCGGCAATGGCCGGCACCAGACAGTCGACAAGCGTCTTGTCGCCCAGTTCGGCGGCACCCGTGGTCCGGACGCCCTGCAGACCCGCCCGCAGCATGACGCCGAAGCCTTCGGCATCGACCGCCTGCCGCCCGTCGATCGCCAGGGACATGTTGCGGAACATGAACCCGTAAAGCGGCCCCATCGACCCGCCGATCTCGGTCATCAACACGTCCGACAGCACCGAAAACGCCTCGGCCAGCGACAGGTCCCGACCGGCAATGCGTTCGGCGGCCCGCCCAAAGCCCTTGGCCATGTTGATGCCGTGATCGCCGTCACCGATCAGGCCGTCGATCTCGGACAGATAGGCCTTGTTGGCCACGATGACATTTGCCAAGTCGGACACGATGCCGGACGCCGCGTGCAGATCAAGGCGCGGATCGCCGGTGGCTTCGGGCGCGCGTTCCGTGGCAGCTTCGGCCTTGGCCGGTCCGGTCCGGCGCGGGCGCGGGGTGGATATGGCGGCGGTCGGCTGGACGGACCTGCCCGGCATGCTGATCCCCGGCGCGGCGCATTCGACGTCCAGCAATTCCCTGAGTTCGTCATCCAGCGCCATGACGGTCAGCGTCGCCCCCACCATCTCGAGCGAGGTGAAGTAATTGCCGACGATGGCCCGATGCACCTTCAGGCCCGCCCTCTCGAGGCCGGTCTCGACCCGGTCGTAGAGGACGTAGAGCTCGTTGACCGGCGTCGCGCCAAGACCCGAGACCAGCACCGCGACCTCGGTCCCTTCGGCCAGGTCCTGATCCTCCAGCACGATCCGCAGCATGTCGTCGGCGATGTCATCGGCGCGTTTCAGCGGCTCGACACGGGCACCGGGTTCGCCATGATGGCCGATGCCCACCTCCATCGTGCCGGGGGCGATCTGAAAATTCGGATGTCCCACCGCGGGCAGGGTGCAGGGTCCAAGGCCCACACCGACCGAACGGCATGCATCGATGGCCTTCTGCGCGGCCGCCTGAACCTGCGCCAGGTCGCCGCCCAGTGCCGCGCGGGCGCCGCCGATCTTCCACATGAAGATCTCGCCCGCCACGCCGCGCCGCTTGGCACGTTCCGCGGGCGGGGCAGAGCAGACGTCGTCATTGGCCACGACCAGCGCGACCTTGATCCCGTCGGCGGCCACCATGTCGCGGGCCATCTTCACGTTCATGTTGTCGCCGGCATAATTGCCGTAAAGCACCGCGACACCGGCCCCGCCATCCGCGGCGCGGATCGCATCGGCAAAGGCCTGCGCGGTCGGCGAGGAAAACAGTTCCCCCACCGCCACGGCGTCCACCATGTTGCGTCCGGCATAGCCGATGAAGGCGGGTTCATGGCCGGACCCGCCGCCCGTGACGATGCCGACGCGCCCCTCCTGCGGGGCAAAGCGCGACAGCACGACGCGCGGGTTCATCGGGTCCCTGCGGACCAGGTCGCGATGCGCCTTGATAAAGCCTGCCACGGTTTCGTCGACGATGTCGTCGGGGTCGTTGAAGAACCGCTGCATCGCCAGCCCGGCCGGTTTGTTCTTGTCGCTGCTGTCCATCATTTCACCGTATATCCGCCATCGACCAGAAGATCGGCGCCGTTGATCATTGCCGCCGCGTCCGAGGCCAGAAACACCGCCGCCGCGGCGATCTCGTCGGGTTCGGCAAAGCGGCCGACCGGGATCTGCGCCTTCATCGCGTCGCCCTTGGGGCCCGCCCATGCCTTGCGGCCCAGATCGGTCATCACCACCGTCGGAGAGATCGCGTTGACCGTGATGCCGTGCTTGCCCCATTCCAGCGCCAGCGTCTTGGTGACGCCCAGGATCCCGAATTTCGCCGCGCAATAGGCCACATGCCCTTCAATCGCCACCGAACCCGCCTGGCTCGCCAGGTTTATGATCCGTCCGCCCTTGCCTGCGGCGATCATGGCGCGGCCCACGGCCTGGGCCATGGCAAAGCTGCCGGTCAGGTTGATGTCGATGGTGCGCGTCCATGCCTGGGGCGACAGATCCTCGGCCGGGGCCAGATCCACGATCCCGGCCGAGTTCACCAGGATGTCGATGCCGCCGAATGCCTCGGTTGCGCCCGCCAACGCCGATGCGATGCTGTCGGGGTCGGTCACGTCACAGACGAAGGCCTGCGCCTCTCCGGGCAGCTCGTCGGCCAGCTGCCGGGCGCCCTGCAGGTTCATGTCCAAAAGCGCGACGCGCGCGCCCTTGGTCGAAAATGCCCGCGCGATCGCCGCGCCGATCCCCGAGGCGGCACCCGTGACGAGAGCAGTCCTGCCCGTCAGGGAAAAGTCCAATGAAGCTGCCATAGCGGTCCTCTGTCTGACGCGGGACCGTCCCTGCGACCTTGCGGGTCGCGCGGCGGCAGGGACGATCCGGATATCCATTCCGTGAGTGGTCCCGGCACCCAAAGGCGCCGGGGAAGCTGATCAGGCTTACTGGCGGGTGGCCAGAAGCGCATCGACGTTTTCGGCGGTCACCGGGGTCCAGGGGTCGTTGTATTCGCCGTCGGCACCGTCATTCCACGGCATGTCGGGATATTGTTCCCAGATGCCGGACATCGGCTCGTAATCGGGGCGGACGGCCTTGATGGCGACGTCGATGGCACCCAGTGCCTGCGCCTCGCCATCCTGAAGAATGGAATCCATGCTGCCTTCCTTGACGGCGTTCAGCGCATCGGTCACGCCATCGACGCCCGCGATGGCGAAATCACCCACATCCATGCCGGCGGCGCGGATCGCCTCGATGGCACCAAGGGCCATCTCGTCGTTCTGGCCGATCACGCCCTTGATGTCGTTGCCATGCGAGGTCAGCCAGTTTTCCATCAGGCTCTGCGCCTCGGCACGCGACCAGTTGGCGGTCTGGCGTTCCAGGATCTTGACGTCGGGGCATTCGGCCAGGGCCTTTTCATTGCCTTCGCCGCGCTGGATTTCGCCCGACTGGCCGATGGGGCCCTCGATGATGACGACGTCACCCTCGCAATTCATCTTGTCCAGGACAGCCTTGGCCTCCAGATAGCCCGCCTCGACATCGTTCGACCCGACATAGGATGTCAGCTGGTCGCTGTTCACCCGCGCGTTCGACCCCACGACCGGAATGCCCGCATCGACCGCCAGCTGGACCGCCGTGGCACCCGCCTCGACGTCCATGGGCGCAAAGACGATCGCGTCATAGCCTTGGGTGATCATCGTCTCGAACTGGTCCTGCTGGACCAGCGCATCATAGCGGCCGTCAAAGATCGTCAGCTCGACCATGCCCGACTGGACGGCGGGATGCTTCTGACCGGCGGCCGACCACAGCTGCATGAACTCGGCGTTCAGGCCATAGGCGGCCATGCCGATCTTGATCGGGTCGTCCTGCGCCTGGACGGCACCGGCCCCCAGGCCCAAGGCGAACACGCTGGCTGTCATCATCATCTTCGGTGTCATGTGGTTTCCTCCCTTTATGACAATCTTTTTGCAGCCCCTGCGCCCGGTGGGCGTCAGTCCTCGGACTTGCGCGAACGGTCCAGCAGCACGGCGGCAACGATCAGCCCGCCCTTGATGACCTGCTGGTAGTAGGATTCGACCCCCATCAGGTCGAGCCCGTTGTTCATCACGCCGATCAGCAGCGCGCCGATCACGGTACCGCTTACACGGCCGATGCCGCCTGCCAGGCTGGTGCCGCCGATGACCACGGCCGCGATGGCGTCCAGTTCATAGGCGACGCCGGCCTGCGGCAGGGCCGAACCGGTCCGGGCCGCCAGGATCATCCCCGCGATCCCCGCCAGCGCCCCCGAAATGGCATAGACGGCGAAACGGATGCGACGGACCGGCAGGCCGGACACCTTGGCCGCATGCGGGTTGCCACCCACGGCATAGACATGGCGGCCGAACCGGGTCCGGGTCAGGATGAAATGCGCCAGGACGAAGACCAGCCCGAACAGGACGATCGGCACGGGAATGCC
The DNA here is from genome assembly GCF_001887735.1 of Paracoccus sp. SM22M-07. Lineage (NCBI taxonomy): Bacteria > Pseudomonadati > Pseudomonadota > Alphaproteobacteria > Rhodobacterales > Paracoccaceae > Paracoccus > Paracoccus sp. SM22M-07. The sequence continues at coordinate 20,619 of NZ_JPKW01000021.1, forward strand.
CGCGATATCGCCCGTTCCGATCCAGCGATAGCCGTCGGTCAGCGCCGGCACGGGCCGACCGCCCGAATAGATCAGCGTCAGACCGCGTGCGGCCGACAGCATGCCAAGCGTCGCCACGAAGGCCGGGACGGAAAACCGGGCCACCACCGTGCCGGACACGGCCCCGACCGCAGTCCCCGTCGCCAGTCCCACCATCACCGCGATCAGCGGTATGTAGGGTGATCCTGCCACGCCCGCGGTGCTGGTCGTGGCGAAACTGGCCGACACGACCCCCACCAGCGCAACGACAGATCCGACCGACAGGTCGATCCCGCGCGTCAGGATGACGAAGGTCATGCCGATCGCCAAAATCCCGTTGATCGAGGTCTGGCGCAACACGTTGATGATGTTGCGCTGGCTGAGGAAGTTGTCGTTCACCACCGCCAGCACGACGCACAGCAGGACCAGCGCGATCAGGATGCCGTAACGCTGTGCCAACGGGCCGATGCGCGACGTGATCGTGCGCGATTGTTCGGTTCCTGCCCCGGCCGGCGTGGCGGCCTCGATCTGCTTTTCCACCTTGATCCTCCCTTTCGTGCATCTTGCGCCGCGCGGTCGCCCGCGTGGGGCGGGCGCCGCGGTTTCAGGCCGCCAGATGCAGCAATCTCTCTGCGGACAACTCGGCCCGCTGCAATTCACCGGCCACGCGACCGTCGCGCATCACGACCGCCCGGTCCGCCATGCCCAGAACCTCGTCCGTCTCGGACGAGATCATGATGACGGCCCCTCCGGCACGGGTGAAATCGGACATGACGCGATAGATCTCTCGCTTGGCGCCGACATCGACGCCGCGCGTCGGCTCGTCCAGCAGCAGGATGCGCGGTTCGGTCAGAAACCACTTGCCCAGGACCACCTTCTGCTGGTTGCCCCCCGACAGGCTGGACACCGACAGCTTGTCCGAGGCGGTCTTGATGTTCAGCGTCTCGATCATGCGTTGTGCCGCGTCGCGTTCGGCCGCCACCCGCATCAGCGGTCCGGTGGAAACCCGGTCCAGCGTGGCCAGGCACAGGTTGTCGCGAACGTCCCCCGTCAGCACCAGCCCGGAATGTTTGCGGTCTTCCGTGACATAGGCCAGCCCGGCGCTGATCGCCTGGTGGGGCGTGTCGATCCGGATGGGCTTGCCCTCGATGACAATCTCGCCGCCCGCACTGTCCGACAGACCGAACAGGCGGTCGAAGATCTCGGTCCGGCCAGAACCCATCAGACCATAAAGCGCCAGGATCTCGCCGCGCCTGACGGCGAAGTTCACGTCGCGGACGCCGTGATCGGCGGAAAGGTTGCGCACCGACAGCAGTTCCTCTTGGCCCGGTTCGTTCTCCTTGATGAATTCCTCGGTCAGGGGGCGGCCCACGACCAGCTGGATCAGGCGATCCTTGTCGATGTCGGCCATGGCCCCCGTCTCGACGAAGGCGCCGTCGCGGAACACGGTATAGCTGTCGCAGATCGAGAAAATCTCGGACAGGCGGTGGCTGACATAGATGACGCCCTTGCCGCGGGCCGTCAGCGTCTTGATGGCCGCGAACAGCTGGTCCGCCTCGGCCTCGCCCAAGGCCGAGGTCGGTTCGTCCATGATGATGATCTCGGCGTCATAGCTCAGCGCCTTGGCGATCTCGACCAGCTGGATCTGTGCCACTGTCAGGTCCATCATCAGGCTTTCCGCGCGGATGCCGAAATGAAATCCGTCCAGCAGTTCCTGCGCCTTTCGGTTCAGTTCACGAAAGCGGACGCGGCCGAAAAGGCCTACAGGTTCGCGGCCCAGATAGATGTTTTCGGCCACGGTCATGGCCGGAACCGGGCTCAGTTCCTGTTCGATGATCGAAATTCCGTTGGCCAGGGCCTGCGATGGGCTGTCAAAGCTCATGGCCCTGCCGTCGCGCAGCAGCGTGCCGCCGTCGCGGCGATGGATGCCCATCAGGATCTTCAGGAAGGTGGACTTGCCGGCACCATTGCCGCCGCAAAGCGCGTGAACCGAGCCGGGCCGCAGCGTGAAGCGGCCGTCGCGCAGGGCAAAGACGCCCCCGAAGGATTTGCGAAAGCCCGTGGCCTCCAGCAGCGGTTGTTCCATGATTGCTCCTCCAGGCATCACCCCTCCCCGGGTGACACAAATGTCAGGACGAACCCGACAAATGGCAAGGTAATGGCTGATTCCGACATTTGTCAACCGAAGATAATCTTTTGTCAGAAGTGCCGTGTTCGCTTGGCCGCGCCATGACCCTGCGGGATCGCTGTGCCTTGGCGGTCCAGGTGCAGCGATCGCTGGCAAAACAGGGCACCGACCGTCGCCGCGCGTGGCCCCGCTCATTGCCGCGCCAAGATCGAAGCCGCTTTTCCAACAGCCGTGATCGTCGAAGGCTTTACAGCCCGCCCCGCCTGTCGTCGTATGCGGCCGTCGGCAAAGCGTCTGCCGTCACGCATCCAAGGGAGAGGCACGATGCCAAGATCGCTGGTTCTGGAACGCAAGGGAGAGCTGTCGCTGCGCGATATTCCCCTGCAGATGGACATGGGACCGACCGATGTCCGCATCCAGGTTCATACTGTTGGCGTCTGCGGATCCGACGTTCACTATTATACCCACGGCAAGATCGGCCCCTTCGTCGTGAACGAACCGATGGTCCTGGGGCACGAGGCTTCGGGTGTGGTGATCGAGGTCGGATCGCAGGTCCATCACCTGAAGACGGGCGATCGCGTCTGCATGGAACCGGGCATTCCCGACCCCGCCTCGCGCGCGGCCAAGCTGGGGATCTACAACGTCGATCCCGCGGTCACCTTCTGGGCGACGCCCCCCGTCCATGGTTGCCTGACGCCGCAGGTGGTGCATCCGGCGGCCTATACCTACAAGCTGCCCGATCACGTCTCCTTCGCCGAGGGCGCGATGGTCGAACCCTTCGCGATCGGCATGCAGGCCGCATTGCGCGCGCGCGTCCAGCCCGGCGACGTGGGCATGGTCCTTGGCGCGGGCCCCATCGGCATGATGACGGCGCTGGCCGCCCTGGCCGGGGGATGCGCCAAGGTTCTGGTGGCCGATCTGGCCCAGCCCAAGCTGGACATCATCGGCGCATATCCCGGCATCGAGACGATCAACATCCGCGACAGGACTGCCGCCGAGGCGATCTCAGAGGCGACCGAGGGCTGGGGGGCCGACGTGGTCTTCGAATGTTCGGGCGCCGCGCCCGCCATCCTGGGCGTTCCGCAGCTGGCGCGTCCGGGCGGGACGGTCGTCCTGGTCGGCATGCCCGTCGATCCGGTCCCCGTGGACATCGTCGGCCTGCAGGCCAAGGAATTGCGGATCGAGACGGTCTTCCGATATGCCAACGTCTATGACCGGGCCATCGCGCTGATCGCGGCGGGCAAGGTGGACCTGAAGCCGCTGATCTCGCTCAGCCTGCCTTTCGAGGACAGCATCGCAGCCTTCGAACGCGCCGCCGAAGGCCGTGACGCCGATGTGAAGATCCAGATCGAGATGCCCGGCTGATCGGCCGCACCGCGCTCGGGGCCGCGGGCAGCGGTAATAGGCCGTCCCATTAGCAGCTTGGGCGCGCGCCTGCTGTGGCATTCTCAGAGGTGAGCCACTCGCCATCTCTTGGACGGGATCTGGCGTAATCTAAGCCACTCGCTGCACCTGCTGATCGGGTTGGTTGAGATCATTTCGCTGCCAATAGACCAGCGCCGGTGGCTTGGCGCCGAGGGCTGAGTGAGGGCGCTGGTGATTGTTGAAGGTCATCCATGGCCTGATGGCCGCTTTCGTCTCCGATCCGGT
>NZ_JPKW01000022.1:0-18906 GCF_001887735.1 Paracoccus sp. SM22M-07
TCGAGCGGTCGTCCCTGGCCGTCGCAAATGGCGTGCAGCTTGGTGTTCATGCCGCCTTTGGTTCGGCCGATCAGGCGACCACGCCCCCCTTTTTAATGTGTTTGATCCCACGGTTTGATGGTGAGATCCTTTTGAAGGAATGGGAGGATGCCCTATGGGACAGGTTCGCCACGGAAGCGCCACGACCACGCACGCGGTTAGAGCAGCAATACAGCGATCGCAAGCTTCGGTCGCGACGCTGAGCCGGGAGTTGGGGATCAACCAGAAAACGGTGGCGAAGTGGCGCAAACGACAGACGGTAGATGATCTCAAAACTGGCCCAAAGGAGCCACGTTCGACGGTCCTCACGGAGGCTGAGGAGGCGGCCATCGTCGCGTTTCGACGCCACACGCTGCTGCCGCTTGATGACTGCCTTTACGCCCTGCAGCCATCGATCCCACATCTGACGCGCTCTGCACTGCATCGGTGCCTGCAGCGTCACGGCATCTCTCGACTGCCTGACGTGGAGGGCGACAAGCCAAAGCGCCAGAAGTTCAAGCGTTACCCCATCGGCTTTTTCCATATCGACATCGCCGAGGTTCAGACTGCTGAGGGCAAACTGTTTTTGTTCGTTGGCATCGACCGCACAAGCAAGTTTGCCGTGACCCAGCTCGTCGACAAGGCGGACAGGAAGACGGCCTGGGAGTTCCTGCAGCACATGCTCGAAGCAGTGCCCTATCAGGTCCATACCATTCTCACCGACAACGGCATTCAGTTCGCCGAGCAGCCGCGAAATCGCAACACCATCTCTTCCCGGCCCATGCGCTTTGACATGATCTGCGAGGCCAACGGTATCGAGCACCGCCTAACGAAGCCAAACCACCCTTGGACCAATGGCCAGGTCGAGCGGATGAACCGCACGATCAAAGACGCAACGGTAAAACGCTTCTATTACGAAGACCACAACCAGCTCCGCACCCATCTCGCCGACTTCATGGACGCTTACAATTTCGCCCGGCGGCTCAAGACCCTCGGCGGCCTCACGCCTTATGAATACATCTGCAAGATCTGGACATCTGAGCCAGACAGATTCATCCTAAACCCGATCCACCAGATGCCGGGACTGAACACCTAGGATCGCCATGTGCAGGCTGACCAGGCTTTGGCGGATCTGCGCAGTGACTGGGACTGCGGGCGTCGCCGTGTCGTGCCGAATCGATCTAAAGAGGGCTTTGCATGGAAAAATACCTTCGGGCCTACATGCGCCTCGTTGAGAAGCGCACTCGCGAGCACGAACAGGCTTTCGGCATGCTTTACGCGGCGGGCCTCTATGGCGCCTGCGCGGGGATCATCCGCCAAGAAATCGATAGCCTGATGCGCGTCGACTACCTGGCCTTCAGCGTCCCGCTCGCTGACCGGGACGGCCTATGCCGAGAGGCGCTGACAGGCGAGCGTTGGACGCACATTACCGCGAAGAACAAGATCGTCCCAATCAAGGACGTCGAGTTCAAGCAGTATGCCGCGGACAACCATTCCTGGGTCAGCGTCGCCTACGAATACAGTTCCAAGTTCATCCACTTTACCAATCTCTGGGACTACGAGGGACCTGACCCGCTGCTGACGGTCAGTGCCAACGACCGCGAGACCATGCGGTCCTATCTGGAAACGTATCACTGCTTCCCAGGGACTGATGTGACGATGACCGATCTGATCGAATACCTGCCGAAGGTCTTCGAGAAGATTCGCGACAATGTCGAAGGCTATGTCGATCAGAAAGACGGCTTTGTCCTCGAAACGCAGTAGGTTTCGTGGCGCGCGCTCTGGCAGCGGGCGCGTGATCTTCCCGTCGAACTGGGTTCGGATCACGGGACAGGATGATCGCTTCATCGTGGACGAACGACCGCTTTCCCATGCTTGCCGCAGCTGCGATGCTGCGGCGCCAACCGTCAGCTTCCCGCCCTTCGCGTCGGATCAGGCGCCAAGGGCCCCGCGGCGCAGACGAACGGTTGCTTTCACTTAATGCGCCAGATCCTTACTGCACCACCAAGAGATTGTTCTCGCTCAAAGCGGCCGGTGGGGTAATCTTCATGTCGCGCGGGGACTTTGATCCGAACGTTCATACTTTTGTTCTGGGCATGGGGCCCCTCTGCCTGCGCAGGAAATTCGCCAACCAGTCGTTCGGACGGAAACTTTGATCTGCTTCAGTGTCAAAGATCGCACGGTCAAGGAGAGACAGGAGTCTGTCTTGCTCTGGATCGATGCGACCGCTCCACGTGGCGTAACGTTCTGCCGCAGCCCTTAAGGCGAGAAGATCGCCCTGCGCCGTAGCCCGTTCCAACGCGGCGGAGTGTGGGTTGTACCGAAGCCTTCGGATGGCGTGTGTCACAGCGGGAAGTCTGCCCCAGAGCAGGATCAAGAGCGCGACAGTAAATCCCACGACGGCGATGAGCGCCATCAAGCCTGTTTGTTTCAGGGCGTCGGATGCGCCAGAGCTGACATTGCTGCCGAACCCCGCAAGACCGAACGGCAAGGGCCGCATTGCCGCCGTCTCGATCTGCCGGGTGTCGGTGTCAAACCATGGAAAGGCAAAGGCAGGCAGGACTCCCGGCTCGCCCGTACGGGGGCGCAACTGCCATTCCCACACCACGCGAGACACAGGACCTTCCGGCGTGGGTGTCGTTTCGCGTTGCTCGGGTTGAGTGAAGCTGATCAGCCAAGGCTGCTGAAGGTCTGGACGCTCGGGCAGCTGATGGGCCAACGTGCCCAATGCCTCGATGGTCACTCGGCGGGTCAGCACCTCGTCGGGACCAAGCTGGCCGGGTTGGGCTGACAGCTCGTCGGTCAGTACAAGCGTCTTGGCTGTCAGCGGCTGCCTGCTGTGTGGAAAGGGGATGACATTCACGCTCGCCGGTGCCGAAGCGACTTCTAACGCAATGCGGTCGCCTGAGCGGGAGATGTGGGTCAGTTCATGCACGACCGGGCCGACCGCGATCTGGCCCTCTTGCCGGGGAAAGAGGGCGATGTCCCGCTCGAAGATCTGGATCATCCGACCGCCAATCCGCTCCTGAAACCATCGGTCAGGCGCGATCTGCATCCAGTCGTATTCTTTGGAGTCGGGGAAGCGGAGGTTCTCCAGCGCGACCGTCAGGTCATACTCGCCCCGCAGCGTCAGCTTAACCATCTCGGCTACGACCGGACGCGAGCGATCGTGCAGGATCATGAGGCGGGCTCCACCAGGCTCCAAGGGCGTCGTTTGCGCCTGAAGAGGGCTGGCCAAAATCAGAATGACGAGGACCAGGATCTTTACCATGGGTCCTGCGCCTCTGGCCGGATCAGACCCATTTGCGCGCGCCGATCGTATTCCACCTGAATCCTGAGCTGCAGGAACTCGCCGGGATCATCCGTCAAAGATTGCAGCCACTCGTCGCTGGCCGCCAGACCCCGCGCCTCCAAAGGACGTCGCAGATCATCGCTGGCAGCACCGACGAGAGCTGCCTGGATCTCCTCGTTGGGTGGCGGCATGCCGCCATGCCCCATGATGCGCCCGGGTGCCGTGCTGTCGCCCCTGTGGGGGTCATACATGCTTGCGACGAGGTCGCGGCCTGCGCGAGCCTGCTCGTCTGCCGGGTTCACGAAGAGCACGGCATCGAAATAGGCCACGGAAAGCGGATAGTCGCCAGTTGCCGCCAAGGCCAGGGCGCGGTTGAATGTCTGCGATCGGCCTGCGCGCGCGAAGGCCGCGTCGGCAGCCACATCATCACCAAGCCGGTAAAGGGCCACACCCCTCAAAGCATCATCTTGCAGAAGAGCAACAGCCAGCCTGTCCCACCCGAGGCGCAACGCCAAGGTGCCGACGGCGGCTGGCCCGGCAATCACCAGAAGGGCGATTGACAGGATCAACAGGGCGAAGGCCCGCCTCAAGAGCGCCTCCGTAACATCATCAGCAGTGGAACGGCTGCAAGAGCTGCAAGCAACGGCCCAAAATCGCGATAGCCGAAGGCCTGCAGTTCGGCCACGCGATGGCGCGAACCCCTGCCAGCCAGCTCTGCAGCGAGATCATCGGCCTGGTTCCAGTTCAAAACCCGTCCGCCTGAGGCCAAAGGCGCCATTGCGCTTGATTCCGGCACCGGGGCACCGGCTGCGGCCCCCTCTACCCTGACCGGCCAGATGCCGGCTCCAAGCCCGGACAGGCGAGCCGCCTCTGCCAGTGCGATCCTGTCGACGCCGCCGCCGTCCGAGATCAGGATGAGATCCGCCTGCTGAGGATTGGCCAACATCCGCGCCGCAAGCCCAATTGCGGCGCCGGGGCTGCTGCCCCGCGCAGGCATGAGCCCGGCATCCAGAACCGCGATCATGGTCTCCAATCGCCGCGGGTCCGTCGTCGGCGCTGAAGCTGTGAAGGCCTCGTTTCCGTAAAGGATCAGCCCGACAGGACGGCCAGGCAGCCCCTGCAGCAGGGCGGCTGCAGCCTGTTGCGCCTGTAAAAGCGCCCGTCCATTCGCCACCGAGGGGGAAAGATCGATGGCCAAAATGACTGTATCATTGCGCGCCATAACGGGCAGGTCCTGGCGCGGCAGGGCAGGCCCTGACAGTCCCAGTATCAGTGGAAAGAGCGCTGCTACCGGCAGCAGGCGCTCTCCGCGAGACGCGCTGCCACTGAAGGATCCCAAGGCCTGCATTGCGGCCAGCATCTGAGGGCTCATCAGCCTCTCCCACCCCCCGGCCGAAACTGGTCGCCGCAGCACCCGCCAAAGCATCAGGGCCAGGGGCAGAACAGCCGCAAGCCACCATGGCCGCAGAAGGATCAGGTCTTCCATGGACGACCTCGGAACAGCGCCAGCACAAGCAGCAGTGCCGCGACCGCCGCCGGCCAGAACCAGAGCGGCTGCCAGTAGCGCAGCGGTGGTCGGTCAGCCGGGTTGGGCTCCAGTTGGTCGAGCGCCTCGGCGACGGCATCCAGATCGCCGGTGGTGCGCACACGGAACATCTGGCCGTTGGCGGCATCGGCGATGGCGCGAAGCGTTGCCACATCGACTGCATCGCGCGATGCAGGCTGCGTTTCGAGATCGTCCGGGCCGAGTGCGATCGAATGGATCCGAATGCCGTGTCCTGCCGCCAAACGCGCTGCATCTGCAGCAGGCACACTCCCCGAGGTATCGACACCGTCCGAAAGAAGGATGATGACCCTGCTTGGTGCGTCGCTGGTCAGCAGTCTTCGCGTGGCCAGGCCCAAGCCGTCCGAGATGGCCGTGCCGCGACCCGAAATGCCGATCTGTGCCTCCTCGATGGTTTCAGCCACGGCGGCGACATCAAAGCTGGGCGGAGCGGCGACATAGGCGCGAGCACCGAAGATCACCAAGCCGATGCGATCGCCGGTGCGGTTTGCAACGAAGTTCGCCGCCGTTCGTTTGACAGCCTCGAGACGACTGACCGGCTGACCGTCCAGCAGGAAGTCCTCTTTTTCCATGCTGCCCGACAGGTCGAGCGTCAGGATGATGTCACGGCCGCTGGCAGGAACTGCGCTCGCCACCCGCTCGACCTGTGGTCCTGCCAGTGCTGCGACAAGCAAAACCCAAGCTGCCACCAGCGTCAGAGAAGTTCCTTGGCGCCACGCCTGTCGCCCCGCCGCGTCGGGCGGAAACAGGTACTCAGGTACCAGAAGTGCCATGCGGTTCTGCCCCTTCACGGGAAGCAGCCATCGAAGCAGCAGCGGCAAGGGCAGCAGCGCCAGCAGATAGGGCGCGGCCAGACTCATCGGTACCAGGGGCGAGCGCGTCGAACTGCCCGTTCTATCATCTGGTCGGAAGGCGGCGGCTCGGCCCCGTAGGCGGCAGCGCGCAGCGAAGGCGGCAGGCGACCAAGCAGCCGCGCCAGCGCCAACAGCCGCTCGGGCACCGGAAGTGCGCGGAGATCGGAGAGCCAGACCCTCTTCGGGCTCGAGCGACGGCGCGTCAGGGGCAAGATGAGCAACCCCGCCACCAAGCCCAGCAGCATTCCGAATGCGACAAGTGCCAGCATCTCGGACAGAGAAACAATCGCCATTTCGGCCGGGAGGCGCGGTGGTAGAAGTCTCGCCAGTAACTCGTCATGGGTCACGGTGCGATCCCGTGACCGACCGCGCCTAGTTTCCGCAGTTGGTCCATGTGATCGGAAAGCTCTGCCACCCGCAGGCGAGCCAAGCATTGCAGGCCACCGCTTTTGACAGGCAGCGCGAATGCCGGAGGCGCGACTTCCACCGGATCGAGGATCAGTGCCACCTCCAACCGCCGACCGCGGGACAGACGCGCAACCTGGTCCTCTGCGCCGGTCCATCCACCGGGCAAGGTCGCCAATATCACGTGTGCGCCGGGAGGCGCCAGACGGTGCGCAAAAGTCAGCGCCTCAGCGAGTGAGACCTTGGCTTGGCCGGCAGCCAAGGCCTCTGCATGGCGATGCGCCAACATCCGGCACAGCGTCGCCATCTGCGCATCGCCCGCTGCCGCCGCCAAAGACCGGGCACCAGAGGCTTCTGCGATGACAAGGCCGACGGCTCCTCGGCGGCGCACGGCCTGCCAACCCATCATTCCAAGATGCTGCGCAGCCCGCACCGAGCGAAGCGTGTCTGCCGTTCCCCACATCATAACAAGCCGGAAGTCGACAATGAGCAGCGTGACATCGTCCCGATCCTCGTTCAGCGCCCGGACATGCGGCCGACCAGTCCGTGCGGTTGCCGCAGCATCAAGTCGCCGAGGGTCATCCCCGGCCACGTAGGCACGGATCTCGCGGAGGTCCATGCCACTGCCTTGCTGGCGCGAGGGGATCGTTCCGGACCGCCGTGCGGCTTCGGGCCTCGCGCGGCCGGGCGAAGTGTCCCGCAGTGCGAGCAACTCGTTGGCATCCAATCGAATGCCCTGCGCCAGTTGCCATGCCGCTCTCACCACGGGCGCACCTCGCGCAGCGCATCCGCGATCAGCGAGCGCCCGTTTCGCCCTTCACTGACCACCTTCCAGTCCGCCACAAGACGATGCCCGAGTGCATCGCATGCCAAAGCCTCGACATCTTCCGGCAGGCCATGATCGCGGTGATGAAGCCAGGCACGGGCGCGGACCGCAGCTGCAAGGGCCAGTGTCCCGCGCGGAGAAACCGGATGCGCAACCGAGCTTGCGAGGCTCCCTCCGGTGCGGGTCGCCATCACCAGCCGGATGATGAAGTCCTTGAGCACCGGCGCCAGCCGCACATCGGCCACTTCCGCACGAGCCGAGGCAAGGCTTTCCACATCGACGGCTTCAGCTTCTGGAAGTGCACGTGCCGTGCGGCTCTCCTCCTCCACCAGGTCGAGGATTGCCCGCTCGCTGGAGGCATCCGGCATCCCAAGTTGCAGGTGCAGCAGGAAACGATCCAGCTGTGCTTCGGGCAAGGGGAATGTACCTTCATGCTCTATCGGGTTCTGCGTCGCCACGACCATGAAGGGCTGGGGCAACGGACGCGTTACGCCGCCGGTTGTTACCTGTGACTCAGCCATCGCCTCGAGAAGAGCCGATTGCACCTTTGGAGGCGCACGATTGATCTCGTCCACCAGGACGATGTTGTGGAACATCGGGCCAGGAACAAAATCAAAGGAGCCGCTTTCCCCGCGCCAGATCTGGCTACCTGTCAGATCGGAGGGAAGAAGATCAGGCGTGCATTGCACGCGGGCATGCGTTCCCGGCAACCGTGCCGCCAGCTGCTTCACCGCGCGTGTCTTCGCCACACCTGGCGGTCCTTCGAGGAGGACATGCCCCCCGACAAGGAAAGCGATCAAGAGGCGCTCGACAAGCCAGTCATTCCCGACAAGCGTTGCCGAGACATCCTTCAACAAGGCGCCAACGGCCTCGCGTGGCAAAGTGGTGGTGGTCGACGCCATGTTCATCTGCCGCTCCTCGCTCTTGCAGATGGTGCAGCAAAACCGAATGCACGTGTTGCTTGAAGGTGACGTACTACCACTAAAGTAGGCAGGTCTGTTTGGATCTGTCACGGTTTGGTGCGGCTCATTTGACCACGTAACGTGCGGCAAAGGATCGTCACATAAACTCGATAGATCCACTCTCGAGCCGAGCTAGTTTCTATTGCAGATGGCTCTGTTGCACAAATCCCTTTTGGGATTCATCTCATGAATCCAGCGTGGTAGCTGGAATCCATGAGCAGACCCACACCTCCAACCTACAAGACCAGGAACTGGCCATCCTACAATGAAGCGCTCAAGCGCCGCGGATCGCTGACGATCTGGTTCGATCCCGAGATGAGTTGGGAGGCCGCACCAACTGGCAGGCGTGGCCGCCAGCAGAGCTACAGCGACGCCGCCATACAGACGTGCCTCTCGATGAAGGTGCTGTTCGGCATGGCGCTCCGGCAGACGACCGGGTTCGTCGAGAGCTTGTTGCAGCTGGTTGGTCTCGACTGGACGGTGCCCGACTTCAGCACGCTATCTCGCCGCCAGAAGACCTTGGCCGTAAACATCCCCTACCGCGGCTCCAAGGGGCCACTGCACCTGCTGATCGATAGCACCGGCATCAAGGTCGAGGGGGAAGGCGAGTGGCATGCCCGCAAGCATGGCGGTCCCAAACGGCGCGTCTGGCGCAAGATCCATCTCGGAATCGATGAGGAAACACTGGAGGTCCGCGCTGTCGAGATCACCGGGAGCCACATCGGTGATGCCCCTGTGCTACCCGACCTGCTCGGTCAGATCCCGGCGGACGAGCGGATCGGCAGCGTCACCGCCGACGGTGCCTACGACACACGTAAATGCCACGACGCCATTGCCGACCGCGGCGCCCATGCCGTCATCCCGCCCCGCAAGAACGCGAAGCCCTGGAAGACGATCACCGCTGGAGCGCTCGCCATTGTCCTCGGACCAATGGCGGACAAAGGCTCGCCGCGAAACGAGGCCCTGCGCGCGGCGAAATACCTGGGCCGCGCGCTCTGGCGACGATGGAGCGGATACCACCGCCGAAGCCGCGTCGAGACAAAGATGCATTGTGTGAAGTTGCTGGGGCAGCGGCTCATGGCGCGGGACTTCGACCGTCAGGTCGCTGAACTCCAGGTCCGAATCGCCGTCCTGAACGGATACACCGCGCTCGGCATACCCGTCACGGAAGCTGTGGGATAAGTCCGTCCGGGGAAGGGGGAACCTCGGCCATCACCCGATTTGTGCAACAGAGTCCCTATAGATGAAATCTGGCGATCTGCTCAGGCTTGAATAGGGGCAGATTATTCGTTACATGTAACATATGAGAAGGAGGCCACATATGCCAAACTCTGTTTCGGAACGTGTTCAGAAGCGCCGCGAGGCCTTGCGCGCTGCGGGTCTGCGCCCGGTGCAGATCTGGGTGCCGGACACGCGTCGTCCGGGTTTCGCTGCTGAGTGCCAACGGCAGGCCACACTGGTCGCTGCCGCAGATCGGGCTGAAGCCGACCTGGCTGAGTTCATGGATGCAGCCATGAAGGATCTGGATGACTGGCAATGAGGCGCGGCGATCTCGTGACGATTGCTCTTCAAGGTGATTATGGCAAGCCGCGGCCGGCTCTGATCATCCAGGCGGATCAATTCGATGGCCTCGGCTCGGTGGTGATCCTTCCTCTGACATCAACCCTGATCGACGCGCCGCTCCTCCGTCCAATGGTAGAGCCATCGCAGCAAAATGGTCTTCGTACGAAGTCACAGATCATGGTGGACAAACCGATGACGGTGAAGACGGAGAAGGTTGGAGCTTCCTTCGGCCATCTCGATGATCTTACCATGATCGGCGTCAGCCGATTGTTGGCGTTGTTTCTTGGCTTGGCAGGGTAAAGTAAAACTTAAGGTGCAGCGGCTTTGCGCGTCAAACCTGGTTTTCACCACATCCTGCGTTGATATCGCGCACCAGCTGCAGGCAGTCGAGAAGGCCGTCATCAATGCCAAGAGGGTCCTCATCCACGATCATATTGATCATTGTCTGGACGCCGAACATTCGGCTCACGATCGCGACGAGATGAAGGCCATTTCCCGATACCTTTGAGGTAACCCCATGCTGGACGTCCTTGCCGACCGCACCTACCGCCATCTCTTTGCGGCACAGGTGGTGGCGCTTCTGGGCACCGGGCTTGCCACGGTGGCGCTAGGGCTTCTGGCCTTCGATCTGGCAGGCGACAATGCGGCCATGGTGCTGGGCACGGTCTTTACCATCAAGATGGTGGCCTATGTGGGCATCGCCCCAATCGCGGGCGCCTTTGCCAACCGCGTGCCACGCCGGGCCTTCCTCGTGGCGCTTGATCTTGTGCGGGCCGCTGTCGCCTTGTGCCTGCCCTTCGTCACCGAGATCTGGCAGGTCTATGTCCTAATCTTCGTGCTGCAATCGGCCTCGGCGGCATTCACGCCGACCTTCCAGGCGACGATCCCCGACGTGCTGCCCGACGAGGCGCGCTATACCCGCGCGCTGTCGCTGTCGCGGCTGGCCTATGATCTCGAGAATATCGTCAGTCCGATGCTGGCGGGGCTGCTGCTGGCCGTGATCAGCTACAATTCGCTCTTCTTCGGAACGATGATCGGGTTCGCGGCGTCTGCGGCACTGGTCCTCTCGGTCATGCTGCCCAGTCCGAAACCTTCGGAGCCGCGCGGCATCTATGATCGCACGACCCGGGGCATCCGCATCTATCTGGCCACGCCCCGTCTGCGTGGATTGCTGGCACTGAACATGGCCGCCGCAGCGGCAGGGGCGATGGTGCTGGTCAACTCGGTCGCGCTGGTGCGCGGCACGCTTGGGCTGGATGCCTCCGCACTGGCCTGGACGTTGCTCGCTTTTGGGGCTGGATCGATGATCGCAGCGTTGCTGCTGCCTCGGGTGCTGGACACGGTGTCGGATCGCCCGGTGATGGTCGGCGGAGCCATTTTGATGGTCCTGACCATTCTCGCGTTGGCATATGGGATTGTCGCGTTTGGGTTGGTCTGGCCAGCTCTGCTAGGCGCGTGGTTTTTGGTGGGATTGGGCTACTCTGCCGTTCTAACGCCATCGGGGCGTCTTCTCCGACGGTCGGCCCATGCCGAAGACCGTCCGGCGCTGTTCGCCGCGCAATTTGCCTTAAGCCACGCCTGCTGGCTGGTCACATATCCTCTATCGGGCTGGCTGATGACGCAGGCCGGTCCTGTTGCAGCGCTTGGTGTTCTTGCGGCACTTGCCGCTGCGGGCATCGTCGTCGCGCTGCGGCTCTGGCCAGTGGGCGACCCGGAGGTTCTGGAGCACAGCCATGCCAATCTCCCGCCAGATCATCCGCATCTGCACGGTCAGCGCCACCATGCCCATCCCTTCATCGTGGACGACAATCACCCGCGTTGGGCGTCGCATCTCTAGAGTCGGACGCCCGGCGCCGGCTGGTCCGGCTTGCGCCGGACCAGATTGGTTCATCACCCTTATTGTGCGGCAGTTGATCACGGTCCTGGCCGACCGTGTTCTGAAGCGGAAAATCAGTCAGTATCCTTGACGATCCCCTCCCGGATGTCATAGCTGCAACCATGGGGCTTGCGACCGCCCCACGAGGCGTCAGCCGAAGTTCGCGTTCCAATGAGACCTTTACGGGAGGAACGCCCATGCCTGCGCCCAACGCGATTTCCGTCGACAAACTTGCCCGGATCATCGGCACGCCCCGCGCCCCGGTCATTCTGGATGTCCGGTCCGAAACCGATTTTGCCACCGATCCACGGCTGGTGCCGGGGTCCATCCGTGCGGATGACCGCGAACTTGCCAATCTGCCGCCGCTGCCGCCGGGTCCCGTGCTGGTGCTCTGCCAGGCAGGTCATCGCCGCAGTCAGGGCGCTGCGGCGTGGCTGCGCGCCGAAGGCCGGCCAGCTGAATATCTTGATGGTGGTTTTGTCGCGTGGCGAGAGGCGGGTCTGCCGCTGATCCAGACAGACCACCTCCCCCCACGCGACGGGCAGGGCCGCACAGTCTGGGTCACCCGCGCACGACCCAAGATCGACCGCATTGCCTGCCCCTGGCTGATCCGCCGCTTTGTCGATCCCCGCGCAGTGATCCTGTTCGTGGCCCCGGCCGAAGTCTCAGGTGTCGCCGAGCGCCATGAGGCCGCGCCCTTCGACATCGAGGACGTCTTCTTCAGCCACAGGGGCGATCTGTGCAGTTTCGACGTGATGCTGGCTGATCTGGGCCTGTCCGTTCCGGCGCTGGACCGATTGGCCGTGATCGTTCGGGCTGCCGATACGGCACGGCTGGACCTGGCGCCCGAAGCAGCGGGGCTGCTTGCCGTCTCCCTTGGCCTGTCACGCATGTATGCCGACGATCTGGAACAGTTGGAGGCGGGGATGCTGGTCTATGACGCGCTCTATCGGTGGGCGCGTGACGCGACCGGCGAGACCCACAACTGGCCCACCAACAAGCCGAGGGCAGAATGATGCAGACCCGCCCCTATCCGACCTTGGCCGAAGCCACCCGTGTCTGGGCGCGGATCGGCCTGCTGAGTTTCGGCGGCCCCGCGGGCCAGATCGCCCTGATGCACCGCATTCTGGTCGAGGAACAGAAATGGCTGGGCGAGCGGCGGTTCCTGCACGCTCTGAATTACTGCATGCTGCTACCCGGCCCCGAGGCCATGCAGCTGGCCGTCTACATCGGCTGGCTGATGCACCGGACGCTTGGCGGCATCATCGCCGGGTTGCTGTTCGTGCTGCCCGGCGTCGTGGCGATCATGGCCTTGTCGTGGGTCTATGCGATCTGGGGCAATGCCGGCGTGCTGGAGGGGCTGTTCTTCGGCCTCAAGGCTGCGGTGCTGGCAATCGTCGTGCAGGCGGTGATCCGCATCGGGTCGCGGGCGCTGAAGAACCGCACGATGATCGGCATCGCAGCGGCCTCGTTCCTAGCGATCTTCGCCTTTGGCGTGCCGTTTCCAATCATCATCCTCACGGCAGCGTTGGTGGGCTTCGTCGGCGCCCGTGCGGGTCTGGCGGCGTTCCAAGGCGGCGGCGGGCATGGCAAGATGGGCGGCACCCAAGTGGCCGATGCAGACACCCTGCTAGGTGAGGGCACGCCCGACCATACCCGTGTCAGCGCCGGGTGGGCGGCGCGCATATCGGCGGTGTTTCTGGGGCTGTGGCTGCTGCCCGTGGCAGCGCTGTTCCTGATCCTTGGCCCGGAAAACGTGTTCTCGCAGATCGCCGGGTTCTTCAGCGTGATGGCGGTGGTGACATTCGGCGGAGCCTATGCCGTGCTGGCCTATGTCGCCCAGCAGGCGGTCGAGACCTATGGCTGGCTGGTCCCCGGAGAGATGCTGGACGGGCTGGGCATGGCCGAGACCACGCCGGGGCCGCTGATCATGGTGACCCAGTTCGTGGGCTTCATGGGGGCGCTGCGCGAAGCGGGCGGTATGCCGCCGCTGCTGGCCGCGACTCTGGGCGGACTGCTGACCACGTGGGTCACGTTCCTGCCCTGCTTTCTGTGGATCTTCCTGGGCGCGCCCTTCATCGAACGCCTGCGCGACAACCACGCCCTGACGGCGGCGCTGACGGCGGTGACGGCGGCGGTGGTGGGGGTGATCCTGAACCTCGCGCTGTGGTTCGGCCTGCATGTGCTGTTCGGTCAGCTGCGCCCGGTGACCGGGTTGGGGCTGAACTTGGACCTGCCGGTCTGGGCGACCTTGGACGTCGCCGCATTGGCACTGGCCATTGTTGCCATCGTGGCCGTATTCCGGCTGAAACTCGGCGCAGTCCCGGTGCTGGCAATCTGCGCTTTCACCGGGCTCGCGCTGCGGCTGGCAGGGATATCCTGACCCCCTCGTGGAACTGCCTAAGCCGCCCGCCGTCGACGTTCCCGCTGAAGCTTACGCCGACATAAGTCCACAGCCCGAGGCTGCACCAATGTCCGCCACGCAAGGATAACAATCGGTCTTCGCTTCGTGCCGAATGGCTGCCTCGTCTCGCACAACGGACGCTGTCTACACAATATGGCGGCGGTAGGTCAGAGGGTCTGGTCTGGGGAAGCTGCACCGCAGCGGCGACGTGTCCTCGACCGTCCGCTTTGGGCCGAAGGCGCGGGTCGGACGCTCCCGCGCCCCGGCCGTCGCGCGAAGCGTCATATTGACCCGAAGAGCCTTTCCGCGACATTTGGCAGCGCCTGTATACAAATCGATGAGCTACACTGGCTCGCTCGTTCAGATCATGTGGCGCGTTCATCCTTGGGCGATCCCATTACAATGTAGGATGTGATCGCATGGACATGGGATTGGGTGCCCAAGACCTCTGTGTGAAAGCGCTTGTATTCCGAGAGATCAGCGCTCTCGACGCGAAGGAGATACTCGAAAGCTCCTGCTATGTTGTGGCACTCGACGACTTCGGGCGCGACTGACATAGCGCGCTCAAAGCCCTCCTGCGCCGCCTTGGTATGGGAGGACAGGCCGACCATGACGTAAGCGGAAAAACCTCGGCCCATCCGCTCCGGGTTGGTCACAACCCTATAGCCCCGGATCACTCCCGTTCGTTCGAGCTCCTGAACCCGTCTCAGGCAGGCCGAGGGAGATAGGCTGACCCGTTCAGCCAGAGCAACATTGCTGATCCGGCCGTCACGCCGTAGTTCACGCAATATTTTTTGGTCTGTAGCATCCATAAGCCGACAATCGTTGTGCATATAAAGCCAATGATAGATTAACAGACGATACATTGCGACCACCCTTCGCTATTATTGCGCTCAAGCAATATACGGAGCACCACACATGAGTTTCGCTATCCTGACCGCCCTTCTGGGCTTCGCATTTGTCGCGACGGTCACGCCTGGCCCGAACAACCTGATGTTGATGGCGTCCGGTGCAAACTTCGGCTTCCGCCGGACCTTGCCGCACATGCTGGGCATCGTCGGCGGCGTGTCGGTCATGGCTTTTCTCGTGGGTGCGGGGCTGATGGCGCTGTTCGACATACTGCCCGCCCTGAACCTGGTGCTGGAGGTCGTCTCCGTCAGCTACCTGCTTTGGCTCGCGTTCAAGATCGCCACGGCCGCACCGGTGGAGGAGCGGGACCCGGACGGCCGTCCCATCACACTTTTCCAGGCGGCCACTTTCCAGTGGGTGAACCCAAAGGCCTGGGCCATGTGTCTGTCTGCCACTACGCTCTACGCGCCCGACCGGTCACTGCTGTCGGTTGCCATCGTGGCAGGTGCGTTCGCGCTCGTCAGCTTTCCGGCGATTTCGGTATGGGCATGGCTTGGGACTGTGGTCCGGCAATGGCTGTCAAACGCGACCCGGCTCCGGGTCTTCAATATCACCATGGCAACTTTGCTGGTGGCGTCGCTCTATCCCGTGCTCGGTCTCGGAACATGAACCGGGGCGTTGCCGTTCTCGGTTCCGAAGTGCGATCGAGCTAGCTGTAGTATTGGGGTCCGTTTCGTCCGCATGGCAGACTGTGCCATCTTGGTTCCGCTGCGCCAAGGCACGAACGTCCGGTTTGGAGAAGCTGCAAGGCAGCATCGATCGTGCGTTTAGCGGCCGCTAATGGGATGTGTCGGCTGCTTCCCCACAGTTGGGTTACCCTGAAGAGGGATCAACCGTGCAACAAGGAGAAGTAGCCATGTGTGCAAAGAAGACAGGAAGCCTCGAAGACCTTGCCGTCGTCGGTGTCGATATCGGCAAGGACACGTTTCATCTGGTCGGGTTCGACCGCGCCGGCCAGCTGGTCATACGCAAACAGATCAAGCGGCTGGCGTTGAGTGCCACATTCGAACAGCTCCCACGCTGCATCGTCGGGATGGAAGCCTGCCTTAGCGCCCATTTTGTCAGCCGGACGCTGCGAGGCATGGGTTTCGAGCCGCGGATCATTCCGGCGATCTACGTGAAGCCCTTCAACAAAGGCCAGAAGAGCGACTACAACAATGCCGAGGCCATCGCGGAGGCTGCGTTGCGGCCGAACCTACGGACCGTTTCTGAGAAGGACCAGGATCAACTCGATCTTCAGGCCCTTCACCGGGTCCGGGCACGGCTGGTTTCGCGGCGCACGGCCACCATCAACCAGATCCGGGCCTTCCTGATCGAACAGGGCATCACTGTCCGGTCGGGGCTGCGGGCGCTGAAGAATTCCTTCGAGACGATCCTCGAACAGCGACAGGACGAGATTTCGCCCCGGATGCGCGGCATCCTGATCGGGCTCTATGGCGACTGGCTTTGGCTGGACAAACGGATCGAGGACGTCTCGGGCGAGATCGAGGAGATCAGCCGCACGGAAGAGAACTGCGCCAACGTCATGACCATCCCCGGGATTGGTCCAATGATCTCGACGGCAATGGTCGCGGCAGTTGGCAAGGGGGAGGCTTTCGACCGAGGTCGGGACTTTGCCGCGTGGGTCGGTTTGGTGCCGACCCAATACAGCACGGGCGGGAGAACGATCCTCGGGCGGATCACCAAACGGGGCAGCCGCTATCTTCGCATGCTATTCGTCCAGGCGGCGAAGGTGATCATGATGCGTCAGATCAGGTGGTCCACCTTCAGCTTCGGCCCTTGGCTGACCGAAGCGGTAAAGCGCATGCCGCGCAACAAGGCCGCCGTTGCGCTGGCCAACAAACTTGCCCGAACCGCATGGAGCGTTCTGCGACACGGGACCCGGTTCGACGCCCCAAGAGATATGGCCATGGAAGCCATCTGACGCTTTCCACGGTCAAAAGGAGTTCGCGACAGAGAGGACAGCATGGAACGGAGAAAATACGCCCCCAGAGTCTGACGGCCCTTATGGTCAGCAAGGACCTTGCCGTTAATGAGACCAAGGCGCGTGCGTAACCCCATCAAGGGTGAGCATGCGAACGCCCGCGAGCCGATCAACAGGCCGGATACATATGAGCGATTTCCGAAGTCGTGCCAAATTCTCAATTGCGAACAGCAGCCGACACATACATTTGGGCCGAGTGCGTGGGTGAGAGGCATCCCGCGCTCGTTCGGCCGTCAGGGCCGGCCATCGACGCTTCGAGCCCACAGCTGCCCTTCGTGCGACACGTCTTCGCCATGCCCACCCGCCCTATGAGATCTGTGGAGGCTTCTTACGGCCGCGCCAGTTCACCCTCGGCGGCCGCGAGAACGGCTCGCGTCAAGCCCTGTAGCCGATCCGCAACAAGACGGCTGATCTGCCAGAACAGCGGCACGTCAAAAGCGGTCCTTGGCACAAGTTCGGCCAGTGCGCCTGTCGCGAGGTCGTCGCGGATCAGGCAGGCTGGGTTCAGCGCCCAGCCAAGCCCGGCCCGGCAAGCATCCACGAAGCCTTGAGTTGACGGTAAGGAGTGGCTGGGTAGAGCCGCAGCCTGACCGAAGACCTGCCGCACCCATGCCTGCTGAAGATTGTCCTTCGGGTTGAACCTCAGTGCGGGGGCGTCGGCCAGCGCTTGAAGTGTCACACCATCCGGGAAATGCCGCTGCATGAAGTCAGGACTTGCCGTAGCGTGATATCGCAAGCGACCAAGAGATTTGACCATGCAGCCCTGCACTGGCCTGTCGAGGGACGTGACAGCGGCAATCACACGGCCCTGACGGAGCCAATCCGGCGTATGCTGCTCGTCGTCTATGGCAATGTTGAAAAGATAACCGGACTGCTGCGCAAAGGAGGCCACCGCAGGGAGAAACCAGGTTCCGAGGCTGTCGGCATTTGTTGCGATCTCCAGCGTCACGCGCTGCCCATCGCTCGGAGCGGCAAGTCCCGGCAAATGCTCAAGAAGGGACTCCTCCAACATACCAACGTGCTCCATGTGGCGGCAGAGCCAGGCACCGGCTTCGGTCGCGGTGCAAGGCTGACCGCGCTGTATCAGGACCGTGCCCAACCGCTCTTCCAGGTTGCGCACCCGTTGCGAGACGGCTGACTGCGTCACATTCAGGACACTCGCCGCGCCTTCGAAGCTGCCGGTCTGCACGATCATCGCAACGGCGCGCGCCCCGGCATAGTCAAGCATGATAATCACTCCTAATGCTGCATTAGTGCAATGAAATTTCCTAATGCTGAGTCGGCCGGTAGATCAAGGGCTACTTGAGTAGTGGGTGACCCTGATGAACTTTCCCATATTTCTGACCGGCATGCTGAGCGGCCTCAGCTTGATCATGGCAATAGGCGCACAAAATGCGTTCGTCCTGCGCCAAGGCCTGCGTGGGGAGCATGTTCTGGCCGTCTGCCTGACCTGCGCCATCTCAGACGCCATCCTGATCTTGCTAGGGGTGACGAGTTTCGGTCAGATCGCCCAAAGGCTTCCCTGGCTTGCACCTGCCATGCGCTACGCCGGTGCGGCGTTCCTGATCTGGTATGGGACCAAAAGCATGAGGGCCGCTCTGCAATCCACGGAAGCCCTGATTGTCGGCACGGAGCGGAAAGCGGGAGGTCTGGCCAAGGCCCTGACCGCCTGCCTCGCCATTACCTGGCTGAACCCTCACGTCTATCTCGACACGGTGGTGCTGCTTGGCACAATCTTAACCCGATTTGCCGGTGAGACGGGATCGTTCGCAGCAGGTGCGGTGTCTGGGTCGTTCCTGTTCTTCTTTTCTCTTGGTTATGGCTCGGCATGGCTGCGCCCGATCTTCGCCAAGCCGTCTGCCTGGCGGATCTTGGAAGCGGGCATCGCGTTCGTCATGTGGGCCATTGCAGCAAAATTGGTGCTGGGTGACTGATGAATGAAAGGCAGCTTCGTCCCACACAGCAGCCTTCGCCCGCCTTTTTTCGCCGCGCCGAGCACGAACGCCCGATCTGGGGAAGCTGCACCGCAGCGCCAGCCAAGCACCGAGCGGCAGCTCTGCGCCGGGAAGCGCTTCTGCAACTGCGAGAACGCCTATTGCAGCGCGGCACGTGAGGCTGTCATAGATGGTCTTTTGTATCGATCTGCCTCTTAGGGTCAGGATTCATCACCAATAGATGACGGTTGCTGCGAGGGCGATAGCCGAGAGGAAGATCTTCGGACATCTGTCATATCGCGTTGCCACGCGCCT
>NZ_JPKW01000023.1:0-18062 GCF_001887735.1 Paracoccus sp. SM22M-07
GATCTCCTCCGGCTTGTGCTTTTTCTGGGGCATTCCTGCATCCTCCAAATGGCTCAAAAGCCATACCTCAGGGAGGACCACTTTTCAGGGGGCAGACCAAGCCTCGAGCAGGACTTCAGCACTGCGCATATCGGCTTTCGTATCGTCCAGGATATCCACTGATCCAAAAAGGAAGGCAAAATGCCCATCAGACTAATTGTTTGCACTCTGGCTCTGGGTGCGCTCGGCGGATGCGTCAGCCTTACCAGGATGCGCGCTGACCTGTTGGACAGGCCGATCAATTGTGGAGAGGCCGACGTCGATATCGCATCCGGGCGTACCGAAGAGGACCTGCGGCGCCGGATCAGTGAGATCGAAACGGAATGCGCCGCGTCTGGCCCAGAGGCATCAAAGGCGACCAAGCCAAGCACAGAGAGCTGACAATGCGGATCGCATCGATGCAGCGCAACCTTCTGCTGGGCATGGCAATCGGGCTGGTGCCGGTGGCGTTGTCTTACGGGGGGATGCCGCAGACAACCCTGCCGTGGCTGTATGGAGCAGAGGCCGACGATGTGCCGACGCGCCATTTCTTCCGGGCGATCATGGGGCTGTATCTTTCCCTGATCGTCTTTTGGCTGGCAGGCGCGCTGCGAGCCGTCTTGCGGGTTCCTGCGCTGTGGAGCCTGTTCGTTTTTTCCCTCGGACTGGCGTCAGGTCGCGCGCTGAGCCTTGCCGTAGACGGCTGGCCTGGGTTCTTGCTGTTCGGCTACCTGCTGGCGGAGATCGCGCTGGCCGCCGCGGCCGCCTGGCTGCTGACGAAAGCCAAGAAGCAACCCGATGCCCCTTGATCGCAACCAAGACCACGCCCCAAGGCCTTGTTCACCCAGGCCGCCCTTTGACGGAGCCTCCTCATGCAGCGACTGAGCCCCCTTCATGTCATTTGCCTCACTTTGCTGTCTTTAGCGGGTTGCGCTGGAAAGCCCGATGAATTTCTCGCTCCCAAAGCGCCGCTTGGCCTGGCCGAGGTCCAGCGCATCTATCTTGCCACCGACCGCGTGCTGGCTGACAATCTGACAGGGACAACCAAGCGCGGCGGGGTCTTGTCTTTCGCGCGTTACGACATCACGGTCCCACCACGACACGTGCCGGGTGAGGTGGAGTTCTCGGCACGAAACCCTGACCCGGCCACCAGCTTTATCGTCGCAGGCGCGCGCCCGATTGAAACACTGCGCGCCTTGGGCGAGACCGTGCGTCGCGAGGCAGGTCCGTTGGGCCGCCCCATCGACAGCCCGGTGGTCTATGTCCATGGCTTCAACACCGGGATGGAGAACGCCGTCTACCGTCACGCGCAGATTGCCCACGATTACGGCTTGAAGGGGCCGCAGGTGACCTTTGCCTGGCCATCCATCGAAAGGACATTGGGTTACATACGGGACAAGGACAGCATCCTGATTGCCCGCGACCACCTCGAAGAGCTTCTGGTCGAGTTGACCCGCGAAAACCAGTACGTATTCGTCTTCGGTCATTCCATGGGCACGCAGCTTGTGGTCGAAACCCTGCGGCAGTTGTCGATCACCGGGCAGAAGGATGTTCTCAGCAGGATCGGCGGTGTCATTCTGGTCTCACCCGATATCGACCTGGATTTGTTCGAATCTCAGCATGAGCGCATAGACCCGTTGCCCAGCCCCTTCGTGGTCATGACCTCGGAAAGCGACTATGCCCTGCGCTTTTCGTCGCTTTTGACTGCGCAACCGGAACGGCTTGGCTCGGCGCGGGACCGCAAGAGGCTTGCGGCGCTCGATCTGCTGGTGCTGAGTCTGTCGAGATTGCCCAATGCGCGCGATCATTTCCTGGCGGCGACATCGCCTGTCGTCATCGACATCGTCACCAGTGCTCGGGCAGACGTGCTCGCGGACAGGTTCCCCAAAAATGGGATCATCGATGTGGGAGCGATACAGGAGGCTCGATCCAAATAGAGGATAACTGAATTAACCCCATGTTTCGTGGAAGCCCTCTTCGCCAAATGTGAGGCAAGGAGGTCATGTCGGGTTCAGGCAATGTCACTGATGAATTCAAGCGCGATGCGGTCGCACAGATCACCGGGCGGGCTATGCCGCCGCCCATATCCGGCACATGCAAAGGGCGCTCAGGGAGATGAACCTGCGACTCCATCATGTGGTCTTCGACATCACTGGGGCGACGGGTATAAAGGTCGCCCGTGCCATTGATGCGGGGGGCGCGATCGGGACGTGCTGGCAGATGACCGTGATGTGCGGTGCAAATCGGCGCTGGAAACGCTTAGCCCTGGGTTGCAGATCGCCAGTGGCCTTCAAACAGAGGGCTGCTTGACATCGGGACCTGACCGGAACGAAACCGGTGCAGGTCCAATCACAGACTTCGGATCGTTGACGGCTTTAGGTCGATCACACCGCAAGTCTTCCGCCAACAATCTGACAACGCCGACAGTTTGGCCACCACCACGGAACACCAAGTCATTGACCGATCCGTTTTGCGTGACCACCAATGACATGACTGCAGATCGCCAACCCTTCATTCCTCGGGAAGTCCCTCCCGGATCAGTGGCAGTCTGACGGTCTCGTATCCGGCAGATTGTATTGCCATCCGCCCGCGCAGGGTCAGGTCGCTGATGAAGAGGAACTGGTCGCGCATGTCGAAGGGATAGGCGCGGATCTTGTAATGGGTCCCCCACGGGGCTTCCTGCAGGACAACGGTCACGGGATGATGATAATCCAGATATGCGCTGGTCAGCGCGACGTCCTGCAAGGTCGAGCGCACCGCAGACGCGTCATGGGCCGTCTGAATGAAGAATTCCGCCACGCATTGCAGGGTTCGTGCTCCGTCATTCCCATTTGAGACATTGGCGGACCAGATGACGCTGTGTGGCACGGTGATCACGTTGTCATCGGCAGTATTCAAGGTCAGGGCGCGCAGGCCAACCCTCTTCACTTCGCCGTAGTCGCCGTCGATGGTCACCCAGTCTCCGGGACGATAGGGCTTTTCGAAGATTGCGACGATGCCGGCGATCAGACTGCTGACATAGTCCTTGAAGGCAAAGCCGATGGCGACGCTGGCGGCGCCGGCGATGACCAGAAAGTTCTGAAAGGTGATGTTGAAGATGATCGGCAGGATCCAGACGATCGCGATCGCGGTCAGCGTCAGACGCGCGATGGGAACCGCCCCAAGGATATAGAGCCGGGCATCGGCCGGCCCATGCGCCGCCAGATAGGGCAGCAGTCGCCGCAGCGCCGAAATGGAGATCCAGGTAGCCAGGATGATCAACGCCACCTTGCCGAAGCTGATGTCCTGGATGTCGTTCAGCAGCCTGATCGCCTGATCGCGGCTTTCGTCACCTCCCATGTCAAAGCACTCCTATGGACATACCGGCATTTTCCAACCCGGCGCGCACGGCGGGATAGGCCTCGGCGCGGATCGACAGGTGATCCTCGTTCCGGGCGACGAAACCAGACATGATCAGGGTGGCCGGCACGACCGATGCTCCCACAATCGGCAGCACCTGCGCCAGCGTATCGGTCGTCATCCGCCCGTGCAGCAGCAGGGCGTGCAGGATCAGCAGCGTGTCACGCGGGCGATCGCCCGGCAGGATCAGTTCGTCCAATGCGGCCACCCACAAGGTATCGCGGGTCTCGGGACCATGTTCCTCGTTCGTGTGCAGCATCCGTCGCCACATGTGCCATGCGACCCAAGGGATGCCGCGGCTCTTGGCGGCCAGCTTGCGAAAGAAGTCTGTTTCCGCCTCTGACGGATCTTTGGCGAAGAGGTCCGTCCCGTCATCCGACAATCGGAAGCGGAAGCCCTGCGTCGTATCGTCCTGCGCAAGCTCCCTGAACCAGTCACGAAGCCGTGCTGCGTCGAAGGGGGCAAAGCACAACGGCTTGCCCGCGATCATGTCGATGCCAGTCGACTTGGACAGATAGGCCCATGCCCAAGCGTTGCAGGACAGCACCACGCGTTGTCGCCGGCGCGTAAGCTGGGCGATCAATGCGCGAATCTGGACCAGTCCGTCCAAGTCGCGGATATGCCACAGTTCAAGGCGCGGAATGACCAGCAGCGTTTCGGGATCGTCGGGCAGACGATCCAACCGTGCCAATGCGTCTTTGGCATCGCCGGGATCATCGACCTGCAGCAGGAGGTGCCCCGCGCCGTCCGCCCAGGCTGCGACGACGTCGCCATCCTGGCAGGGGGGCAGAACGACGGCCTTGATACGTTCCGCACTGGGTGGCTGTGACAGCCAATCGCGGATCGACACATCCAGTTCGGCCAGGACGGGCCCGCAGGCTGGCGGGGCCACGACCTGGTCAAGCCGACGCAGGGTTGCGCGCTTCAGCCGGTCATCGGCGATGAAGGACTTGTCCGGCGGACGCAGCCGCGTCCGAAACCGCTGCCACAGGGTTCGGAACCATTCGTCGGTGGGCATCGCCGGACAGACGTAATCCTCGACCGGGATCAGGTCGCGTCTGGTTTGGGGTGTCTGGTGGCTCAAGAAAGGTCTCCGGAACTGGGCGCCGTATCCATGCCAGCAATATGCGACTTGTCGCCGGTGGGGAACCGTGTCCGGGCCAAGGCGGGGCACGGCTTGGGCATTCGACCGGATCAGATGAAGTCGCAATGGCCACATCGTCCCTTGGGGCGGTGGTCAGCCGCGTATGCCTGCCGTCCTCTGCACGGCACGCAAAACGCTCGACCTGATCAACTATTTGTTTCAGAAATGGGTCCCATCGTGCATAAGACCGCAAATTTTTTCATGGAGCCGACTGTGCCGCGTGCCGCTAATCACCCCGAGCAGGAACGGCGCCTGAAGGCGCTTCGGTCCTTCGACATTCTTGATACCGAGCGGGAGCCTGCATTCGACGACATCGTGGCCTTTGCTTCGGAATTGTGCGGCACGGCGGTGTCGATGGTGAATCTGATCGACACCGAACGCCAGTGGACGAAGGCAGAGGTGGGGATGAATTCGCGCGAAATGCCCCTCGAGACGTCGATCTGCGCCCATGCGATATTGGAGGACGGTTTCGTCGAGATACCGGATACGCATCGCGACAGCCGCATGATCGGCAATCCCTTGTGCCATGGCGATTCGGGCATGCGCTTCTATGCCGGTGCACCGCTGAAGACCCGAGACGGTTTGCCACTGGGCTCGCTTTGCGTGCTGGATCACCAGCCACGTCGCCTGACGGCGTTGCAGCGTCGTGGCTTGGAAGTTCTGGCCCAACAGGTCATGACCCTGCTTGAACTGCGCCAGGCGTTGCGCAATTCCGTGGTCCTGCGACAGGAGGTCGATCATAGGGTCAAGAACTCGCTTCAGATGCTGTCGTCTTTCGTGCGCATTGCCGGCCGCAAGACCACCCACTCCGAAGCCCAGGATCTGCTAAGCGTGGTCCAGGCCCGGATCGGGGCGATGATCCATGTCCATGAGCGTTTGTACCGCAGGGTTGACCAAACCGAGATCGAGTTGACCGAATATCTTGGAGAAATAGGCGACGCGCTGGCGCGTAACGCGCCTTCCGGGGTCACCCTGACGGTATCCGGCGATCCCGTTACCGTGCAGCCGGGGACCGCGGTGGCCTTGGCGACCCTGACCAATGAACTGGTTTCGAATGCGTTCAAGCACGGCTTCCCGAACGGCCGGACGGGGCAGGTCGCTGTGACCCTGAAAGACGACCCCGCTGCCAAGCGCGTCCGGTTGATCTGTGCCGATAACGGAATAGGATCGCAGTCGGGCCCGGCGGAGCCGCAAGAAAAGAATATCGGCGGGCTGGGCATGCAAGTCGCGAAAGTTCTGGCCACTGAACTTTCCGGCGGGATCGACGTTCAGTCGGACGTCAACGGCTTCGTGGTCTCCATCGAGTTCCCAGCAGTTGCAATTGCGTCCTGAAAACAGCTGTTGGGGCTAATGAGATCATGAGGGAGTTGGCATGGATATCGATGCCGGTGTCGGTACAGTTTTGAACAAGATTGAGGCCTGGATCGAAGGGTTGATCCGCCTGACCCCCAATCTGGTCAGTGCAGCGGCCATCCTTTTGATCATGTATGGCGTCGCGCGCCTTGTCAGCTATGGCGTCAGCCGGACATTGGCGCGTCACGGTCGACCGGCATTGGCCAATGTCGGTGCGGCCTTGCTGCGCTGGTCGATCATGATCCTTGCGTTTCTTCTGGCTGCGACCATTGTGCTTCCGTCGCTGCGGCCGGGCGATCTTCTGTCGGGGCTGGGCATCGGTTCGGTCGCCATCGGCTTTGCCTTCAAGGATATCTTGCAGAACCTGCTGTCCGGGGTGCTGATCCTTCTGCGTCAGCCATTCCGTGTGGGCGATCAGATCGTGGTCAATGGTTTCGAGGGAACTGTCGAGGATATCGAGACGCGTGCCACCTTCATCAAGACCTATGATGGGCGGCGTGTCATCATTCCGAACGCGCAGATCTATACCGGTGCGCTGACGGTCAATACTGCCTTTCAGCTGCGCCGCTCGGAATATGATATCGGTATCGGGTGCAACGATGACTGGGAGGAGGCGATGCGCCTGATGACAGAGGCCGCGCAGTCCTGCAACGGCGTCCTGTCCGATCCTGCGCCCGAGGCGATCCCGGTCGGCATCGACGCCTATCAGAACACCATCCGCCTTCGGTGGTGGACCAAGCCAGAGCGCAAGGACGTCATCATCACAAAGGGCAAGGTCATCGTGGCGGCCTACAAGGCTTTGGACAAGGCAGGCATCGACATGCCCTATCCAACCCAGGTCCAACTGTGGCATGATCAGACCGAAGCCACGGATGGCGACCGCAGAACCCAACGCGAAGGCTGGCCCGCAGGCAAAGGCGACGTCCCGGAGGCGCGCTGGAGGCAGGCCCGCGACACCGGCGACAATTGACCTTGGAACCCCATCATGGCCACGGCCCACGATCCGTCCGTCCTGCTGTCGGGTACGGCGCGGGGCAGCCCCTCACTCGCGCAACCGGCTCTTATGCATGTGTCGGCTGCTAGTCTCGTTTGAGAGTTTGGCGCGACTTCGGGAATCGCTCATATGTATCCGGCCAGTTGGATCGGCTCGTGAGCCGTGGCCATGATGGGTTCCGCACGCGCCTTGGTCCCATTAGGGGTAGGGTCCTTGCTGACCATGAGGGCCGTCAGACTCTGGGGGCGTATTTTCTCCGTTCCATGCTGTCCTCTCTGTCGCGAACTCCTTTTGACCGTGGAAAGCGGCAGATCGTTTCCATGGCCATATCTCTTGAGGCGTCGAACCGGGTCCCGTGTCGCAGAACGCTCCTTGCGGTTCGGACAGGTTCGTTGGCCAGCGCAATGGCGGCCTTGTTGCGCGGCATCCGCTTTACCGCTTCGGTCAGCCAAGGGCCGAAGCTGAAGGTGGACCACCTGTTCTGACGCATCATGATCACTTTCGCTGCCTGGATGAATAGCATGCGAAGATAGCGGCTGCCCCGTTTGGTGATCCGCCCGAGGATCGTTCTCCCGCCCGTGCTGTATTGGGTCGGCACCAAACCGACCCACGCGGCAAAGTCCCGGCCTTGGTCGAAAGCCTCCCCCTTGCCAACTGCCGCGACCATTGCCGTCGAGGTCATTGGACCGATCCCGGGGATGGTCATGACGTCGGCGCAGTTCTTTTCCGTGCGGCTGATCTCCTCGATCTCGCCCGAGACCTCCGCGACATGTACTGTCTGCCAGAAAGCACGCATGTGCGGTTTCCGAACAAGGTTGATGGACACGATCAACTCGCTCCTGAACCGAGGGCACTGGTTTGCCTCGAGGCCACTGGTGGTCAGGAGTGGCGTCTTTGGACGGTCCTGTACGCCGCCGGGATTGCGACACGGCATTTGCTGCCCGTACAGATCATGGCTTTTCCCGCGAGCCGGGGCACACGCGCCGAGACCGACAGGATCGATACGGAAATCATGGCGCTTCATGGCGTTCCGGACGGATGCGGAGCAAGGCTTGCCGCAAGAAAAGCTGCGGCTTCTCAGGGTGTTGACATCAAAGCGCACACAGCTCGTCGAAATAGGCAAACGGCTTCTGGCGCAGATCAAGGCGCATGGGAGGCTGGGATGGGCGGAAATGTCTGGCGCCATGGACGCCGAGTTGAGAGGCCTTGCTGATCATCAGATTGCAGAGTTGGAAATGCGGGTCGAGCAGACAATGATTTTGGCTGATGACCTGGCAACGACTTCCGGTATCCTTCGTTCCGTTCCCGGGACCGGCCCCGTTGCCAGCACCATGCTGATCGCCGAGACGCCCGGGCTCGGCCAACTCTCTGCTGCGAAGGCCGCCGCGCTTGTCGGCCTGGTTGCAATCGCACATGACAACGGTGCCATGCGGGGCAAGCGCGCCGTCAAAGGAGAACGCCGCCAGCTGCGACACGTCATGTTCCAGGCGGCTCTTGTTGCCAGCCATCACAATCCGATCCTGAAAACTGTCGCTGACCGCCTGCGAGCCGCGGGAAAGCCGCACAAGGTTGTCATCACAGCCGTCGCAAGCAAGCGCGTTACAGTTGCGAACGCGCGCTGCAAACCTCGCCGGAAATCGGCCAATCAAGCCGCCTGAAGAATACAAAGACGAGGGATATTGCCCCTGCAATTGCCCGCAGGGGAACGCGTGATGAAATGGATGCGAAACAAGTTCCACCACGCGCATCAGACGTTCGCAGCTCCAAGTGGCGCAGCACGACACATTGGCGAAAGTGGTTCAGCAGAAAAATCTTGCGGAAGAAGGCTGAACGACGCGAGAACGAGGCGGCGCTAGAAGACGCATCTGAACCGAAGACCGCCACCGACGCCAATCACAGACGATCTGCCGTGCGAACCGGATTTGGCGGGTCAGCTTACCGCCCACACGATGAATCGGCCGCTCATCCCCGCATCAGTTGATACAAATCAATATGGAAACATGGCGATGCGCTATGCTTGGTCGGCAATCTGGTCAAGGATGACGTCGATGAAAAACGCAACTGTTCTGGTGGTGCTTGGACGTGCCGCCAAGCCAGCCGATCTTGAACCGCTCACTCAGACGGCGCGCGATCGAAACCTGCACCTGATTGTCCTGATCCTTGGGGTGATGCCGCAAATTCCGATCTATACCTATGGCATCGGTGAGGGAGGATTGTATTCCCTGCCCCCAGGTTGGCAGACCGAGGTGGATGAAACCAATGCCAAGTTGGAGGTGTTGCGCAACCAGATCTCTGACTATCTGGCCGATCAGGGCACCAGCGCCGAGGTCCGCGTCGCCAGCGGTCAGGCAGCAATTCTGCCCGGAGCCGTGTCGCACGCCGCGCTGACCTGCGATCTGATCCTTATCGGCGACGATCTGCGCCAGGATGCGCATGTGTTCGGCGATGTCATACGCGCCGCCCTGTTCCGGTCGGCAGGCGGGGTGATGTTGAACGCGATGGGGACGGCCAAGGCGCTGCAACCCGCGTCGGTGTTCGTGGCATGGAAGGCGGGCATCCCCTCGGCGCGGGCGGTGCATGCTGCCATGCCGATCCTGCGCGATTCCCGAAATGTCACCGTCGCGCTGTTCGATCCGGTGACGACCAAGGCGCGCGACGGGGAAAACCCCGGTTCCGATGTTGCCGCCTGGCTGACCCATCAGGGCTGTCATGTTACGGTCCAGCAATATCCAAGCGGTGGCGAGGAAATCGGCACGGTCATCATGCAGCGCATGAAAGAAACCGGTGGCGAACTGGTCGTCATGGGAGCCTATGACCATTCTCGTCTGCGCGAGGTGATCTTTGGTGGAACCACACGTGCGCTGATCGAACAGCGCGACTGTCCCGTTCTGCTGTGCCATTGATCCGGGACCGACAGGCAGACCGAACTGACAGATCCATCACAAATCAGACCGCGTGGAACAGAAGATCGGCAAACTCCATGGCCTCGCGTCATTCGTTCAGATCGTATCGGCCCTTTTTTGCATCGGGTTGGTAGCCGGGCCGGCTATCATTGAACTGAAAAGAAGTCTGTCTCTCCACAGCATTTGACGGATGCAGCGCATCTTGCGCTCTGCAGGCGTCTTTATCGTGCCTCTCCGATGCAAGTCATTGCGAGGCAAGAAGATAATGCCGTTCTTCATCCGGTGATCACCAAGACGAGCCGTGTCATGTATGCTCTGCCCACTGAGCACCGGACCGTTCATAGCAATAGCCTTCGGCCAGGCTCCTTTGGCCGGGAACAGAGCGCAAAGCTCACAAGCTTTCTCTTCAAAGGGTCTACGATTGTTGGGCATGGCAGGCGCTTCAATGATGCAAAAGCCGCTGATCAATGTATCAGGCTTCCAAAGCTTCCGCCCATCACGATCGGAATTCGGGTCCTTGGCCGAGCATGTTCATGAAAGCGTCACAAATGCGGGATAAAAGCGTCACAAAACTGATGTAGGCAGGCCCCGTACAGATCACCTCCTCAGGAGAGACATCATGAAGACCTTTAGCTTCGCCGCCACCGCCCTGTCCGTCATCGCGCTGTCGGCCACCGCCGCTGCAGCCCGCGACCAGGTGCAGGTCGCCGGTTCCTCGACGGTCCTGCCTTATTCGACCATCGTGGCCGAACTGTTCGGTGAGAACACCGATTTTGGCACCCCCGTCATCGAGTCGGGCGGTTCGTCGACCGGTCTGCGCCGCTTCTGCGAGGGTGTGGGCGAGAACACCATCGACATCGCCAATTCCAGCCGCGAGATCCGCGAGACCGAGGTCGAGGAATGCGCCGCAAACGGCGTCACCGACATCATGGAAGTCCGCATCGGCTATGACGGCATCGTCTTTGCCAGCGCTGCCGGCGGCAATTCCTTCGAGTTCACCCCGGCAGACTGGTTCAATGCTCTGGCCGCCCGCAAGGTCGTCGACGGCAAGATCGTCGACAACACCGCGGCCAACTGGTCCGAGGTCAACGCCGACCTGCCCGACCAGGAGATCCTGGCCTTCATCCCCGGCACCCGCCACGGCACGCGTGAAGTGTTCGAGGAAAAGGTGATCATCCAGGGCTGCGAAGATTCCGGCGCCAAGGCCGTCTTCGAGGCCGAGCTGAGCGAAGAGGAAGCCGAAGAGGCCTGCGTCGCACTGCGCACCGATGGCAAGTCGGTCGACATCGACGGCGACTATACCGAGACACTGGCCCGCATCGGGTCCTCGCCCAACGGCATCGGCGTGTTCGGCCTGTCCTTCTATGAGAACAACACCGACACCCTGCAGGTCGCGACCATGGGCGGCGTCACCCCCTCGACCGAGACCATCGCCTCGGGCGAATACCCCGTGTCGCGCCCGCTGTTCATCTATGTGAAGAAGGCCCATATCGGTGTCGTTCCGGGCGTGAAGGAATTCGCCGAATTCTTCGTCTCGGACGCGGTTGCCGGCCCGAACGGCCCGCTGGCGGCCTATGGCCTGGTTTCGGATCCCGAACTGGCCTCGGTTCAGGAAGCCGTTGCCAACGAGACCACGATGCAGTGATGCATTCCGGGGCGGCGCATCCCTTGTGCCGCCCCGACCCCTGCCACCCATCCGTTTTCCGCATTCCGAGGTCAGCCTGATGCCGATGTCCTGGGCCCTGCTTGCCGCCACCCTGCTTGCCCTGGCGGGATATTTCATCGGCCGCAGCCGCGCCATGGGTGCCGGAGTCGGCGATGTCCGCAACCTTCACAGCCGCCCCGCCTATCATGGCTGGAACGTCGTCCTGGCGGTGATGCTGCCGGTGCTGTCGGTTCTGATGATCGCCGCGCTGCTGCGCATGTCCGATGTCATCCCGCCCGTGGCTGGCGGGATCGCGGGCCTTTTGGCCCTTGGGGCCGCCGTCGCCGGCCTTGGCTGGGCGATGACCCGCATCGACAAGGGCTTTCGCGCCCGCAATTCGGTCGAGCGGATGGTCCTGGGCCTGCTGATCTTCTGTTCCTCGATCGCCATCGCGACCACGATCGGGATCGTGCTGTCGCTGATCTTCGAGACGATCAGCTTCTTCGAAAAATACAGCCTGACCGATTTCTTCTTCAGCACCGAATGGTCGCCGCGCTTCGAGGGCAATTCGCGCCTCGGGATGCTGCCGCTTCTGTGGGGCACGCTCTATATCAGCTTCATCGCGTTGCTGGTTTCGGTGCCGATCGGCCTTTTCGCGGCCATCTACCTGTCCGAATATGCGGGCCCGCGCCTGCGCAGCATCGCCAAACCGATGGTCGAAGTGCTGGCCGGCATTCCCACCATCGTCTATGGCCTCTTCGCGCTGGTGACCGTGGGTCCGATGCTGCGCGACTGGATCGCCCAACCCATGGGCCTGGGCAATTCCGGCAGTTCGGTGATGACGGCGGGCCTTGTCATGGGGATCATGCTGATCCCCTTCGTCAGCTCTCTGTCGGATGACATCATCAACGCCGTGCCGCAGAGCCTGCGCGACGGTGCCCTGGGCCTGGGGTCGACCCCGTCCGAAACCGTGCGCAGCGTCGTGCTGCCCGCCGCCCTGCCGGGGATCGTGGGCGCCATCCTGCTGGCCGCCAGCCGCGCCATCGGCGAAACGATGATCGTGGTTCTGGGGGCCGGCGCCGCCGCCACGATGAGCCTCAACCCGTTCGAGGCGATGACCACCATCACCGTCAAGATCGTCAGCCAGCTGACCGGCGACAACGATTTCTCGTCGCCCGAGACGCTGGTGGCCTTTGCCCTGGGTCTGACGCTGTTCGTCATCACCCTCGGCCTGAACGTCGTCGCGCTGATCATCGTGCGCAAGTATCGCGAGCAATACGAATGACCGATCTGTCCCACGACATGTCCCGCCCCGCCGCCGCAACGTCGCTTTACACGCAGGACGCGCGCACCCGCCGCCGCAACGCCGCCGAGAAACGGTTCCGGGCCTATGGCCTGGCCGCCATCTGCGTCGCGGTGCTGGCGCTGGCGGTCCTGATGTTCACGATCATCCGTGACGGATCGGGGGCGTTCCGACAGACCTATCTGTCCATCCCGGTCGCGCTGGACGCGCAGGTGCTGGACCCGCAGGGCAACCGCGATCCGGCCGAGATGTCATCGGTGCTGACCCTGTCCTACGGGCAGGTTCTGGACCAGGCGCTGGACGCGGCCGTCGGGGGGATGGATCTGCAGATCGAGGGCCTGCAGGAAAGCGACATCGACGGGCTGATCTCGCGCGATGCCTCGGCCCAGCTTCGCAACCGCGTGCTGAACGACCCCGAACTGCTGGGCCAGACGGTCGATGTGAACGTGCTGGTGAATGGCCGGATCGACGGTTATTTCAAGGGCCGCGTCACCATGGAAACGGCCGAGCGCGACAGCAACACCACCCCCCAGCAGCTGATGCTGGCCGATGCGCTGGCCGATGCGGGCCTGCTGGTGACGCGCTTCAACCGCGAATTCCTGACCGGTCCCGACGCCTCGGACCAGCGCCCCGAGGCTGCGGGTGTCGGCGTGGCGATCCTGGGTTCGCTCTACATGATGCTGGTCGTCCTGTTCCTGTCGGTTCCGATCGGGGTCGCGGCCTCGATCTATCTTGAGGAATTCGCGCCCAAGAATCGGTGGACGGACATCATCGAGGTCAACATCTCGAACCTGGCGGCGGTGCCCTCGATCGTTTTCGGGATCCTGGGGCTTGCGGTCTTCATCAACTTCGTGGGCCTGCCGCAATCGGCACCGATCGTGGGCGGTCTGGTCCTGACGCTGATGACGCTGCCGACGATCATCATCGCCACGCGCGCCGCGCTGAAGGCGGTGCCGCCCTCGATCCGCGATGCGGCCCTTGGGGTCGGAGCGTCGAAGATGCAGTCGGTCACCCATCACGTGCTGCCGCTGGCCATGCCCGGCATCCTGACCGGCACGATCCTGGGCCTGGCCCAGGCCCTGGGCGAGACCGCGCCCCTGCTGCTGATCGGCATGGTGGCCTTTGTCCGCGAATATCCCGCCGCCCCGCCCGAGGGCCTGTTCGACCCCGCATCCGCCCTGCCGGTCCAGGTCTATAACTGGACGCAGCGCAGCGATCCGGCCTTTGTCGAACGCGCGTCCGGTGCCATCATCGTGCTGCTGGTCTTCCTTTTGTGCATGAATTTGCTGGCAATCTATCTTCGCCGCAAGTTCGAGCGCCGCTGGTAGATCGGCCCACAGGAGACATGACAATGTATGACACGACCCGAACGGAGAGCGCCGTGACCCAGAAGGACATCAAGATCCAGGCCCATGACGTTCAGGTCTGGTATGGCGACAAGCAGGCCATCAAGGACGTGAACGTCGACATCCTGGACAAGACCGTGACCGCCTTCATCGGTCCGTCGGGCTGCGGCAAGTCGACCTTCCTGCGCTGCCTGAACCGGATGAACGACACCATCGACAGCGCCCGGATCGAGGGCCGGATCGCCATTGACGGCGAGGATATCTATGACCGCCGCGTCGATCCGGTGCAGCTGCGCGCCAAGGTGGGGATGGTGTTCCAGAAGCCCAACCCCTTTCCCAAGTCGATCTTCGACAACGTGGCCTATGGCCCGCGCATCCACGGCCTGGCCCGCAACAAGGCCGAGTTGGAGGAGATCGTGGAAAGCAGTCTGCGCGGCGCGGCCCTGTGGACCGAGGTCAAGGACCGCCTGCACGAACCGGGCACCGGCCTGTCGGGGGGCCAGCAGCAGCGCCTGTGCATCGCACGCGCCGTCGCCACCAGCCCCGAGGTGCTGCTGATGGACGAGCCCTGTTCGGCGCTGGACCCCATCGCCACCGGCCAGGTCGAGGAACTGATCGAGCAGCTGCGCGAGCGGTTTTCGGTCGTCATCGTGACCCATTCCATGCAGCAGGCCGCCCGCGTCAGCCAGAAGACCGCCTTCTTCCACCTGGGCAACCTGGTCGAATACGGCGATACCGACGACATCTTCACCAAGCCCCGCGACAGCCGCACCGAGGCCTATATCTCGGGCCGGATCGGCTGACGAAAGGAAAGACGATGAACCGCGACAAGCATATCTCCTCGGCGTTCGACCGCGACCTGGAAACCATCCAGGCGCTGGTGGTCAAGATGGGCGGCATGGTCGAGGCCGCCATCACCGACGCCTCGACCGCGCTGGACACGCGCGACGAGGACCTGGCCGACGATGTCCGCCGCCGCGACAAGGCCATCGACGCGCTGGAGGCGCAGATCAACGAGGATGCCGCCCGCCTGATCGCGCTGCGCGCCCCCACCGCCACCGACCTGCGCATGGTGCTGGCGGTGATCAAGATCTCGGCCTCGCTGGAGCGGGTGGGCGATTACGCCAAGAACATGGCCAAGCGCACCGAGGTCCTGTCCCAGATGCCCGCCATCGAAGGCGCCGGCATGGCGCTGCGCCGGATGAGCCAGGCGGTCAACAAGATGCTGCAGGACGCGCTGGACAGCTATATCCGCCGCGACGCCGATCTGGCGCAGGACGTGCGCCAGCGCGATCTGGAGGTGGACCAGATGTACAACGCGCTGTTCCGCGAATTCCTGACGCACATGATGGAAGACCCGCGCAACATCACGTCCTGCATGCATCTGCATTTCATCGCCAAGAACGTCGAGCGAATGGGCGATCATGCCACCTCGATCGCCGAACAGGTGGTCTATCTGGTCACCGGCGAACTGCCCGACGAGGCGCGCCCCAAGGGCAACAGCGTCCCGATGGTCGATACCGTCAAGGAGGGCTGATCCATGTCCCGCCAGGCCCCCTGCGTTCTGATCGTCGAGGATGAGGGCGCGCAGCGCGAAGTCCTGCATTACAACCTGGAAGCCGAGGGCTTCGAATGCGTCGTGGCCGATAATGGCGAGGATGCGCTGCTGCTGGTGGCCGAGGAACAGCCCGACCTGATCGTGCTGGACTGGATGCTGCCGAAGGTGTCGGGGATCGAGGTCTGCCGCCAGGTCAAAGCCGACCCCGCCACCCGCAACATCCCCATCATCATGCTGTCGGCGCGCAGCGAGGAGGTGGACCGGGTTCGCGGCCTGGAAACCGGCGCCGACGACTATGTGGTCAAACCCTATTCGGTGGTGGAACTGATGGCGCGCCTGCGCACCCAGCTGCGCCGCACGCGGCCCGCCAGCATGGGCGAAAGGCTCAGCTTTGCCGACATCATCCTCGATGCCTCGGAACATCGCGTCTTTCGCGCCGGCCAGTCGCTGCATCTGGGCCCGACGGAATTCCGCCTGCTGTCAACGCTGATGGAAAAGCCGGGCCGGGTCTGGACGCGCGAACAGCTGCTGGACCGGGTCTGGGGCCGCGACATCTATGTCGACACCCGCACCATCGACGTCCATGTCGGCCGCCTGCGCAAGGCGCTGATGCAGAACGGCGGCGACAACCCCGTCCGAACCGTCCGCGGCACAGGATACGCCCTCGGCTAGCGTCGGGCATCATCGGTCCGACGCCGGGCAAGGTACTGTTCAGCGATCCAGCCGCAGAAGGCGATCAAGCGACATCGCGCCCGGTCCTTTGGCGACAAGCGCTAGGAAACATGCGGCCCAAAGGCCATGCGTCACCCAGGCCGACGGATAGACGAATATCTGTATCACCACCGTCATGCCCAACAGGGCCGCGGCAGACGCACGGGTCGCGATGCCCAAAGCCAGCGCCACGGAAAAGACATGCTCTGCCAGCGTGGCCAGGACTGCCGCCGCCGCCGCGGGGATCAGCGGCAGGGCGTATTCGTTTTCGAACAACCACCATGTGCTGTCGGCAATGGCAAAGCCATCGACCTTGGTGCGGGCCGAGGACCAGAACACCCATGCCGGGATCAGCCGGGCCAGCAGGGCCGGGACGGACCAAGGCAGGCGACCGGCAATGGCATTGCCCGCGACGATCATGTGACGGATGCGGCCAAGGGCCTGGGCGCCATCCGGTCTTGTTGTCATGCTGTGCATGGTTCTTACGCCTTATGTGGGGTTCAGGGCCACGATCAGCCCATGGTTCAGGATGGTTCCGACCGCATCGGCCGCGAGGTCCGGTGCGACGGTGCTGCAGGCCAGGCCCAACGGGGCGCCTTCACGCAAGCGGCCAATGACGCCGGCGGTGTCCTGAGAGATGCGCCGCACGACTGCGTCGTCGCCCCGTCGAAAGATCAGCGCCGCCTCCGGCATCGGGGGCAGGGGGGCAAGGGTGGCGCCCGGTTGGTTCATCGCCCAGATCGACACGATGGGGTGGCGTGACACGATCACGCGGACCGAGGGGTGCAGTTTCAGGCTGATCGTTTCGGGGCCCAAGGCGAATGCGGCCGTCACCTCGGCCACCGACATCGGCAGGGCATCGGTGGCATGATAGGCTTGCCCCCGCAGCACTTCCAGACGGGCAATGTCGGCCAGATAGGGGACCGTGGCTGCCGGAGGAAAGGCCGCCAGAAAATCCGGAAATTCCGTGCCATATTCGTGCAGGATCGCCGATCGAGGCGGGTGGTCCGCAACGAAGATGCGCGCCGTGGCCTTGAAGAAAGCCGGCCCCACAAGGCGCAGCACGGTGGGGAACCGCTGTGCCAGCGCCTCTGACTGGGAATGCGCGACGGTGTTGCGATAGATGGAAAACCGGCGCGCCAGATCCCCCACCGCCGTCACACCGGGCGGAACATCCTGTGATGCAAGGCCTTTGCGGAATGCCGCCTCCGTTTCACGATGCGAGAGCATGGCCGGCCTCGCTGAGGATCGCCGCGGCACGGTCCGCTTCGGCCAGCAGGACCGGGAATTCCGGCAC
The DNA here is from genome assembly GCF_001887735.1 of Paracoccus sp. SM22M-07. NCBI lineage: Bacteria > Pseudomonadati > Pseudomonadota > Alphaproteobacteria > Rhodobacterales > Paracoccaceae > Paracoccus > Paracoccus sp. SM22M-07. The sequence goes on from NZ_JPKW01000023.1 coordinate 17,672, forward strand.
GTCGTTGTCCCATTCGATCAACGTGGGCCGGGGTCCGCCGCGCGCCATCGTTTCGGCGTAAAGGGTCCAGACCGGATCCGCGACGGGCGATCCATGGGCATCGATCAGCAGCGGCCCCGAGGGCAGCTCTTCGGCGTCGTGACCGCCCAGATGGATTTCGCCGACGGCCTCCAGCGGAAAATCGGCCAGATAGGCGCGCGGGTCCATGCGGTGATTGGTGCAGCTGACAAAGACATTGTTGACGTCCAGCAGCAGCCCGCATCCCGTGCGGGCCACGATCAATCGAAGGAAATTGGCCTGCCCCTATCGGGTGGTCCGGTTTCAATCTTAGTGCATTACGTGTCTTGTCGCTACAGCTGGGGTGGCCGGCGAAGCGGCTCCGGATGGCGAA
>NZ_JPKW01000024.1:0-16044 GCF_001887735.1 Paracoccus sp. SM22M-07
CGCCATCCGGAGCCGCTTCGCCGGCCACCCCAGCTGTAGCGACAAGACACGTAATGCACTAAGATTGAAACCGGACCACCCGATAGGGGCAGGCCAGCTCTTCTTGTTAGTACTTGCGTTTTTTCCTGTTGTTAGCGACAAGAAAATATGGCGTTTACGACGATTCAATTCACGCAGGAGCAAGCGCGCGACATCGCAGAGGTGTCATCGGGTGACCTGCGTGCGTGGCGCAAAGTCGTGCAGTATCTGGCTGAAAAGCCCGGCAAGGCCGCGCGGTTCACCTTTGCGGACTTAGTGGGTCTTATTATCACTAGCGAGCTAACCAACCGTTTCGGTGTGCGGATCAGCGACATCGGGAGCAGCGTAGATAGGCTGTTTCACGAACTCGCTGACGCGCGGCCCGCCCATCTCGAAGGCTTTGTCGCGCTGATCGATCCGGCATCCGCACGTCTCTTGGCTGTCGGCGATTTTTCGGCGCAGCAGATCACCGTGTCCACGTTAGTCGTGCCCTGCGATCCTCCTGCGATCCTATCGTGAACCAGATTAGCGCCCGTATGGTGCCCTCGACGCCCAACGTGACACAGAGTGTACTTCCTTTCCCTCCGCAGAGCGTCAAAGCCGAAAGATGAGTGAATTTCATCTCCAACGTCTAGCGTCCAGTGCGCATGGCTCCACGCCGCAGCTGGGCAGCGCCCTGTACAGCCTCGTGCCACCAACCATCATGGACGGCGTGTGATGACTGGATCCTTCAAGATTGATTTTTTCGAAGTGCTCCGACAATACGGCGCGGACGAGGCTGCGTTGCGCTTGCTCGACGACGATGAGCCTGCGCTCCTACCTTACGCCACCCTACTTTCCGCCCGCAACGGCGGTGACGAGGATCTCCAGGCGGTGAGCGGCATCTATGAGTGGCAAGGCACGCCACTCGTATTCCTCGTATCTGCCGATTTGCTGGGCGAGGACGATGCGCGTCTTCAGCGTATCCGGCGCTTGCTCGCAATGCGCGGCGATGCCCCCTATCTTGGCGTCGTCGGGTCGGGGCGTCTTGACATCTATAATATCAGCTTCGACGATTGCCGACCGGCCGAGGCTCGCGTTGACGTGAACGTCCCGGCAGGCCAAGAAATTGCGACACTGGCGCATCTTGCCAACGTTCGGCCGGGCCTGTCTGCGAGAAATCGGCAGCGGATTTCACAGGTGGTCCTGAAGCTTCTTAGTGGTTCGATCGACACCCTAAAGACGATCTGCGGCGTCGATGACGACGATGCGATATCGCTTGTGGGACGCGCTCTCTTCACACGGTTCTTGGGCGACCGGCACCTGCTGGGATCGCTTGGTTTCGATATCCGCGCCGTAGCAGCATTGTTTGACGATGCAGCGAGTGCAGCCAAGACGTCCGCCTGGCTCGATACTACCTTCAACGGCGACTTCCTACCTACCTCTCAAGGAATATGGGAGAGGTTGCCGCAAGACGCTTTCAGGGTGCTTGGCGACATCCTGCGGCGTGCGCCCGGAGGTCAGTTGCATCTTGGCTGGGAAGAGCGGTGGGACAATCTCGACTTTGCCCATATCCCCGTCGGCGTGCTCAGCCAAGCCTACGAGCATTATCTCCACGAGCACACACCCGACCGGCAGCGACGTGAAGGCGGCTTCTACACGCCGCGCCCGATCGCGGACCTGATGGTTCGAGGGGGGCTCAATGCGGTAGCTCGTACGACACCTGCCCAAGCGGCCCGCATTCTAGACCCCGCCGCGGGTGCCGGCGTTTTCCTGATTACGGCCTTCCGCCAACTCGTGGCGGAGAACTGGCGCGCATCCGGACGGCGACCCAATACAATTGAGCTGCGCCGCATCCTCTACGACCAAATCACCGGCTTTGATATCAACGAGGCGGCACTTCGGTTCGCGGCGCTCGGCCTCTATCTCATGTCGATCGAACTCGATGCGCATCCCGAACCTGTTGGGAAGCTTAAGTTTGAGAATCTTCGTGGTCGCGTCCTCCTTAAAATGAGCGAAGACGGACAGGAGAGATCGCTAGGAAGCCTTGGGCCCGCCGTAGGCGATGAACATGTCGGTCGATATGATTTGGTAGTCGGCAACCCGCCTTGGGCAACGAGCACTCGCCTCGCCGCATGGAATGAGGCACAGGCGATCATCCATCGTATCGCAGCCGAGCGTTTGCCCGCGGACTATCCGCCTCCCCCAATCCCGAATGAGGTGCTTGACCTGCCTTTTGTGTGGCGCGCGATGGAATGGGCCAAACCGCTTGGCCAGATCGCTTTCGCGCTTCATGCACGTCTCCTGTTCCAGCAGGGCGATGGCATGCAGTCAGCGCGACGGGCGTTGTTTGCAGCACTCGACGTCACGGGAGTAATCAATGGCGTCGAGCTACGCCAGACGCGGGTATGGCCGGAAATCGCCGCACCGTTCTGCATTCTTTATGCCCGTAATCAGGTACCTCCACAGGGCGCCGGATGCCGCCTAGTCAGTCCCCGGCTAGAAGGGGCGCTCAACCAAGCCGGTGTAATGCGGATCGATGCCACCAATGCTGAATTCGTCACTACGCAAGAGGTCATCGAATCGCCTGAAATCTTCAAGCTTCTCTTCAAGGGAACGCGGGCAGACATCCAGGTCTACGAACGTTTACAGGCTCATGTACCCGAGCGCCTCGGCGAATACTGGCGCCGCCTATTCGGGGCCGAGGCCGGGCGGGCGCGTTTTACCGGCAACGGATATCAAAAGCTTAGAAACAGTAGCCGCATTAGAAAGCATGGGGACGGCTTGCCCGGCGTCCCAGCCAACTACCTGCACGGTCGCCGGGAGGTCACCTTGGCATCGATGACCAGTATTCTGGTCGATGAAGACGCGCTTCCATTCTTCAACGAACCCCGGATTCATGACCGGCGGGCCGAAACGCTGTTCGACGGTCCACTTGTCGTCGTGCAAGAAGCCCCTCCCGTATCTCTTGGGCGCATTAGAACAGCTGTCGTGCAGGGCGGAGCTGTCTTCAATACCAGTCTATATGGCTACAGTTCGCCTACGCACGACGATGGACTGCTCGTCCGTTATCTGAGCCTCGTCATCAGCAGCAAAATCGCTTTGTGGCAGGTGTTGATCACCAGCGGCAAGTTTGGCTTCGAACGTGATACGGTTGAAAAGGCGACGATTGACCGCCTTTTCATCCCGACGTTGGAATCGCTCTCCGACCATAATCGGAGCGAGGTGCTACGCCTCTTCCAACTAGTCCAAGACGGCAGACCGGGCGCATGGGACGAGGTCGATCGTTGGTGCGCCAGCATTTTTCATCTTCGCGAGCGCGACCTACAGGTCGTCACGGACACGCTGCAGTTCAATCTGCCTTTTGCTGAAAACCGACGTTTGGCTCAATCTCCTGTGGAAGACGAGGCGGTGAACCAATTCTGTAAGGTTTTAAGGGCTGAATTGTCACTATGGGGTCAAAGGCTGGGCCGAGACATAGAAGCGTTGCCGGCTGTCAAGCTGGAAACATCACCGTGGCGAGGCATTCGCATTACCTCAAGTGTGGCAGAGTCGAAACGCCAGATGGTTCAGCATATGGACTGGGCTAAATTTCTGCCGCTCGCAGACCATTTCGCCGCGACCGAGGTAATATTTAAAGAAACGGATAACTGCCTATGGCTGGGGCGGCTCGACCAAGCGCGATACTGGTCGGAAACCCAAGCCAGACTGGTCGCACAAAGCCTAGCTTGGGAGCATATGGATGTGTTGAAGGGGCGGGCAAGCGCGTGACCGCCAGTTCTGCCGTCCCGCGTCCCGAACAGATTGACGAACTCACTCGTGGGATCGAATTACCATTGGTGGCGCTGCATGAAGAGCATCTATTGCTGATCGCGGAGATTATCGCGCTGGCTTGGGACGATCTTGCCCGCAAACAGGCGAGCACGCTGTCAACGGGATCCGAAGCAGAGATTAATGCGCTTTTGGAAGCCCGCTTGAGCCGCTTGATCGACGAACATCCCTTGTGGGAGCAACTGGTCCGCTCTGTCGCACGCGGAAAGGAAACGGTGAGTTTTAACGGGGTCCATCTCGAAAAACGCCCGGACCTTTCTATCTTCTTGTCGGGACGATCTCCGGCCTTTCCTCTGGTTGTCGAATGCAAGCTCATCAATGCGCCAGATGGCAAGTCTGGCACACTCTATTGCAATAATGGTCTGCACCGCTTCCTAACTGGCGAGTATGGCTGGTCAGGTCAGGACGGTTTCATGCTCGCCTACGTTCGCGACCAGTCCACGATCGTTTCCTGCCTATTGCCGCTTCTTGCTGTGGGTCGAGCGGCAAAACCAGACCCATTTGCGGTGAGAGACTGGCCCGTCGAGAGGCGCCCTGCTGCATTTGATCTGGCGGCAACCCGGCACGACCGCTCTTTTCGCTACCTGAACCGAACGGCACCAGCCGATGCGCCTGGTCCAATTGCAATCTGGCACCTCTGGCTACCGACGCCAACTGGCGGCTCTTCCTCAATGAACAAGGCCTAGCTTCCGGGTGGAAGTTCGCCGCCTACATGGCAGAGGTCGACGGCGAACTGGGGCGTACACGAGGGCGGAGTAAAAAATTCGGACTCTTGCCACGACGATGGATCAGGAGCAGCCCTCAAAATCGGTTTTGAACAAAATACTGATTTTTTGAGTACATGACCCTATCTGGGTTTCGCCTTTCCAAACGGCTTCATAAATCCATCGCGGATCTTGGCAGGTTTAAGCTTTGCCTTGTTCAGCGCTGCCTCACAGCGCTCGCGCAGCGCCTCAGGCCCGCCGGCAGCGCCCACCAATTCTACAAGCACGCCTCGCAGAGCGCCTACAACCTTTGTTACTTCGTCAAGCCGGAATGCGAAGCTGCCGATCGGCGTTGCCTTTTCGTCCGCCACTGCCTCCGGCAGCGCCGATACTCGCACTGCATCCCTACCAGGGTAAGCCTGCTTGAACCAGTGCTCCGCCTCTAGCAACTGAGCATGGTCCTTCTTGTATAGTGCATTCTTCTCTTCTTTCTCGCTCTTTGCCTCAATTACGAAGTCAAAGGCGGCGTCGGTTCGCCAGAGTACGTCAGGTCCGGTGCTGTGGACCTTCTCAGGCCGCTCGGCTTCGAAGCCAAGGAAGCCACCAAGACTGGCCAGCGCTTCTTCGTAGCGAGATGCCGAAGCCTCAGGCACGAGATCACTCATCGCCTCATCGAAGTCAGCTAGAATAGCGGCGCGCTGATCATATTCAGTCAGGCGCTTGACGATTGCGGAGGCCTGCTTGCCGGGCGCGGGGCGCGGGACATATGCGGGTCGCTTGCGCGGTGGGCAGTGATTGTTGTTGACTGAGAAAGCGGTCGTTTGAAGCTTTTGCCCCTTGTCATCTTCATCCATCTGATAAGCAATGCGCGCGGCCGAGGCGGCGAGCCAGGCGCGTCGCTGGGCGTCCGCCTTCAGCGGCTCGTCCCCCATAAGCTTCTCAATAGCGGCGAGCGCCTTCTCGTACTGGCCGAGCCGCTGCAGCTTGAACGCCTTGCGTTCAACGGCAGCGACTTTCAGCGCCAGCTGATCGACCGGCGGAGCATGGGCGGCATCCGCTAGTTCCGACGCGTGATAGGCAACCCAATCCGGATCGCGCTTCAGGCACTTGAGAATGGTCTCACGCACCTCTTTTGACGTGGTCACTGCCTCGCTCATCTCTTGACCCATCTTGAGTTGCACGCGTGTACTCGCCGTCAGGAAATCAAGGTTCTTCTTCCGGCCGATCCAGCCCACAAGCTTGCTGCCAATCAGTATGATCACGCAGTAGTCGGCTCCCCCGCGCGTGCCTCGGCCGATGCCCTGCTCGATGCGCTGTGCGAGTAAGGAATTGACCGCGGCGTCCGCCACGACATTCATTCGGAACACGTCGTAGTTGGTGGTCCCCTGGGGCAGGTTGTCCATTACAAGGAGCCTGCACGCATTCCCCGCAAGGTCGATACCGTCGTAACGGTTTGCCAAAACTAACGGTCCATACGTGTCGCCAGCCTGCATGGAGGCCACGATTTCGGAGACGGCCGGCGCCCTTTCGGGATACTCGGCGATGTCCGTCCATTCTTTCGCGGCAGGGCCCGACGGTGTCAGGATGGCGACGCCCCGCTTGCTCTCCGAAAGTTTAGAGGCGATGTCCTTCACCATTGGCAGGACAGGCGTGCCGAGCTTCATCAGCCCTGGCACCAAGATCATGCGCTCGCCGACACCCGCCAGCGAGGTAGAGGTGATTGGCTTGCTGATTGCCTCCTGAGCCGCTCCGAAGGTCCGTACAATCTCGCTGTCGTCGGCGATCGTCGCGGACATGTAGATTCGCCGGGTGGCGTCGTCGAAGGTCGGCAATATGTCGACCGGTGGGAAGAGGGGGGTGATGCTAACGCCTGACCTACTGAATAGGCAGTGGCATACGCCAAGGTTGTCTCGGAGGAAGGGCCAGACGAAAGGGTCGATATCGTCGACCTTGCCCGACAGATACTGCTGGACCTCGTCAAGCTTCCGGTGCCAAGCCCAGCTCGGCACCTCAATGACGCCAGATTCCTTGCCGTTGATGATGTCGGTAAACGAGCCGGAGCGCCCGACTTCTTTGAAAGCCGGGCGAAATCGGTCTGCGAGTTCGGTGTAGACCGCCTTGTGACCCTTGGCCGAAATGTTGAGCGTGAATGCCTCACGGACGGACGACAAAGCGACGTGGGCGTCATCAAGAATGATAGCGCCGACCTTGACGACTTCCTGCCCCGATCCGCGTACGCCAAATTTGCTCCGACCATTGAACAACGTCTCATAGGCACCCACGAGTACCGCCTTACCATCGTGGAATTCGGCCGGTAGCGGCTGGCCCTTGGTATAGGGCAACGCCGCAATACCATACTCTTTGCTCTTGGCTAGAACCTGTTCGACCAGCTGGTTCGTCGGAGCGAGGTAAAGAACCGACTCTCCGGTCTCGTTCATCACCGATTGCGCCATCAAGAGCGCAACAAGCGTCTTGCCGCCGCCGGTGTGGAGCTTGACAACGACATCCTTCTCATGGCGACGGGGGTACCATGCATCAAGCACTTCCGCCTGACTGGCATACAGATCGTTGATGCCCGGAGGCTTGGGTAGTGCGTTGAAGATCTCGCGCGGGTTTTTCGGCTTTGGCTTGGCCTTTGCCTCCCGCAACTTCTTAAAATCTACCATGGATTTGCCCCCTCACTCGATGTTGTTGCCATACGTCATACTATGATTGGACAAGATCGAAATAGGTTTAGAGCATCTAAGACCGGTATGGCTGGCGATACTCTGCGGCGGAGCCTGACGAACTTCCGCTTGCGGGATGCGACTACGCAGCATCGGTCGAGGCCGACTGACCGCTATGGACCAGCTGCGTTTACGCCAACCCGACTGGTGCTCGACCTGCGGCAAGTAGGGTGCGGTGAAGACGTCCGTCCTTGTAAAGGAAATGGGAATGGGAATGGGCAGGAACATAGAAAGTCAGTTGCGGGGCCTAGCTGGCATGCTGAAAATCGACGCGGGACAGCGGTATCTAACGGGGGGGGTCGTTGCTACCGCGGCGGAAAGAACCACGATGTCAAACATCCGTCCGACATGTTGAAATGGCTAAAAGTGTCCCACGCGCTTTTCCAGCGTGGGACACTTTTTATATTATTGCAGGAAAATCAAAGCAAAAATGCTGCTTTGGTAGGCCCGGAGGGACTCGAACCCCCAACCAAGGCGTTATGAGCGCCCTGCTCTAACCAATTGAGCTACAGGCCCCTGCAGCAGGTTTCTGCGTAATGCGGCCATGCGGGACGGTCAAGCGCTTGGGCGTTGCTTGATGGGCGCGGTTCCGTTATCGGGAAGCCGACATCAGCCGGGGGCCGCCATGACACAGAACGGGATCAGCTATCGCGATGCAGGCGTCGATATCGACGCAGGGAACGCCTTGGTCGAACGCATCAAGCCGGCTGCGGCCGCCACCAAGCGGCCGGGGGTCATGGACGCCCTGGGCGGTTTCGGTGCGCTGTTCGATCCGCGCGCGGCGGGCTTTGACGATCCGGTCCTGGTCGCGGCGACCGACGGGGTGGGCACCAAGCTGCGCATCGCCATCGACACCGGCCATCTGGACGGCATCGGCCAGGACCTGGTCGCCATGTGTGTGAACGACCTGGTCTGCCAAGGGGCCGAGCCGCTGTTCTTCCTGGACTATTTCGCCACCGGCAAATTGTCCGTGGACGAAGGCGCCCGCGTCATCGAAAGCATCGCGCGCGGCTGCAAGGCCGCCAATTGCGCCCTGATCGGCGGCGAGACGGCGGAAATGCCCGGCATGTATCATGACGGCGATTTCGACCTGGCGGGCTTTGCCGTCGGCGCGATGCAGCGTGGCACGGCCCTGCCCGCGGGCGTCGTGGCGGGCGACGTGCTGCTGGGCCTGCGCTCGGACGGGGTGCATTCGAACGGCTATTCGCTGGTCCGCAAGGTGGCCGAACATGCGGGCCTGGGCTGGAACGACGCATCGCCCTTTGGCGAAGGCACCCTGGGTCAGGATCTGCTGGTCCCGACGCGGCTTTACGTCACCTCGGCGCTGGCGGCGGTCCGCGCGGGCGGCGTGCATGCGCTGGCCCATATCACGGGCGGCGGCCTGACCGAGAATCTGCCCCGCGTCCTGCCCAAGGACCTGGGCGCCGATATCGACCTTACCGCGTGGACGCTGCCCCCGGTCTTCACCTGGCTGGCCCAGGCGGGCGGCATCGAGCAGGCCGAGATGCTCAAGACCTTCAACAGCGGCATCGGCATGATCCTGGCGGTCGCTGCCGACCGCGCCGACGCCCTGACCGAATTGCTGACCCAGGAAGGCGAAACCGTCCACCGCCTTGGCACCGTCACCGAAGGCGCGGGCATGCGCTATTCGGGCCAGCTTGCATGAAACGCGTCGCCATCCTGATCTCGGGGGGCGGTTCGAACATGCTGCGCCTGGCCCAGGACATGACTGGCGATCATCCGGCGCGGCCCGTTCTGGTCGCGTCGAACGACCCCGATGCGGCCGGGCTGGCCAGCGCCGCCGATCTGGGCATCCCGACCGCCGCCGTCGATCACCGCGACTTTCCGCGTGATCGCGCCGGCTTCGAGTCCGCCCTGCTGGAACCGTTGCTGGCCGCTGATCCCGACATCATCTGTCTTGCGGGCTTCATGCGCATCCTGACCCCCGGTTTCGTCACGCGCTTCCAAGGGCGGATGCTGAACATCCATCCTTCTCTTTTGCCCAAATACCCGGGCCTGCATACCCATGCCCGCGCGATCGACGCCCGCGACACCGAGGCGGGCGCCACCGTCCACCTGGTCACGCCGGTGCTGGACGACGGCCCCTTACTGGGACAGGCCCGCGTGCCCGTCCTGCCGGACGACACGCCCGAAACCCTGGCCGCCCGGGTGCTGGTGCAGGAACACAGGCTTTACCCCGCCGTGCTGCGCAAGTTCGCCGCAGGCGATCACAGCCCGGTCCTGTTGCAGGGGTGACGCGCATCGCGCCCCGCCATGGGGCGCGGCCATGCGGATCGCGGCAGGATCATTGATTGCTGGATCGCTCTGGACAGTCTTTGCGCATCGCCCGTCGGGGCACGCGCAAGCAGCGGTATCGGCGTGCAGTATGAATGAGCCTTCATCGCAAACTGGCTGATCTTTGCGGTCCTGACCCTGCTCTCGATGGATCCCTTCGACCTCTTCGGCAGCGATGACGACCAAGACGATGACGCGGTCGACCCCAATCCCGCCGATGGCATCAGCATCGTCGGGACGAATGAAGCCGAGAAGATCGCGGGAACCGACGGTGACAACATCCTGCTGGGCCTTGCCGGCGATGACCTTCCTTATTTCTCGCGTGATGGCTCGGCGACCGGTGGCGAAGGGCCCGACAGCGTCAACATGGTCATCTCTCCGGATCAGGGGCCGGGCCAGGCACCGATCTCTTTCCGAACGAAGACAAATGGACCTTCTATACCGAGTTCGACACCGAAAACCCGCCCGAGATCACCGTCGCGGCGGATGAAGACGGCCAGTCCACCAGCGTCGTGATCGGCAACCGCGAAACGCTGGTGCTGGACGGCACATTCACCCGCAATGAGCTGGAGATCGAGCCGAAGGAAACCAAGGTCCTGGCGCTGGATCACGGCCCCGATCCGCGGTGACGACAGCGATCAGACCCCCAGGAAGCGGTCCTTGACCTGGGGGTTCGACTTCAGGTCGTCCGTCGATCCGTCCCAGACGACCTGCCCCTTTTCGACGACGTAATGGCGGTCGGCAAAGCGGGCCAGCGCCTCGACATTCTTGTCGATCACCAGGATCGCCTCGCCCTCGGATTTCAGGTGGATCAGGCAGTCCCAGATCTGTTCGCGGATCAAGGGCGCCAAGCCCTCGGTCGCTTCGTCCAGAACGATCAGGTCGGGATTGGTCATCAGCGCGCGGCCGATGGCCAACATCTGCTGTTCGCCCCCCGACAGCTGGTTGCCCATGTTGCGCCCGCGTTCCTGCAGGCGCGGGAACATCGCGTGGATGCGCCCCAGGTCCCACTTGCCGGGCCGGGCCGTCGCCATCAGGTTTTCCTGCACCGTCAGGTCGGGAAAGATCAGCCGGCCTTCGGGGACCAGCCCCAACCCCAGCCGCGCGATGCGGTGGGGCGCGGCACCCGTCACATCCACCCCGTCGATGCTGACCCGCCCGCCGCGCGGCTTCAACAGGCCAAAGATCGTGCGCACCGTCGTCGTCTTGCCCATGCCGTTGCGTCCCAGCAGGGTCACCACCTGACCACGCTGGACCTCCAGCGACATGCCGAACAGCACCTTGCTGTCGCCATAGGCGGCCTGAAGATCCTCGACCAGCAGCATCAGGGGGTCCCTTCCTCTTCGCCCAGATAGGCGGTGCGCACGGCCGGGTCGTCGCGGATGGCATCGGGGGTGCCGCTGGCCACGATCCGGCCATAGACCAGCACCGAAACACGGTCGGCCAGTTGGAAGACCGCGCCCATGTCATGTTCGATCAGCATCATCGTGACCCGCGACCGCAGGCGCGACAGCAGCTCGACCAGCATCGCGGCCTCGTCCGGTCCGGTGCCCGCCAGCGGTTCGTCCAACAACAGCAGGCGCGGGCGCGTCGCCAGCGCCACGGCCAGCTCCAGCTGGCGCTTTTCTCCATGAGAAATCAGGCGCGCGGGCCGATGCGCCTTGTCCGCCAGCCCCACCTCGGACAGGCATTCCATCGCCTGGTCGTTCAACGCGGCCTCGGACCCGGCGGGACGCCAGAAGCGGAAGGACGATCCCGACCGCGCCTGCACGGCGATGGCCACGTTTTCCAGCACGCTCAGCTGCGGCAGGATGCGCGTCAGCTGGAAGGATCGCGCCAGCCCGCGCCGCACGCGCCCCGGCATGTCCAGATGGGTGATGTCCGCCCCGTCATAGATGACCTGCCCCGCATCGGGGGCCAGCTGGCCCGACAGCTGGGCGATCAGCGTCGTCTTGCCCGCGCCGTTGGGGCCGATGATGGCATGGACCTGCCCCGCCTGCACATCCAGCGACACGTCGTCGGTCACCGCCAGCGCGCCATAGGATTTTCGCAGACCCCGGACCTGCAGCAGCGCGTCGTTCATTCCGGGCGCCCCTTTCCGGTGATCCGCGCGGCCAGCGTCGCCAGCCCGCCCGGCGAAAACAGCACCACCGCCAGCAGCAGCAGCCCGAAATACAGCTTCCAATGTTCGGAAAACCGCGCCATCCCCTCCTCCAGCCCGATGGTGAACAGCGCGCCGGCGACCGCCCCCGTCAGGCTGCCGATGCCGCCCAGGACGACCATGATGATCAGTTCGCCCGATCGCTGCCAGCTGGCCAGCTGCGGCGAGACATATTCCAGCTGGTTCGCCAGCAGCACCCCCGCCACCGAACAGATCACCGCTGAGATGACATAGGCCGTCAACTGATAGGGCAGGATGCGAAACCCGATGGCCTGCATGCGCAACCCGTCCTCGCGCGTGCCGATCAGGACACGGCCGAAACGCGATGCGGTCAGGCGCGAAAGGGCCCAGAAGCACAGGACCAAGATGCCCAGCACCAGATAGAACAGCGCCAGATCGTGATCCAGCCAGCCCTGCCCCGCGATGGTGGACCGCGCCGGCAGGCTGGCCCCGTCATCGCCACCAAAGACCGACAGCGAGATCAGGAAGAAATACAGCATCTGCCCGAAGGCCAGCGTGATCATGATGAAATAGACCCCGCGCGTGCGCAGCGCGATGGTGCCGGTGATGGCCGCGAAAACCGCCGCCGCCAGCGCCGCCGCGGCGAATTGCAGGGCGATCTCGGTGATGCCCATGCTGTTCAGGACCAGCACCGCATAGGCCCCGATCCCCAGAAAGGCGGCGTGGCCGAATGACACCAGCGCCCCGTAGCCCAGGATCAGGTCCAGCGACAGCGCCGCGATGGCATAGATCATCATCCGCGTCACGACCGAGGCGAAGAACCCCTGCCCCATGGCCTCCAGCACCGGCGGCGTGATCGCCAGCAGCGCGAACAGGATCAGCGCGGCACTGTCACGACGCGTCATCAGGCCGCCCTTCCGAACAGGCCATTGGGCCGCCAGCACAGGATTGCCGCCATCAGGATATAGACCAGCATCGGCGCGACGGTGCGGCCCGCCTGGGTGGCGGCGTCCAGTTCCAGCACCATCTTCAGCACGATGGGGCCGAAGATGCGCCCGACAGTGTCGATGATGCCCACCAGCAGCGAGGCGACGAAGGCCCCACGGATGGACCCGACCCCGCCGATCACGATGACCACAAAGCCCAGGATCAGGATCTGGTCGCCCATGCCGGGATCGACCGACAGGATCGGCGACACCATGGCCCCCGCGAACCCGGCCAGCATCGCCCCGAAGGCAAAGACCAGCATGAACAACCGCCCAATATCGACACCCAGGGCCGAGACCATCGCCCGGTCATGCGCCCCCGCCCGCAGCAGCATGCCGATGCGCGTGCGCCCGATCACGAACCACAGCCCGAAGGCCGTGGCCAGCCCCGCCACGATGATCGCCAGCCGATAGACCGGAAAGCGGATCGGCCCCGCCAGCGGGATCGACCCCGACAGCAGGACCGGCATCGACACGTTCAGCGGCGCGGCGCCCCAAATAATCTTGACCCCTTCGGACAGCATCATCACCAGCGCAAAGGTCGCCAGCACCTGGTCCAGATGCGGCCGGTCATAAAGCCTGCGAAAGATCGCGACCTCCAGCACCAGCCCGACCAGCAGGGTTGCGGGCAGCGTCAGCAGCAGCCCCCACCAGAAGCTGCCGGTCAGCGCCGACATGCTGGCCATCAGATAGGCCCCCACCATGTAGAGCACGCCATGCGCCAGGTTGATGAAATCCATGATGCCGAAGACCAGCGTCAGCCCGGCAGCCACCAGAAACAGCAGAATGCCGAACTGCGCCCCGTTCAGGACCTGAAGCAGCAGAAGGTTTCCCATGCGCGTCATGCCCCCTTGGTGGTGATCGCCCTGCAATATGTTTCAAGCATGAAGGATTTCATTGCAACGTTTTTGATGTGCCGTCATCGTATCGGGATGGACGCCCCGTCGCGCTGCCTGTTCCACCGCCACCGCGCGAACCGCTGCGCCATCCGACGTCACACGGGTTCAACAAGCAGCCGCCAAAAGGCTGCAAGGAGGTAGAATGACACATCTGAAATCCGCGCTGCTGGCGACCAGCATCCTGGCCGGGGCGGCGCCGATGGCGCATGCCGATGACGACGTGGTGCGCGTCGGGCTGGTCTATACGCTCAGCGGGCCGGCGGCGGTCCTAGGCGAACATTCCCGCGACGGTTTCCTGCTGGCCATGGAAAAGCTGGACAACAAGCTGGGCGGCAAGCCGGTCGAGATCATCGTCGTCGATGACGAACAGAAACCCGACATCGCAGTCAGCCGGGCGCGCGAACTGGTCGAAAGCAAGGAGGTCGATTTCGTCGTCGGCCCGGTGTTTTCCAACATCGTCAATGCCATCGTCGGGCCGGTCACCGACGGCGGGGCCTTCCTGATTTCCACCAATGCAGGGACGTCCAACCTGGCGGGGGCGGAATGCAACCCGGACCTGTTCGTGACCTCCTATCAGAACGACCAGATGCACGAGGTGTCGGGAAAATATGCCCAGGACCAGGGCTTCCAGAACGTCTTCCTGCTGGCCCCGAACTATCAGGCGGGCAAGGACGCGCTTGCGGGGTTCAAGCATTCCTATACGAATGGCATCGCCGGAGAGATCCTCGTGCCCCTTGGCCAGCTGGATTTTTCGGCCGAGCTGGCGCAGATCGCCGCGATTCAGCCCGATGCCATCTATGCCTTCATGCCGGGGGGCATGGGCGTCAACCTGGTCAAGCAGTTCAACCAGGCGGGCATGACCGGGACGCCCTTCCTGTCGGCCTTCACGGTCGACGAAACCACCCTGCCCGCGCAGCAGGACGCAGCCCTTGGCCTGTCGGGCGGGTCGAACTGGGCCCCCGACATGGACACGCCCGAAAGCCGCGACTTCGTCGAAAACTTCATTGCGGCCTATGATCGCGTGCCGGCCGTCTATGCGATGCAGGCCTATGACGCCGCCATGCTGATCGACAGCGCGGTCTCGGCGGTCGAGGGCAACCTGTCGGATCGCGACGCTTTGCGCGAGGCGCTGAAGGCCGCCGATTTCACCTCTCTGCGCGGAGATTTCGCCTTTGGCCCGAACCACTACCCGATCCAGGATTTCTATCTGACCAAGGTCGTCAAGCGCGATGACGGCCTCTATTCGACCTCGATCGATCAACCCATCTTCGAGGATTACGCGGACAACTATGCCGCCGACTGCACGATGTGATGGCCGGCCCCCGGTGCCGAACCGGGGGCCTTTTGAACCAATCGGCGTTCAGCCATTTCAGACAAAGCTTGCTACTGAACATAAGGCGTACCAAGAAACAGCCCAGTCGCTGTTTCTCTGATGCAAAATGAACGCAGCTCACCATTGTTGACCCGGTTCGTCATGGAATAGCCCACCAAGGCACAAACTCGTTCCAGTGTCAGAACCCCATCATCACCAGGATAGGTTTCCGGCTGCCGTATGGGGATCACTGTGCAGCAGTGTCCTTAGACCCCATTTAGAAGGCCTGTTCTTGAATTTCAGATAACTTGTTTTGGATCCTGCGGGTGTTCTTTACGTCGACTTTCTGCCCCTCTCGCCTCAGCTCCATGTGCGCCCGCCGTTATTCCCAGCGCACAGACGTCTCGCAGATTGCAGGATCCTTGGGTCTGGTGCGGCCTGCCAGGGTGCGTGGGATATGCAAGGCCGGCTTGAAGGGTCAAGGCCAAGAGTCCAGTTAGCATGGCCGCGCGGACCGACGACGGGAATATGGCGACCTAGATAGATCAAAACGCCCCAGTCCACCAAAAAATCCCATGCCCGGACAGGGTAAGCAAGCTGGTATCACATCGAATTTTGTCATGGTCACCGATGCGGAAACTCCTCTGAAAGAGACTGTCACAGTCGACTAGGATCTGCCCAGGATCGTGTTCCGGGTTCAACCAATTGATGCCAAGGATGCTGCCGCAGTACGTCAACAGTCAAGACGCACAGGTCCTGCCGCTCTTCTTCCACCTGCATCCCCGCCTTGGAGGAAGGCAAGCCGGAGCACTAGACCATATGCGGGCGCGACAAGGCATGGCATCGCCACAAAGTTCCGTTGATGCCAACCCACCTGCGATGAGCCATTGGCCGCGAAGGGCAGGCCGGACGCGGACGGCGCGGGGGCCACATGCAACGCGGTTACCCCAGCCACGGGCTGTTCACCGGCAATAAACGATAGGCATCCGCGGAAATACTTCCTGCGAATCGGACAGTGATTTCGGCTACGATCTGTCGTCTTCTGATCTCCAGGAACGAGGTGATCAGAAGATTGAAGAGGCCATGACGCGGGGTTCAAAGCCTGCGTGGCCCTAGAAGCGCTGAAGGGCGAGCGCACAGTGACCGAACTGGCCGCCGATTACGGTGTGCAT
>NZ_JPKW01000025.1:0-15493 GCF_001887735.1 Paracoccus sp. SM22M-07
GCCATCCGGAGCCGCTTCGCCGGCCACCCCAGCTGTAGCGACAAGACACGTAATGCACTAAGATTGAAACCGGACCACCCGATAGGGGCAGGCCAGCTGCTCGGCGAACTGAATGCCGTTGTCGGTGAGAATGGTGTGGACCTGATAGGGCACTGCTTCAAGCATGTGTTGCAGGAACTCCCAGGCCGTCTTCCTGTCCGCCTTATCGACGAGCTGGGTCACGGCAAACTTGCTCGTGCGGTCGATGCCGACGAACAGAAATAGCTTTCCCTCAGCAGTCTGCACTTCGGCAATATCGATATGGAAGAAGCCGATGGGGTAGCGTTTGAACTTCTGGCGCTTTGGCTTGTCGCCCTCCACGTCAGGCAGTCGAGAAATGCCGTGACGCTGCAGGCACCGATGCAACGCCGAACGGGTCAGATGTGGGATCGATGGCTGCAGGGCATAGAGGCAAGCGCAGCGCCATCCAACGGCAGCAGCGTGTACCGACGAAAAGCAACGACGGTCGCCTCCTCGACCTCGGTCAGGATCGTCGAGCGCGGTCCTTTGGCCCGGTCTTGAGATCCTCGACCGTCTGGCGCTTGCGCCATTTCGCAACCGTCTTCGGATTAATGCCAAGATCCCGACTCAACGTCGCGAGCGAAGCTTGCGATCGTTGTATTGCAGCTCTGACGGCGTGCGTGGTCGTGGCGCTTCCATGGCGAACCTGGCCCATAATGCTTCCTTCCATTCCTGAGAAAGGATCGCACCATCAAACCGTGGGATCAAACATGAAGTCGCGTCGATCATTGCCGTCCGCTTCTCGAGTTCCTCGGCGGCATATCCCGCTAGGACCAGAGCGAACACACCCTTGTCGCTCCAGCGCTTCCAGAGGGTCTTATACTGAGTTTACTGATTTTCCTGTTTGTGGTCACCCGGCTTGGCAGGGTTCATCACATCAAACTCCTCGGGTGAATGCGGCTTTCCGTGATGCTCCCCTTGGCCGTTTTGACGATTGTTAGGGTCGGTCGCGGGGTTATCTTGCTTTGGTCTTTCGGTGGTCATGGTCTGATCCTTTGCGCGAAAAAGCGGGTCGCAAGTAGATTTAGAATTAGTGGACGGGGCAAAGCCCCGACATTACGTCTTCCCTTGGTCAATCATGCCCGGCTTTTTCGGGTCTTCCGCAATGACGGCGTCCGGCCGATTGCCGCCAGTATCCGCAGTATTCCCGTGCTCGGCTGGATGGTCTGGCACTTCTGGATGTCAATCGGCTTTTTTTGCTTTGCAAAGTTTGTGCTAGGGATTCGGCTTATTCTGATCGTGGGTCATATTTTGTCCTTCTGAAGAACAACGTTGAGGAGGAATAGTTGTTCCAGCGTCATAATTTGTTGGCTATTGGAAAAAATGCATCGGAACGCCCGTTGATCTTCCTGCTGCGCCCTTAGGTGCAGCTCACCCCGCCAGGTCATCATTCCGCGGCCAAAAAAAGATGGGATGATCGGGGGTCGCCGCGAGTCGATCGATCTGTGGTGAATGACCGGCGGTTATCCGGGCATGCTCCTGAAGGTCATTTTGTCAGGTGGTGCTGCGATGAATCTGTTTGTTGGTCTGGACGTGTCGGTCCGCATGACGAGCGTCTGCGTGATGGAGGTGAACGGCAAAGTCTTGAAAGAAGCGAAGGTAGAGAGTGAGCCGCAGGCAATCGCATCCCTGCTCGGCTCGCTTGCAGGGCAATATCGACGGGTGGGCCTTGAGGCAGGTCTACTTGCGCAGTGGCTCTACAGCGGCCTGGCTGCGGCAGGGTTTCCTATTATTTGCGTCGAAACACGGCATATGAAGGCGGCACTGTCGGCGCAGATCAACAAAACGGACAGGAATGACGCGCGCGGCATCGCGCAGATGATGCGCGTCAGGCTGTTTTGCCCCGTCCACGTCAAGACAGAGCGGAGCCAAGAGATCAGGATGTTGCTGACGGCGCGCAAATTCCTGCAGTTGAAGATCATAGATGCCGAGAACAGCCCGCGCGGCATGCTTCGCAATTTCGGCCTGAAGGTCGGTGCCGTGACGCGGCTCCAATTCGAGGCAAGGGTGATCGAATTGATCGAAGCGCGCCCACACCTGACGATAACAATCGCGCCGCTGCTGAAGGTCCGGCGCGTCCTTCGGGAGCAGTATCAATTCCTGCACAAGGCAATAGAGCGGCTGGCCGCGGACGATGGCATCTGCCGCCTGCTCATGACCGCGCCGGGGCTCGGTCCGCTTGTTTCGTTGACCTTTAGAGCTGGCATAGACGAGGCAGCCCGCTTAAGCCGATCGCGATCCGTTCCAGCCCAATTCGGACTGACACCCGCGAGCTGCCAATCAGGCGAGTTGGACCGTGGGTGGGGCATTTCCATGTGTGGAGACTCTGGTGTCAGATGGGCGCTGGTCGAGGCAGCTGGCATCATCATGCGCCAGAAGACCAAAAGCTCGCCTTTGAAGGTCTGGGGCACGGCCTTGGCAAAGCACCGCGGTCCTGCGAAGGCCCTTGTTGCCGTGGCCCGACGTCTTGCGACGATCCTGCACCGGATGTGGATCGACAATACCGAATATCGCTGGCAAGCGCAGCCTGCAGAGAGTGTCAGATCTTTTGTGTATGAGTGATCCGGTCCATGCTTCTTCGACAGGAAGCATGCATGAGGATTTCCAAGGAACTGCTGAAGGGCGTCGAGCGCCCTGAGGACCTGCTCGGCGAGGCCGGGCTGATGAAAGAGCTAAAGATCAAGCTCATCGGGCGGATGCTGGGCGCCGAACTGACCGCGCATCTGGGCTATGAGGAGGGCAAGGAGGTTCCACCGGGACAGGGCAACCGCCGGAACGGCACCTCGACCAAGGTGCTGAAGGGACAGGACGGAGAGATGCCGGTGGCGGTGCCCCGCGACCGCGACAGCAGCTTCGAGCCCGAACTGGTGAAGAAGGGCCAAACCCGGATCGCCGAAGATCACGCGGACCGAAACATCGCGGCGCAGGTTTTTGCGGATCGGCTCGGCTACATCCGTGGCTGACAGGGCGGTCGTGGCCACTTGATAGAGCAGCGGCTGGAGCAGATGATGGTTGCGCCGGTCTATGACTGTTACGCCGATGCCCGCGCGGCCAAGCGCCTTTGCCACCTCCAACTCGGCAAAGCAGGCGCCGATGATTACCACCTCGCGGAAATCGACCTCTGGCACCGCGGCGCCCGTCAAATGTCCGCCTGCTCGTCCGAGGCGGCAAGTTGCAAATAGAGCCGCGTCACCGCATCAAGGCCGTCGGCAATCGCAGCCGCCATCCGCCGCTCCTGGTCGAGGTTCTGCTGCAGGGCCGGCACCGCCGAGACCGCCCCGCTCAGTTCAGCCGTGGTGATCAGCGACATATAAGCGGCGATCTCGAAGTTTTCGAAGGCGTGATTGGCAAAGCTGTTCTTCAGGATCTCGTCGCCGGCCAGGGTGTGCCCCACCGCCGCCATGCTGCCGCTGAGCGACAGCCCCATGTCCTTCAGCCCTGATGCCGAGGTATCCAGACCAGATAGGATTACGTCCAAACGCTCGATCTGGCCCTCGGTTTCGCGGATGTGGCGGTCCCGAAGCGCCGACATTTCAGGATAATGCTCAAGCCGGTTCAGCTGCGGCTGCATGATGGACAGCGCTTGCTTTTTCATCGCATGGGCATTGCGCAGCCTATCCAAAAAGACACCCCGCGCACTCATCGTCTTGGCCATGTGACGCTCCGCTGGTTGTTCGGGGCGGTGAACCTGAGACAAAACGAATTGTTCCAGACGCTGGCAGCGGGAACATTCGGTGACCGTGTCAGTTGCACGATCCCGCTGATCAAAAACTGTCAGCGCTGCCAAGAGAGATTTGAGATGAGCGAAGAATCAAATGGACAGGACGGCGCCACCCTGGAAAAGGTTAGCCATCACCCGCCGAATGATTGAGGCTCACGATGCGACCATTGTCGCGGTGGAGGCGGACTGGCCGGACGCGGCGGTTGCGAACCGCTATGTACGCGGACCGTCGGCACCGGATGCGGCAGAGCCCTTTGAGCGTTTTCCCCGCTGGATGTGGTCTCACTATGTGATCGCGGAGCTGCTGGACTGGGTGCGAGACTGGAACCGGGGCCGCCAACCCGAGGCGCAGGCGAGCTTTTATGGGCTGCACATGAACAGCATGAACGCCTCGATGCGGGCCGTGCTGGCTTATCTGGAAGAAGTCGATCCCGACGCCGCGCGCGTGGCGCGCAAACGCTATGGCTGCCTGCAGCCTTGGGCAGACCGACCAGGGGCCTATGGCCGGGCGGTTCTGTCCGCCGGATATAGCGGCTGCGAAGAGGTGGTGATCAACCAGTGCGAGGACTTGCTGGAACGCCAAAGGGCCGAAACCACTGCAGACGGGGTCGATATGCTGGATGCTACGCAAAATGCCCGCCCGGTTGCTGCGGCCAAACAATATTACCGGATCATGTATCGCGGCGGCTCTGAGACGTGGAACCTGTGCGACAGTCACATGGGCGCCATGCTGACTCATCTGCTGGAAGCAGTAGGGCCGAAGGCCAAAGCAGTTGTCCGGGTGTATAACTCGTATATCGGCGACGCACGGGCGAGCGAGATGAACTGGGCGCGGGGCGAACATAGCCTTGGCCAGCTGGTGAGGCAGCGATGGGGCCGCAAGGTCGCATCGGTCTGTTTTGGAACCCATGCGGGGACAGCAACCGCTACCAATGCGTGGCGCGCGCGAAAAAATGTCATGGCCATTAGTTCGTCACATCCGGGCAGCGTCGAGCGCCAGTGCCATGACAGCGGTTCGTCCCGTTTCTTGCTGGGTACGAGCGCGGCGCCCGACCTGATTGCCTCTTTATCCAGTCGCCGCCTGCAGCGCTTCATCGGGGTGATCTATCGCCCACTTATCGAGCGGGACAGCCACTCCATGCAGTCGGAACCTTCGGGACAATATAATGGCTAGGTTTCGTTCGACCGGACAACGGCGCTGAGGGCCAGCGCGCCCGCACAGCGGCATGTCGCACTACCACGAACCTTGCCCTTAGCATGACACCATACCCGTCAAATGGAGGCACCTCATGACGTCTTTACCAGAGCGCGTTGCTGGATCATTGGAAGCGGTCGAGCGACTCGATGCTCCAGCCTATGCAGTGGCCGACGTAGTTTCTACAGTATTGGAACTGACCGGCACGGCATCAAAGTCGATCCAGAACGTCCTTCATGGCACTTGGCTCGGTCATCCTCTTCATCCGGCGCTTGCGACCATTCCAATCGGCACTTGGACGATGGCGCTTGCGCTCGACAGCTCCGAGGCACTTGGCCTCGCGCCGCAGCGGCGGGCGCGGGACGCCGCAGACCTGGCCCTGAAAGTTGGCGTGGTGGGGGCCTTAGCGGCAGCCGCAGCCGGGATGGCCGACTGGCGTCAGGTCCATGGGCGGGATCGGCGCACGGGGCTCGGCCACGCGGCGCTCAACTCGGTTGCGCTCGGCCTGACTATCGGATCGCTTGCGCTGCGCCGCAGCGGTCGCCGCAGCCTTGGCCGCGTCGCCAGCGGCACAGGCTGGCTCGCCGTAGTGGCCGGGGCATACCTTGGCGGGCATCTTGTGTACCGCCGCCGCGTCGGTGTGGACCACGCAGATCGATCGCCCGAGCCGCGTGGCTTTCAAGCCGTTCTTCCCGTCGCCGCATTGAAAGAGGATCGCCCAAGACGCATCGAGCTGTGGGACGAGGCGGCGCGGGGGATGCTTGGTGTGGTGCTTGTGCGTCATCAGGGGCGCGTTCATGCCATGGGATCGCGATGCTCGCATATGGGAGGGCCTCTTGACGAGGGCTGGGTCCAGAACGGAGGGCTTGTATGCCCTTGGCACGGCTCGCGTTTCTGCCTCTCCAGCGGTCGAGTCCTCGATGGCCCTTCGACCGCATCGCAGCCCCAATACCAGGTTCGGATTAGGGACGACCGGGTCGAGATCCGCCGTGTGCCCGAGCCTGGCGACGAGGCTCTGACATCGCGCGAAATTTCGGCCGGGCGCGCTGAGGCTGAGGTTGAGGCAAGCGCAGAAATGCCGCGCGAAGCGCGCAAGGCCGACGAGGTGCTGTTTGAGCATCACCAGCTGCTCCGTCGGCTGTTCGAGACCATTAGGGCGATGGACCCCGGTGACCCGGAGCGCCGGGACATGATGCGGCTTTTGGCCGGCGAGCTCGAGATCCATGAACATGTCGAAGATGTCATCTTTTATCCTGCCGTTCGGCCTGTCAGCGAAGATGTTCCCGTCGCTCATGCGGAACACCAGCAGCTTGCAGACATGCTGGCAGTGGCGCTACGCCTTGGCTCGTCGTCGCCCAAGTTCGAGCAGCAGCTCCGCGCACTTCACGAGGCGGTCGACCATCATGCCTCATCCGAGGAGACGTCGATGTTCAAGGAGGCTCAACGCCTTGGAGAGGCGCGCCTGCGCGAGCTGGGCCAGCAGATCGAGCAGGCGCTTGAGCACGAGCGCGATTCGCGTGCGCGCAAGGCGTTTCGGGCCCTGAAGATCCACCTGCTGGAGGGAGGTTGAGCCCGCATAGCCAGCGTTCAGGGGCACTTATTCAAGGCAGTTGTGCAGGGGGCCGCTCATGCGGCCGCCTTTTCTTCTTCGACGTGCTGGCGCTTGGTCAGCAGGTCGGCGGCTTTCTGTGCCTCGCGGGCGGCTTTGAAGATCAGGCGCTTGTCATCGTTCAACGCGCGCAGCTAGCTTTTCAGATACGCCCCGGATTTGGCAAAGTCAGGGGTCAGGCCAAGCTGCGAGCAGACCATGCAGTTGCCGATTCCAGCAATCAGTTCCTGGATCGCATAAGCTTTGCGGTCTGTAAAACGTGAAAAGCGGTCAAGGCGGGTGCTGTGTCCGGTCCAGTGGCAAGCCTCATGTGCTAGCGTCTCATAATAGCCTGCCGCATCGTGAAATTTGGCAATCAAAGGAATATGGATATGGTCGGCGGCGGGGTCGTCGTAGGCTTGCGATTCGTCGCTGGTGCGAATTTCGGCCCCGGTTGCGGCAAAGAAAGCGTCAAGTGCCGGGTCAGGATCGGTCCCAAGGTCGCGCGCGGCCTCGGCGGGGGTGGAATAGTATTCCGGGTCCAGCCCCTTGATCTGCTTGGCGTTGAACACGCTGTAAGATTTCAGATAGGGCAGGCGGCGTTCCTCGACCGTCTCTTTGTCTTCGCGGTCAAAAGTCCCGTATTTGACACCTGTGGCGCATTTTTTCGCCCTTGCGGACCTGTCGCCCGCTTCCTGTGCTTGGCGATAGGTGAACCAGAACGAAGCGTGATAGCCTTTGGCGTCGGTGGCAAGCTACAGCATCAGGTCGTTGATGCCGGAGTAGGGTTCGCCATTGCTGCTGAGCGGGAATGTAGCGCCGCCCTTCTTGCCAGTCCAAGGCTTACGCCATGCGGGGGTGCCAGAATCGATTCTGGCAGTGATGCTGTCGGTGACATGCTGGCAAAGGTTGCACGATCTAGAGCTGCAACATGACGGCGCTATGAAACTATTGGTCATCGACTATCAGCCCCCGCTGCCATCAGACATGCCGATCACGAAGGCCGTCCGCTACAACGCAACGTCCGGTGAGTTCTCAACGACGAGCATATCCCAGAAGGATGCCAAGATCCTCTACGACAGCACGTGCTATCAAGCGTGCCTGAGGACGATCAGAGATACATTTCGCGGAGATAAGCCGCGGAACATAGATACGATCGCCTTCATTGGGAATGTCAAAGCAGTGAATGCTGCGACCGGCAGAAGATCTGCAGAGACGATCATGTCGGTACTGGTCGGACGCGAAGCTGTAGAAAGAATCGACTTCAACAATGTAGATCCGTAGGCATGCTTCGCATCCCTGAAAGCGTTCCAGCATCAAGTTTGTCAAAGCTGGCCTTAGTCTTCCCGGTCATCACCTTCAACAAGGCTGCCCCCCGCGAAATCCCTCACCGTATTGTAGAGTCTGCGCCAACTCTGAAGGAGCAGACGAATGCGAAAGAGCCGTTTCACCGAGGCGCAGATTATCGGGATGCTCAAGGAGCAGGAGGCCGGCATGCCGACAGCGGAGGTGTGCCGCGGGCATGGCCTTAGCACCGCCACCTTCTACAAGCTGAAAGCCAAGTATGGCGGGATGGAAGTTTCGGAGGCGGCCAGGCTGAAGGCGCTGAAAGACGAGAACAGCCGGTTGAAGAAGATCGTGGCCGACCTGACTTTGGATCGGGAAATGATGAGCGTGTGAACGCCACCGGTCCGAGTGAGCACGCGAACGGACGCCATCCGCCGAAAGCTCTGAGGCCTGCCCGGACACGGGAACTGGTCGACGGGATGTTGTTGGGCTGGGGCATATCGATCCGCCGGGCATGTGAGGCCCTGCGCTTTGACCCGTCGAGCTACCATTACAAGTCCCGCCGAACCGGGCAGGCCGCATTGGAACTGAGGATCCGGGAGATTTGCGAAACACGGGTGCGCTACGGATATCGGCGTGTCCATGTCTTGCTGCGACGGGAGGGTGGGCCAAGTGAACATCAATAAGACCCGCAGGATTTACAATGAGTTGGGTCTACAGCTCAGGAACAAGAACCCGAAGCGGCGGGTGAAGGCCAAGCTGCGCGATGATCGCCAGGAGGCAGTCGGACCGAACGATGTCTGGGCTATGGATTTTGTTCATGACCAACTCGCTCTCGGCAACAAGCTGCGGATCCTGACGATCGTGGATACGCATTCCCGTTTTTGTCCAGCAGCTGACCCGCTCTTCACCTACCGCGGCGAGGATGTGGTCCGGACACTGGAACGGGTCTGAGCCCAAGTCGGCTATCCCAGGACGATCCGGGTCGACAATGGCAGCGAGTTCATCTCGGGCGACCTCGATCTGTGGGCCTACGCCAACCACATCACCCTGGACTACTCACGCCCGGGCAAGCCAACAGACAACGGTTTCATCTTGCGTCGGGAAAACAGTCCCCCAGACTGTTTTCTGATCCTCCTCACGTTCAACAGCAAGCTCCGGTCGGAATGCCTGAACGCGCGTCGCCATTGCTGCTCGGACCAGTGGCGCACCAATGGCAACTTCATGAGCCTTGCGGACGCGCAGGAAAAACTGGAGACTTGGCGTAGGCACTACAATGAGGACCGACCTCATAGTGCGATCGGATACAACGTCCCGATCGCCCTGCATTATCCCGGCGGCGCAGCCAGCCCGTCGCCATGACCAGGCTGGAAAACTCCAGCATCCGCCGGTCCAAGGTTGGGGAGCAGCGCACCAAACTGCAGACTCTCGTTATGAATGAGGGACCAACGGGGGGCAGGTCCGACCAGTTGCCAACACAATGCTGATCGCCGAAATGCCCGAGATTGGCACTATCATCGGTGAAGAAGCTGCCGCACTTACTGGATTGGCCCCGGTGGCACATGACAGCGGAACACTTCGCGGGAAACGGGCGATCGCCGGTGGTCGCCCTGCGCTGAGGCACCTGATGTTCCAGGCGGCGCTGGTCGCGGCACATCACAACCCAAGCATGAGAACCTTCGCAGATCGCCTTCGCAAGGCAGGAAAACCACACAAGGTCATCATCACCACCGTCGCCAGTAAGCTGGTCACCATCGCCAACGCGCTATGCAAAAGCCCTCAGAAATGAGCAGCGACGGCTCCCTGAAAGATACAGTTGCTAAGACCGCGGTAATTGATTGGTCGGAAGCTCACCAATCCTCATAAACGGATTGCTTACGCCAATTTACCTGAACTCAAGAGGTGATGCACGACACTCCTGTTTGAGATGGTTTCGGCAACTGGAATGCCTCTCATTATTTTCTCGATTTATCGCGAACATTTCGCCTGCCACGAGGTTGCGTGCGTCTGATGAACAGATTGCTTCATGGAAAGGAGACAGTTCATGTTGATGAAGCTCATGGGAAGCGTCGCCGCAACTGCCCTTCTGGCAACGGCCTCTTTCGCGCAGGACCCGAATACCGCGGCACCTCCGGTGGGGGAGGTCATTGTCGACCAGGCTGACCCCCAGGTCGACGTTACGGTTCCCGCCCCGGATCTCGATGTCGCGCAAACACCGCCGGAGGTGACGGTGGATCAACCCGAACCAACCGTGAATGTTCAGCAGGCCCCACCTCAGGTGATGGTCGAGCAATGTGCGCCCACCATTACCGTCACTCAGGCGCCCCCGACCGTGACGGTCGACATTCCACAACCGCGCGTTGGGGTGCGGATGGCTGATCCATCGGTAGAAGTCGCGCAAGGCGAGCCCCAAGTGATGGTCGATACACCCGAACCCGTCATTCGCTATCAGGCTCCGGAACCGAAGATCGTGGTCACTGACGCAGAGGCGGAAGTGGATGTGCGCGAGTCGGAGCCAGAGGTGGACGTGGCGACGGCAGAGCAGGCGCGCGTCAACCTGCGTAGCCAGGATCCCGCCGTCAATGTCGAGGAGGGTGGCGATGCAGAGGTGAACGTTGCCGAGGCGCCTGATCCCAATGTGCAGGTTCAAGACGGCGGCGAAGCGGATGTCAACGTGAACCAGGGCGAGCCGCAGGTAGATGTCACGGCAGCAGGTGCCCCCGAGACCGAAACGCGAGAGGGCTATCAGTCTGCAGAGCCGGAAATGCTCACAGCCGAGAATGTGGAGGGTGCCGATATCTACTCAGCCGATGATCAGAACATCGGGCAGGTCAATGATCTGGTCTTGTCACAAGGAGGTCAGATCGAAGAGGTCATTGTCGGCGTCGGTGGTTTCCTGGGAATCGGTGAACGGAACATCGCGCTGTCGATGAGCGAAGTGTCGTTCCAGCAGGCGTCCGAAGGCGACGAGTTGCGAGGCTACATTGCTGCGCAGGCTGCCGACATAGAAAACATGCCGGAATACCGCGGCGAATAGAAACCCGTCATTGCGCCTGGGGCCTCACGGCGCTGCGGGCGCAACTGACCATTGCTGTTCAACCTTATCCGACCGCGACCATCCGCACTCCATCCTGATGGTCCAGCCCGAAACAAGACATGGAGTCAACATGGCCAGAAATGATCACCGAACCCCGCCCCACCCGAACGATCCTATCCCTCCCAAGAAAAGGTTTGGCATTGTCCCTCTTGTCGTCGGGTTACTGATCGCATTCGTCCTGCTCTATTTTCTGTTCACCATGCTGACGGGCGATGACGAAACGGTAGCGACGAGATCTGAGCCTGAAATTCAGGAGGACGCGGGCACAGACCTTTCGGATGACCCGACCATGACCTCAGATCCGGTTGATGGAACGCCTGCTACCGAAGCGCCTGCCAGAGAGACCGCTGCCTCACCCATTGGAGAAGGGGATGCAGGTCCGGCCAGTACCCAAGATGCCAACGCGGGAGGCACCGAGGAGACCATGACGGTCGATATTGCCGAACCCTCGGAGACTCCCGCTGGCAATTCTGGAACAGGTGGTGATGTGGAGGCCGATACGGATACTGCGACGGTCCCCCTTCAGGAGCCTGCGGCAAGTCCGGCAAACTGAGATTTTGCTTCCACTGGCGGGGGCAACTGTTGGTGAGGCCGTTGCAGCGCAGACAGGGTGTCCGCGTCAGATCGCTCGTAGCACCCCCGGCGAGAGCAAATGAGAGACTGATATGGAAGATCATGCCGGATAGCCCTCGCTGGCCCGATCCCCCATCCGAGGATGCTTAGTGATTATCGCCAAGCCCTTTAGAGGAAGAGGAGGACCACCTGCCGCCACTGTCTCGGGCCGCGCCGTCGGAAACGGCGCTTATCGAGCCTTGGGTCCTTGCGGAGTCTGCTTTGTCTGCGCGTCTTGGAATGGTCGCGGGATGGTTAGTTGCCTTCAATAACCGGCTTCAGCGTGGTTCTACACGATGGCGCGACAGGCTTCCACTGAGCGAGGGGGCCGAACTATCATGGTTTGGCGGCGGCCGGATTGGGATGGATCGGCTCTCCCTCTGGATGGCGAGGCGGCTGTCGGGCTTGCAGGGCGACGCGGCGGTGCCGGCCCATGCCGGATGGGCAGGGTCGGGCGCACATCGTCCGGCCCCGGTCACGAGCAGGATCTTGCAGCCTTTCTGGAACGTCGCGACCCTGAAACTATGGTCGACGATGCTGAACCGCTGACCGATGGTGCGGACGGTTGGCTGGACCTGATGGCTTATGACGAAGGGTTTCATCCGATCACGCGGGCTTGCATGGGCTATCATCTGTGGAATCTGGCTGGGCTTGGTCAGCACGGCGGCCGGATCGCGGCGGTGGAGGCAGGGGCGCGTCTTTTGCGCCGCTGGCCATGGGGCGGGGCAGGGGGCTGCGTCCCGGTGGATCGGTGCCCGAGCGGCTGGCGCGTTGGCTTGACGGACTTGAGGCCGGTTGCGTAAGGGCGGTGCGGCATTTTTAGGATGTCGAGGCATGGTTCGCACGGGCAAAAGGCGGAACTGATCCGACTGTCGGGAAAGACGCCGTCCGTCTTGCTCAGCGAATGGCCGCCGGTCTCGGCGCCTATGGCCGAGACACGGACCGGCGTCAGCCGGACGGCCGTCCAGCGCAACCTTGTCTGGATGGAAGCCCCAAGCCTATCGGGAGCTGACGGGGCAAGGGCGCTATGGCATGTGGCGAGCAACTTCCTGAACGACGCGCCGCATCAACGTGCGATCACGGGCGGCTCGTACTGGCATGCGGGTCCTGGTAGTGGTTAGACTCAGATGGGTGGTCTCAATGCCACCAAAGCCTCGAAGGAAATTCGGGAAGACTGTCTTTGATGACCCGTTTTGGGATAAACACCCTTTGCGCCTGCCTGAACGTAATTCCTTCGTCGCCGTCGGCTCTTTTCCCAACTATGGATTGTCAGCCAAGAACTTCGTTTTCAAGCGGCCCGGTTCTCGGCGGGCGAAGCACGGACTATGGCACCACAGGGGTCATATCGCTCACGATGCATTTCCAGAGGATCCCGCCCTCGGGGCTTGACACCGGAAGTCCGTGACCTTCCAGCCACCTTACCTCCCCTTGCGGCGTCCTGATCCGCCATTTGTGATGCCACGGGATCATGCCTGCTGCGGAATTCCCGAAAGACGCGCGTGCCAGCGGGTAATCCTCGGCCAGACACATCGCGAAGACATCGCTGTATGTCTTGACGTAGACATGGCTTGAAATCCCCCAGATATCCCGCGTCTCCGCCGAGGCGGCCTCAATCCACTCAGTTCCGTCCGGCCCGTGATAATATGCAAGCGTCGCCCCTGCGAGCTTGCCGATCCGGAAGGGAACATCCTTTGTTGTGGTAACGTTCTGGGTCGGTCCTTGCTCGGCCCAGAACATGGTCTTGACCTGCGTGGACACCCCTTCGGCGAAGGCCTGCAGAACCTCGATATTGGCTGATGTCCAGACGCGCGGCTCAGGTTCGACAAGGCACAGGGCCGCGATCGCCTGTCCCGTCTCGTCCTTGACCGGCACGCCAAGATAGGCGACGACTCCGAACTTGGCGACGGCTTCATGGCCGGTGACGCGGGGGTCGGTCCGGGCATCCGAAATGACCAGAGGCGCGGAATTCTGAACCACGATCTTGCAGAATGAATAGGCCAGAGAGGTGCGCCGGGCCTCGTCCAGTGCCGTTGGCAGCCCCGACCCTGCCTTGAAGAACTGTTCGCCCTTGTTCTCATCGATGATCGTCAGCAAGCTAACCTTGCAATTGAAGATGCGACGGGCCTGATCGACAACACGGTCGAAGACAGGCGATTTGACCGGCTTCAAGATGCCGCTATTCGTCAAGCGCAGCACATTCTGTTCCGAAACAATCCGTCTGGTGGTGGTCCGGTCCTGATGCGGCGAACCAGCCCCAGGCGAATCCTCGACGCAATCCTGCGGTAGGGGTTTCGGTGTCTGATCGGACATGCGCTCTCCTTTTGAATGGCCGTCGACGAAAGAGTTGCCAACTCATAGGTTGCGCCGCTCTTCCTGTCTGTCGGGCACCCAACAAAGCTCGGAACTATCGCTGGCCTGTCGGGCTTGTCCAAGTCATGCGCAAAGTCCGCCCGCCAGGGCCGCAGAGCTGGCAGGAAGTTATCATGAAGTCTTCAAAGGGCTTGATTAAGCCAGGTTCCAACCAGATCCTCGGTGCCTTCGGAGAGGATTCCTATCGCGCCATCCAGCCATATCTGGAACAGGTCGATGCCAGGTTTGGCGACCTTATCTGTGAAGCCGGAAGCCCATCGACACACGTCTACTTTCCAGAAAGCTGCGTTCTGTCGCTGATGACAGTGATGGAAAACGGCAACGAAATTGAATGCGCAAATATCGGCAATGAGGGGGCGTTCGGATTGTTTTCGGCCATGCATGGCAGCGGGTCAAGCGCGCGGTGCATGGTTCAGTTGGCAGGTTCGATGCTGCGCTGCGACATCTCGCATCTGAGAAAGATATTCCGGTCCGACCTGCAGATTCAGGACCTGTTCGTCAGCTATTCCGAAACGGTCCTGTCGCAGGTTGCGCAGACTGCCGGATGTAACGCGCTGCACACGATCGAGCAGCGAATGTGCCGTTGGCTTTTGATGATGCATGATCGGGCGAAGGGGGATGAGCTGACCTACACCCAGGAGTTCCTGGCGCGGGTGATGGGCGCGAACCGAACCTCGGTCACACAGATCGCACAATCGCTGCAGCGGCGCGGGTTCATCTCCTATCGTCGCGGATTGATGCAAATGGAGGATCGGGCAGGGATGCAGATTGCCGCCTGCGAGTGCTATGATGTAATCATGGCCCGCCTTGCAACGTTTCTGTCGTCTCTCGACAGCACGGACCATAATACCAGGGGGTGATGATGGGTGCATGGCGTCGACATCCTTGCCGCACGCCGGGATTCAGTCGGCCAGACGACGCCGATCGATCGTCATCCTGAAGACGGCCCCATGTCGCGTCCAGTCATAGGCAATCGATCCGCCGCGCTGCTCCTCGATGGTTTGCCTGACCGGCGTGCTTCCATACCCTTGGGTCCTGCTGCCGCGGTCAAGTTCGGGTGCCCTGTTTGGTCCATGACTTGTCGACAAGGTCGTCATCGACCTGCTTTGCTGAAAACTCCTCGAATTGTGCTTTGCATGGTCCTTGCAAACAAGATGGACGATGAAGCAATCGCGGCTCACGGAAGAACGGATCATTGGAATTTTGAAGGAGTACCAAGTCGGACTCGGCTCGAAGGATTTGTACCGCGAGCAGGTGTCAGCGATAGGACCTATTACAAGTGGCGTGCCCGCTTTGGCGGCATGGGAATATCGGATTCGGAAAAGCCAAAGGCGTTGGAACGATAGGCAAGTAACATTGATGGTATGGATGGCCTGCGAAGAACGGGGTGACTATCCTCAGGAATAGTCCTCTCTCACTGAAAATGCGGATCTTGCGGCCAAACCGTTCGGTCCAGCGCGTCTACCTGGCCTGCCCCTATCGGGTGGTCCGGTTTCAATCTTAGTGCATTACGTGTCTTGTCGCTACAGCTGGGGTGGCCGGCGAAGCGGCTCCGGATGGCGA
>NZ_JPKW01000026.1:0-12846 GCF_001887735.1 Paracoccus sp. SM22M-07
TGGATCGCAGGACCCTTGCATTGGTGGCTTGCCGGAAACGCTGTTCCGGATGTGCCCTCACCTGCCTGACAGAGGCCAGTGCGCCCGCAGCCAGATGCGGGCAAAGCGACGCGGTGAAAATGAAGCTGTCAGCCATGCTGCGGATCGCATCGATTAGTGTCAAGGGACCGCTGACATAGCCAGCACTGCCCGGCAGCCTGCCGAAGGCGGAGTGATTTCTGGCTGGCAGGGGATATGACGCCGACTGGCTGCAAGAAACGTTGGAAGACAAAGGGACAAGCGCCTGCATCCCCGGCCGGAAGTCCCGCAAGAAGTCCGTGAAATGCGACAAGCGGCGCTACAAAAGATGCAATCGTATCGAGATCATGTTTGGTCGTCTGAAAGACTGGAAACGTGTCGCCACGCGTTACGCGCAGGTGCCCGCAAACCTACCTCTCCGCAATCGCATTTGCCGCAACCGTCCTGTTCTGGCTGTGATTAAGAAAGAGTCCCGACCCTAGAAGCGGCCGGGTTGCGGCCTTGGTCCGAGGATGAAGTCAGTGAACGACTTTGGAAGTAATAGCCCCATGAGCTTTCACCCTCGCGACCAGCTCACGCCAGCCTCCCGCGAGTTTGTAGCGGCGGCCGCTGGTGGCCGTTCTAACACATTGCAAAACAGTGCCCTGCCTCAGAGTCAAAGATTTGGTCTTCCATCGAAGTTGACTAGACAAAAGGCCCGCGCCCGAGACAATGGCGCGGGCTCTGGTCACATGGCGTCGATCTGTTCGACCGCCGCGCGGCATGCCTCCTCATCACCCGCGGCAAGTGCAGTCCGGGCTTCCTCCATCAGACCCTCGTGATCGGCAGTCGGTTCGGCATCGGAGGCGGCAGCCTCGGCCGCGGTGGGTTCACCATCTTGCTGTGCTTGGACATCCTGTCCGGACATGGCGACCTCGGTCCCGGCCTCGGCTTCCGTCCCCTCAAGAGGCGCAAGTGATCCATCTTTGGCAATTTCGCCATCGGCTGTCGCTTCCGAAGCGTCCGAGGACGCAGCGTCAGGTGGGTCTTCGGTCGTGTCCGTTGCTGCACCCGTGTCAGCATCGGGCGTTTCCAAAGGCGCCAATGACCCGTCCTTTGCAATCCCTTCAACCGATTCAGCCTCGGGCGCCATTGAGGCACCGGTTTCGGCACCCATCCCCGTCTCGCTGGTCAAACGGGCCAGATCGTCGGCACAGTCCGCACTCGCCATGCCGGCAAAGGCGCAGACCGCACATCCGGTCAGCCAAGTGATTGAGCTTTTCATCGTCATCTCCCATGAATCCCCGTCTCCTCCTCCGGAGACCATAGTAAAAGCCGGAACCGACGCAGATGTTCCAGATGCGCGCAGTGGCCGTGACCGTCGCTCCCGCCTCCCGTTCAAGCTCCGGCCTGTGCGCCTGCCTGTAACGGGGTAATCCCCCCGTTTTTGCGGGGGCTTGGTCGTAGAATTTACGCGGCCATTCTCAGTTTCTGGGCGGGCGTCATCCCGCCATTGCCCATGTTGGGGCCATTGTTGTAGGACCAGAGCCACTCGGTGGCAATCTGTTGCACCTCGCCGATGGTTTCGAAAATGTGGAGGTCCAGCCATTCATGCCGGACCGTCCGGTTGTAGCGCTCGACATAGGCGTTCTGCTGCGGCTTTCCGGGCTGGATGTGGGCCAGCGAGATGCCCTTGTGTTCGGCCCATTCCATGAGGGTGCCGCTGATGTATTCAGGGCCGTTGTCGACCCTGATCGTCTTTGGCGCGCCGCGCCATTCGATGATCTGGTTCAGGGCCCGGACGACCCGCTCGGCGGGCAGCGAGAAGTCGATCTCAATGCCCAGGCCCTCACGGTTGAAGTCGTCCAGAACATTCAGCAGCCGGAATTGGCGCCCATCTCCGAGGCGATCGGCCATGAAGTCCATTGACCAGACCTCATTCGCAGCCTCTGGAACCGCCAGTGCGTCAGGCTTCTCCCAATTCAAACGCTTGCGCGGCTTGATCCGCAGGTTCAGCTCCAGCTCGCGGTATATCCGGTACACACGCTTGTGGTTCCACCCGTGGCCCTGAACGTTACGCATGTACAGGAAACACAAACCGAAGCCCCAGCTCTTCTTCGCCCTTGTCAGCCCAAGCAACAGGTCGGCGATCTGCTCGTTCTCATCGTCCAGCTTGGGGCTATATCGATAGCACGTCTCGCTGACGTCGAACGCCCGGCACGCCAGCGCAATGCTGACGCCCCTCGTTGCCACCGCTTTCTCGGCCAGCGCGCGGCGGTTCGCTGGCCGTGTCACTTTCTTCCCAGGGCCTCCTTGAGCAGATCATTTTGCATGCTGACGTCAGCGTACATGCGCTTCAGGCGGCGGTTCTCTTCCGCCATGGCCTTCATCTCGCTGATTAGGCTGGCATCCATCCCGCCGTACTTCGCCCGCCATTTGTACAGCGTGGCGCTGCTCATCCCGTGCTCACGGCACAACTCCGCAGCAGGCACACCGCCCTCCATCTGGCGCAGTACACCCATGATCTGGGCCTCGGTGAAACGTGTCTTCTTCATCGGAATCTCCTCGTTCATCCTGCCGAGAAAATTCTACTTCCGCATCCCCCTAAGATCGGGGGGGATTACCATCCCAGCTCACCTCGATCGACGCGCTTGAAGTATCATGAACCTTTGGCAAGTTCGTGGGCGGGCTCACGTTTAGTAATTTCGCTATGTGTGCAGTCAAGGCGAGTAGGCCATCCTCGAAGCGCCACACCTCAACATCGGATCCGTGGAACTCCCATTGTGGACGCATGTGATTGTCGAGATGGAAGGGGTTCTCGGCTGCCGCTTCGAGATTGGCCTCGAGCCAGAGTGAGAAGCTCGGCCAAGCCTTCCAAAAAACCTTACCAGCCAGAAGAGCGCGCATGCGGTATTCGCTAGGGATCCGATCATAGGGATTACGAACAGTCATTACGGCGTTATCAAAATATCCTTTTCCGAAAAGGGCTTTGAAATCCACCATTCGGAAATGCTGTGGCACGCAACATAGGGCAGCCGGGACACCGACGCTGTGAAAATGCAAAGGTGAGATCGTCTTCAACCACGTTTCTACGGTGCTACCTCCAGTCTTGGGGACGTGTAGGTAGAGAAGTCTGCGACCTTGGTGTTGTAGATATGGCATGAAAAGTTCGCCTCCTCCATTGCAGGGTGCTGCTCTGCGCTGGACTATCAAAATATAGCTGAGACAAAGCCTGTGATTCAGGAACAAGCTCCGGATGAGCGGCAGCCGAGCATCGCATTTAGCCCAGTGAAAATGCTTGAGATAAGGGGCCTACCCTTGATTCAGCCCTTCGCCAACAAAGCACATGAGGGACTGTAGCAGAAAATGAGATTTTTCGTCATTAGACGCGCCAAATGCAAACTTAGGCCAGTGAAGGTTCGCTGAACGGGCTGTTTGATGCAACCCAATCCGCTCCTTACGCATTTTTGAAACATCGTCTTCGTATCGAAAGCGGCTAACTTTAGAAGGAGCCTTCCCATGCCAAATCATGTTAAAGTCTTCCGAGAAGCAAAGTTTCGTCTCAAGCCATTGGACAAGAAAAGCGTTGAAGTCATGATCGAGGCAAAACTCGCCCAGGCTGACCGGCTATTGCAACTTTACAAGCCTAGAGCGAAGAGTCTTCACTCTTCAAATTCTCAAGAACGTTAATTCCTGTAGCTAGCGGGATCGACCAACACTTTAGCCGAGAGTCAGGGTCTTCTGACGTTGCCCCCGACTTTCATCCAGCGTGAGCGAGACTCCGGGTTTGAGTTTTGCCTGTTGGGGCGGGTTGGGCAACGGGGGCTGGCGCGGAGCTTTGCGGATTGCGCAGCGTCAGGCCCCGTTGCGGGGTGAAGGTTTGGGCGAACTGGCAGGCGTCTGCCAGCCGAGGCGGGAGTGGGGGCGTTCGGTGTTGTAGTCCTTGAGCCAGGCCGCGAGCGTGGCGTGGGCATGGCCCAGGGAGGGGAACAGCGTCTCGTTCAGGAGTTCATCCCGCAGGCGGTCGTTGAAGCTCTCGATGAAGGCGTTCTGGGTCGGCTTGCCCGGCGCGATGTAATGCCAGTCGATCTTGCGGTCATCAGCGAAGGTCAGGATCGCGTTCGAGGTGAACTCGGTCCCGTTATCGCTGACCACAGTTTTAGGCTTTCCGCGCACCTCGAACAGTGTCGCCAACTCCCGTGCCACCCTTGCGCCGGACAGGGACGTGTCAGCGATCAGGGCGAGGCATTCCCGCGTGCAGTCATCCACCACGGTCAGCACCCGGAAGCGGCGGCCATCGGTCAGCTGGTCAGACACGAAGTCCAAGGACCAGCGCTGGTTCGGCATCAGTGGCAACGGCATCGGAGCCCGCGTGCCGATGGCCCGCTTGCGCCCGCCGCGACGCCGGACGTGCAACCGCTCCTCGCGGTAGATGCGGAACAGGCGCTTGTGGTTCACCTCGTGGCCTTCGCGGCGCAGGAACACATGCAGCCGCCGATAGCCGAACCGGCGACGGACCCGCGCCAACTCCTTCAGCCGCTCGCGTAGCACCGGGTCATCCTGACGGATGGCCTCGTAGCGCACAGTCATCCGGCAACAGCCGATCACCCGGCACGCCCGCCGTTCGCTCATCCCGTGGCCCGCCACCAGATGCGCGACCGCTTGCCGCTTCGCGGCGGGCTCTACCATTTTTTTCCCAGGAGATCCTTAAGCGCCGCATTGTCCAGCATCGCATCGGCCAGCAGCCGCTTCAGGCGGGCATTCTCGTCCTCGAGCCCCTTCAGACGCTTCGCCTCGCCGACATCCATGCCGCCATATTTGGCTTTCCACTTGTAGACGGTCGCATCGCTGACGCCGTGCTTGCGGCACAGATCGGCGACGGAAACGCCGGCCTCGTGCTCTTTCAGAATGCCGATGATCTGATCCTCGGTGAACCTACTGCGCTTCATCTCTGGTCCTTTCGGTTAGGCCAGAGTCTACCTCAGACTGGATTAGGCGGAGGGGGCAACGTCACTTCACTTAAATAAGGTTGCGCCTATTCGGGACCATTACGGGCGTCCGCCCTCCATCGTCTCCCGCTACCTAGTTTTTATTCATGATCTAACAATGGTTCAGAAGGATGAGGCGACTGGATATGTGAGGGTTGATCGAGATCTGAGGGTAGTGACAAGAGAAGAGGTCAAATGCATTCTTGCGCGGTGATATTTTT
The DNA here is from genome assembly GCF_001887735.1 of Paracoccus sp. SM22M-07. Lineage (NCBI taxonomy): Bacteria > Pseudomonadati > Pseudomonadota > Alphaproteobacteria > Rhodobacterales > Paracoccaceae > Paracoccus > Paracoccus sp. SM22M-07. The sequence continues at coordinate 5,207 of NZ_JPKW01000026.1, forward strand.
GGGGCAGTGCGCTTGCTAAGTGTTTGACCCCACGGTTTGATGGTGCGATCCGTTTTCTGGAAAGGGGTGTGACCGTGGGGGCTAGGATCTTTGCGGAAGCGCCACGACCACGGCTGTTGCTCCAGAGATCTCATCAGCCCAGATGGTTGGAAGCGATATAGATGCTGGGCTGACCCGCGTCTCATCGGACATTTAAGGAGGCGGCTTGGACCAACCTACCCATCTTCCCACTGTCGGCCCAGTAACCGACGTACGACGTCATTGACGCCTAACATGGCATCATCCAGATCCGCCATGATCTGGTCGAGCTGGGCTTCGTTACGTTCCTCACGCGACTGAACCAACCGATCCGTCTGTTCTAAATGTTCGCGGCGCGCTTCGCGACCGCGAGACACACCGCCACGCCTAACCACCGCCCCTCCCGCTTGGCCCATCCGCGCAGCGAGGGATGGCAGCGCCCATAACCGGGAGGTGCTGCGGGCGGTGAGGTTGCTGAGACAGCCGGCATCGACCAGCTCGCCGATCAGAGACAGGGCCGTCCGTCGCGTCACGCCCAGATGATCCATGACCATCGCCGAGCTGATCACCGGCTGTGCCTTCAAATAGGTGATCAGGTCGACAAGGCGCGACCGACCGTGCGCGCTCGATGTCATGCTCGAAAGGCGCGCCAATTCATGGCGCAGGGTCCCCAGGTGGCCAAGCTCATACGAGAGACTCCGCGTGGCGGCCTCCAGAAACGTTTCCAAGCCTGTTATCGGCGACCAGATCCGAAAGCCATAGCGGGTCAGAGACACGGATGGTGGGACGATCCATCCGGCAGTCGTTGGCATCAGCATGCCCCCTGCCCTCTCGTCCATATCATCGCGGCCAGCACTTTGATTAGGAGACAGTCCCTGCAAGTGCCGCGCGGCGCCTTCCACCACCATGAAGACCAGGCGCTCGGCCACCGGGCTGCTGCGGCGGGAACGGAAGGCATAGCTGGCCGCCGCGCGCCATCCCGCCATGATCGGAGCATGGGACCAAGTGCGACCGGCCTCCATGACCAGGGGCAGCTCCGCATCCTCCAGACGATCACCCTCGTCGCGTGTCTGCCCGATGGGTGCGGCTGCCGCTTCGATCCGGCGTAGCACTGCCACCGGCGCGCCAAACGGATCCCCGGGCCGCCGGATGACGGACAGAACCTTCAGGGCCATCTCCACCGCCCGGGGATCCTCTTCCATCGCCGTTCCGCTGGTCAGACGCAGCACCATCCCCTGCGTGGAGATCCGCTCACCTTCGAGCCCAACCGATGCAGCGGCTTCCAGAAGGCTTGTCTCCATCCGCCACAATCCAGCCAGGGCGGGGTCGGCAAGAAGGATGCCCTCAACCCTTGCGGCCTGGGTCTCGGTACTCAAAAGAAGCGATCCGACATCCATCTGATATCCCTTAAATATGCCGCTTGTAGTTTAGCATATCTGCTTCTTTCTTCAGTTGCATAGTATTTTTAGAAAGGGATCAAAATTCCCGCCACTCTCCCTCACGCTGACGAAACACCGAAAGCTTGGAATAAGGTAAAGAAATTGCACAACGGCGCCGAATTCGGTCCTCTGCTGCGCGCAAATGATCCGGGGATCCGTATAGCTGCCGCAGATATCGCCGTTGCATTCGTTTACAAACGGTCGTTTATTGGCGGTATATAAATTTGCAAACGGTCCCTTTCCCATGCCCCTGATTGGCTATGCCCGTGTCTCTACTGACGATCAGACACTACTGCCGCAGGTCCAGGCTCTGAAAGACGCCGGCTGCTCAGTCATTCGCGAGGAGCACGCCTCCGGAGGCAATCGCGCCCGTCCAGTCCTGACGAGCGTCCTGAACGGTATCCGCAAGGGCGACACGCTAGTTATCATTCGGATTGACCGGCTGGCTCGATCCCTCTCGCATCTGTTGGAGATCATCGAGCAACTCGAAGCAAAGGGTGCGTTCTTTCGCTCGATCGAGGATCCGATCGATACAGCATCGCCCCAGGGAAAGTTTACGCTTCAGGTGCTCGGGGCGGCGGCCGAGTTCGAGCGGGCCTTGATCCGCGAGCGCACCAAGGCGGGACTGGCCAGCGCACGTCTTGAAGGGCGGATCGGCGGAAATCCCGGTCTGCGTGCCCGAAACCCGGAGGCGCTTCGTAAGGTACGCCTGGCACGGCATGACGGATATATGGAACGCGTTGCCCAGACCGCAGGGGACTGGGTTCCCCATGTACGCAGGCTGCGCCCACACATGGCCTGGGAGGATATCCTGCGGATCATCAATGCATCCCTGCCCCAGAACCGACAATGGACACAGCCGCGGCTCCTGAGGGCTGTGCGGGCCTATGTTCGGGACGGCTTCCTGCCCGAGGAGGTCCTCGGGCGTGCTGCCCGACGCGTAGGCGACGACCGTCTGCCGGCGATCGTGGCTGCGATAAAGGGGGCTGATCCCGAAATTACCCTCCCGGCCATCTGCGATCGCCTGGAGGCGATGCGTGAGCGCACCCCCCGCGGGCGGACCAACTGGCAGCCCTCGTCGGTCAAGATGCTGCTGGCACAGGCTGAGAAGCTGGGGATGCTTTCTCCACCAGCGCGACACTGATCTACCGCTCTTTGTCCGTCTCAGTCTTGCCTGACGACAAATCGCTTGCGCGAATCCGACTTGATTGGCAATAGTCACGGAAAAGGGCGATCAAACGCCCAAATCCGTGACCGAGTTTGGGGCAGAGACGATAGTGACTAGGGCTAACACTCAAGAAAACCTGAATGCTGTAATTCGGGGCCACTCGGAACTTCTAGCATCTCAGCTTCACTCGCAGCGGGAAAGTTTGTTCCCACCCGATGCATCCAAAACAATGCGTAAATTTACGTCAGGTGAAGCCGCGGCTTTGCTCGGCGTGAATGACTCATATTTGCGCAAGCTTCATCTAGACGGCAAGGGACCTTCCCCAGAGGTTACATCGGGCAATAGACGCCAGTACTCTGCCGACGATATTCAGTGCTTGAGAGTTTTGCTGGAGAAAACTGCGCGAAAGCCTGGCGACTATCTTCCTGGCCGCCGTTCGGGCGATCATTTGCAGATCATCGGGGTTATGAACTTCAAAGGTGGCTCTGGAAAGACCACATCTGCAGCTCACCTTGCCCAACGACTGGCGCTCAAGGGTTATCGTGTTCTGGCAATTGACCTTGACCCTCAAGCATCGCTGACAGCTCTTCACGGTGTTCAGCCTGAGTTTGATCTACCTAACGGCGGCACTCTCTATGATGCCATTCGGTATGATGCGCCCGTTCCAATAACGGAAGTGATCAGGCCGACATATATCCCGAACTTGGATCTTATACCTGGCAACTTGGAGCTGATGGAGTTCGAGCATGAAACTCCACGAGCACTTTCGCGCGGTAGTGCAGGATTGTTTTTCTTTCGCGTGAAGGAGGCATTGGCCAAAGTTGATGACAGATACGACGTTGTCGTAATCGACTGTCCGCCCCAGTTAGGCTTCCTCACGATGTCTGCATTGTCAGCCGCAACGGGTGTCTTGGTCACAATCCACCCCGAAATGCTTGATGTAATGTCCATGAGCCAGTTCCTTCGCATGACTGCAGACCTGATGGATGTCATCGCAGACAGTGGTGCGGATATGTCCCATGACTGGATGCGGTATCTTTTGACCCGCTATGAGCCAACAGATTCTCCGCAAAACCGCATAGTCGCTTTTCTGCGCACCATGTACTCAGACAAAGTTCTCAATGCCCCGATGCTTAAATCCACTGCCATTTCTGATGCCGGATTGACGAAGCAAACACTTTATGAAGTCGAGAGGAGCGCATTTACGAGGTCCACTTATGACAGAGCAATCGAAAGCCTGAATGCAGTTAATGATGAGATCTCGCAACTAATTCAGAAAACGTGGGGGCGGTAATGGCAGATAGCAAGAAACGGCGCATGTCGATGCTCGACAACCTCTCAGGAGCAGGTACCGCGCCGCCCGCTGGAACCATGATGTCGAGTAACCGAGCGCTCAGATCGGCACGTGATGCAGTTGATGCTCATAACGTATGGGATCTTGATCCGGCGCAAATTGATGATGATCGCTTCGCAGATAGATTGGACCCCAGTGACGTTCAGGATCTTCGAACCTCTATCGAGCAAAACGGTCAGACTGTCCCGATTCTTGTGCGTCGACATCCAAGTGAAGCGGACAGATACCTTCTGGTTTATGGCCGCCGCCGCCTTGAGGCCATCAGGGGCTCAGAGCGAACCGGAAGGATTAGGGCGCTCATTGCAAATCTCGATGACACGGCAGCGCTGAAAGCTCAGGTTTCTGAAAATACCGGACGGCGTGACCTTAGCTACATTGAGCGAGCCCTGTTTGCCAATGAGCTACTTGAAAGTCAGTTTGGCAATCAAACACAAATTGCCGAAGTACTGAATGTGACTCGTTCGGCGGTTTCGATGGCCATTGCTTTGGCAAAAGCAATTGACCCCGCTCTCGCCCGCGCCATAGGACCGGCTCATGGTGTTGGCAGACCCCGTTGGGAAGCGCTAGCGAAAGATATATCGGCGGCAGGCTCAGACCAGGCTTTGTTGTGCTCGATCGCAGAAAGTGCGCGCAGCCAAGGGGCTTTTGAAGCTGGCGAAACGAACGACGAGATACCCGCCTTGGATGCCTCTGTTGTAGCGTTTGAAGCAGTTTCAAAGCATGTCAAACGGCAGATCAGCCAAAAACGTGAACGACCACATGCCAACAAAGCGGTGGCGTTGACCATTGACGGCAAGCCTGCCGGATCCGCAAAAAGGACGGATGGTGCCATCCGCCTGGATTTGACGAACGTTGACGACGGCTTCGCTCTTTGGCTGGCGGATCAAGCTCAGAGTATTGTCTCTGAACTTCACGATAGGTGGAAGCGAGATGCGTGAGAATAAGAGCGGCGCATCAAAACGCAAGATGCGAACTAGTGAGGGCGAGTTCACAGCTGTGAACATTAGTTCGACTGCAAATAATCATCCCATTCAGCGATCTCCTACGTCACGCTCCACACGTTATCAAGCTCTTGCATGTGGGAACTGGGCTGCGATTGCCCTGCCTAAGCGGAGTGGATTTCGTGTTTTGGAACAGTCCAGTAGCGCTGATCTGCTTCTGTTCAGTATATTACAGGAGTAGCCATCATGGATTAAGTCGTGATTACCCTTAACGAAAAACCCCCCGCGCGGGGGTCCGCACGAGGGGGCTTGGGAAAAACTCAGGATTGGCGTCCTGAATTAGCAGCTAGTTTTCACCTGCTATAGTTACCCTCCCACTCCCGAAAATCAAGAGCAAAAAGCGCATCTGTGCGAGCGGATACGGCTTGCCTGCGGACACCGCGCTTCTTGATCGAGGAGCAGCAGATGAATACCGGAGAGGCCGCAGAACGCGGCAATTTTTTCAAACGCATAGACGGCGTTATTGATGGTGCGCGCGCAGACGGCAGTGCGGAAGATCGTAAACCGATCCGCCGCAATTCGCGCCGCAAGGGATCGTGCGAGGCATCATTCTGGCGCGGGACGTCGCGTCAGGACGTGCAGAAATTCCTTATGGCAGCTCGACACTATGAGCGGGCCAACAAGGAGCCCGGCAAGCGGAACGGTCCCCTCGGAGGCGTGGCATTGGAGGTCCTGGCGCTGTTTGCCAATCTGGTCAATTTCAAGTCGGGCCGACTTGACCCGTCCCTTGATTACATCACCGACAAACTGTGCAGGTCGCGTGACGCGGTTGTACGGGCGCTAAAGGCGCTGCGTGAACACGGCTTCATAGACTGGCTGCGCCGCTTCGAACCTATTCCGAATGAGGGCCGCGGACCGCAGGTACGGCAGGTCAGCAATGCCTATCGACTGTCTGCCCCTAAGCGCGCCCTTGCGCTTCTCGGTCGGTGGGCTGGCCGTCCAGCTACGCCGGATGATGAACAAGCAGGTCGTGAGGATCGCGCCGCTATGGAAGCAGAGTATGTACAGACGCTCGACCTTGCTGGACTGGCAGCGTTCAAGATCGACGACTCCGATCTTGCGAAGGCTTTGGCCGCGATGGGAAAGGCCATTGATTTACGCGAGTCCGCCAAGCGGACTGGATACCAATCTACCTCTTATTCTTATGCCGGATCATGATCCAGAGGTGCCATCAAGACTTTGTTATGCCCCTGAGGTGCATCAAGGGAGCATGAAACGGTGGCGGCGTGTGCGTTTCCAATCAACACGAAGCTTTAGCAGCACTGTTGCATAGCTGAGAATAACAGCATGTTGCAGGCGGAAAGCCCTACAGGAACGTCTCAAGGAAGGAAGCGCCGGATGAATAGGTTTTTCTTAGTTGCTGTCCTGTGCTGCACCGTAGCAGGACCAGGCTTAGCCAACAGTATTGCCGGGCAGGCCAGTGTAATCGACGGAGATACAATTGAAGTTCATGGAAAGCGGATCAGGCTGGTATCCATCGACGCGCCTGGATCACGGCAACCTTGTTTTGACCGCCAAGGCCGGGCATGGCGCTGCGGTCAGCAGGCGGCACAAGCCCTTTCAGACTTCATCGCCCGCAGACACGTAACATGCCAATCACAAGGCAAGGACCGCTATCGCCACATCCTCGGAGATTGCGCCGTAGCCAATGTTAGCCTGTCGGAATGGATGATCGAGAACGGTTGGGCGGTGCCCTACTATGACCGTGACGGTAGCCATACAGCCGGCGCTGATCGCGCTAAATGAGCTACTCCCCGAGAATCGGATAGTGAAGGAAGCTACGATTTGACGTTTGCTGGTCTCCAAGAACTAGGAGATCAGAAATGCGGAAACGCAGAAACCATGACGCGGGCTTTAAGGCGCGTGGTGCGCTGGAAGCATTGAAGGGCGAGCGCACTGTGTCGGAGCTGGCCGCCGAATACGGCGTGCATCCGACGATGATCCATCAGTGGAGCGAGCCATGGTCCGCCATCGGTTCAAGGACAATGGTGAGCGCGCTGCTCGACGGTGCGGCGGATATCTTCGAGCGCGGCGGCAGAAAGCCTGTCGCGGAGGTGGATGAGGAGACGGTCCGGTCACTGCATGCCAAGATCGGAGAACTGGCTGTCTGACCTGCCACTGAACTTTCATCCAGCCGCGACCGGAGCCTGGTTGGTGGTTGGTCTGCCTACGTTTTCTGGACCGCCGGATGCTGGAGTTTCCGGCCTTGGTCACGATGGCGGGCTGGTTGCGCCATCGGGAAAGTGCAGCGCGCTCGGGACGTTGTAGCCGATGGCGCTATGGGGACGGTCATCGTTGTAGTGTCTTCGCCAATCCTCCAGCTTTTTGGCCGCATCCGCAAGGCTCATGAACCAGTGGGCATTCAGACATTCGGCGCGCAGCTTGCTGTTGAATGCCTCGATGAAGCCGTTGTCGGTGGGCTTGCCGGGCCGTGAGAAGTCCAGGGTGACCTGTCTGGCGTAAGCCCAGAGATCCAGATCGCGGGAGATGAATTCGCTGCCATTGTCGACCCTGATCGTCTTGGGGTAGCCGACCTTGCGGCAAACCCGTTCCAAGGATTGCACCACATCCTCGCCGCGGTAGCTGAACCGCACATCCGTTGCCGGGCAGTAGCGGGAATGCGTGTCGACGATGGTCAGGATCCGCAGCTTCTTGCCGAG
>NZ_JPKW01000026.1:12863-15633 GCF_001887735.1 Paracoccus sp. SM22M-07
CACCACATCCTCGCCGCGGTAGCTGAACCGCACATCCGTTGCCGGGCAGTAGCGGGAATGCGTGTCGACGATGGTCAGGATCCGCAGCTTCTTGCCGAGTGAACCGCTCCGGGTTTGCCGGAGGCTCCAACTCCTGAGTAGGATGGAGCATCATGAGCAAGACGACGAACAAGTTTTCCCCCGAAGTGCGCGAGCGTGCAGTGCGCCTGGTTCTCGACAATGAGGGTCAGCATGGATCGCGCTGGCAGGCAGTCATGTCGATTTCCGCGAAGATCGGCTGTGCGCCCCAGACCCTGAACGAGTGGGTCAAGAAGGCCGAGGTCGATAGCGGAAAGCGCGCTGGTATCCCGGCAGACATGGCCGAGAAGATGAAGGCGCTGGAGCGGGAGAACCGGGAACTGCGCCAGGCAAACGAGATCCTGCGTAAGGCGAGTGCGTATTTTGCGATGGCGGAGCTCGACCGCCGGTCGAAGTGATGGTCGGGTTCATCGACGAACATCGCGGTGAGCATGGGGTCGAGCCGATCTGCAAGGTTATGCCGATCGCCCCATCAACCTACTACGATCACCTGGCGAAGCGGGCCGATCCGGCCCGATTGTCGGATCGCACCCGGCGCGACGCAGCGCTGCGGCCCGAGATCGAGCGTGTCTTCGAAAAGAACTGGCGCGTCTACGGCGTGCGTAAGGTCTGGCGTCAGCTGGATCGGGAAGGCTTCGATGTCGCCCGTTGCACAGTCGCCAGACTGATGAAGGACATGGGTATTCAAGGCATCATCCGGGGCAAGCCGCACAAGACTACGATCCCCGACAAGAAGGCCTCGTGCCCGCTGGACAAGGTGAACCGGCAGTTCCGCGCGCCTGCGCCGAACATGCTCTGGGTCAGCGATTTCACTTACGTCGCCACCTGGAAGGGGTTTGTGTATGTCGCCTTCGTCATCGATGCCTATGCCCGCAAGATCGTCGGCTGGCGGGCGAGCCAAACAGCCCACGCAGGCTTCGTTCTCGATGCCCTCGAACAGGCTGTCCACGATCGCCGCCCAGCCAAGGGCGCGGGGCTCGTCCACCATTCCGACCGCGGGTCGCAATACCTGTCGATCAAATACACCGAGAGGCTGGGCGAGGCCGGCATCGAACCTTCCGTCGGCAGTGTCGGCGATAGCTACGACTGTGAATGTGGTATTGCAGCTTGATGGCCTGACCCATGCTACGATTGACCCCGTGTCATTGTGTTGACGTGTCGACCATCAGGTTGCCCCGGCAGCGGGCGAGATGTGACTTCATAGGAGCCTGACGGTCCCGTACCTTCACAGTCCTGTCCTCTTCGATCGATGCCCGGGCTCATTTTGGCCAAGGGGAAGCCATGGATCAGATCATCGTTGGAGTAGATACACACAAGTCCAACCATATTGCTGTCGCGATCAACATGCAGGGCGCCCGCTTGGGTGTCATGTCTATTCCTACCACCCCTGGCGGGTATCATGGCCTCGAGGCATGGGCGACCGGGTTGGGGAGCGTCAAAGCCTTTGGCATCGAAGGCACGGGCTCCTATGGCGCTGGTCTGTCCCGGGATCTGCTGGCCAAGGGCCATACTGTGCTAGACGTCATGCGTCCAAATCGGCAGCTGCGCTACCTTCATGGCAAATCTGACAGCCTTGATGCCGAAGGTGCTGCGAGGTCCGTACTGAACGGTCAGGCCACCGCCTTGGCCAAAACCCAAGGCGGGACTTCAGAGATGATCCGGCATATCAAGATCGCGCGGGACAGTGCGGTAAAAGCCAAGTCACAGGCAATGATCACTTTAAAAACGTTGATTATAAACGCACCGGCCGAATTGCGCGCGAGCCTTGACCAGATCAAGGGACCGATCACTCTCGTTCGTCATATTGCAGCCCTCAGACCGGGCGAGATTACCTCCCCGACCACTTCAGCCAAAACCGCGATGCGTGCGATTGCGCGCCGCTGGCTTGTCTTGCACGAGGAAATTTTTGTCCACGAACAGGAGCTGGAGCGCATGGTCACAGACAAGGCGCCCGAACTGATGAAATCCCATGGCATCTCGACATTGACCGTTGCCGAAATGCTGATCCTGGTCGGCGACAATCCAGAGCGCATCCGATCCGAAGCTGCCCTTGCCAAACTTTGCGGCGTCTGCCCGATCCCGGCCTCAAGTGGCAAGACGAACCGAATGCGCCTGAACCGCGGCGGCAACAGGCAGGCCAATGCAGCGCTTTACCGTGTCGCTATCGTGCGCATGCGCGACGACCATGAAACCAAAATCTATACAGCCCGGCGAACGGCTGAGGGCAAGACGCGGCGCGAGATCGTGCGCTGCATCAAACGATACATCGTGCGGGAGATATACAATGCCCTGTGCAGACCAAAATCGCCGATTGCCGCTTGACGAACATAGGAGCTTCAATGCCTTGGCGGAGACGATCAATGGCCTGTTCAAGGCCGAGGTCATCCACCGTCGTGGGCCGTGGCGCAACTTCGAGGCTGTCGAATATGCCACCCTCGAATGGGTAGACTGGTTCAACAACCGCCGCCTGCTCGAGCCGATCGGGAACATCCCGCCGGCCGAAGCGGAGGCAAACTTCTACGCCGCTCTGGAAGCTGAAGACATGGCCGCGTAACTAATCCCAATCAGCCTCCGGAAAACCCGGCGCGGTTCAGAGAGCCAGCTGATCGTGAACGAAGTCCATGGCCCAGACATCATTTGGGCCGACGGCTTCGGCACGGTCATCGCGAAGCTTGGCCTTTACCCTCCGTTT
>NZ_JPKW01000026.1:15660-31088 GCF_001887735.1 Paracoccus sp. SM22M-07
GAGAGCCAGCTGATCGTGAACGAAGTCCATGGCCCAGACATCATTTGGGCCGACGGCTTCGGCACGGTCATCGCGAAGCTTGGCCTTTACCCTCCGTTTCGGGGTCTTGTTCCGCAGCTGAAGACCCAAGGTTCTGTAAATGTTGTAGACCTTCCTGATGCTGATATCCCATCCTTCGCGGTTCAGCACGACGTGAACCCGCCGATAGCCATACCGCACGCGGGTTTCGCAGATCTCCTTGATCCGCCGTTTCAGCTCTGCCGGATCGGTGCGGCGGGATTTGTAGTGGTAGCTCGAACAGTCAAATCTCAGGGCCCCACACGCCCTGCGGATCGAAACCGCCCAATCTGCGCACATCCCGCGAACCAGTTCGCGCGTCCGTTCCGGCTTCAGAGCTTTCGCCGGACAACGTCCTGCAGCATTTCCCGGTCCAGCGTCAGGTCCGCCACGATCCGCTTCAGCCGCGCATTCTCGTCCTCGAGTTGCTTCAGCCGCCGCATCTCATCAGGCAGCAGCCCGCCATACTTCTTCTTCCAGGCGAAGTAGGTCGACTGCCCGATCCCGGCCTTGCGGCAGATCTCGGCAACGGGCGTTCCTTCCTCGCCCTGCTTCAGAATGAACGCCTTCTGCGCTTCGGTGAACTTTGATGCCTTCATCGTTCTCAGCTCCTTTCCCAGCCAGGAAAGCTTAGCCGAAAACTCCCGTTTCAAACGGTCCAGTTCTCAGGGGGCAGAGCAAAGGAGCATTTGAGATGTATTGCTGTATGCTCTGTGGGCATCAATCGCACATGCACGGACACTGCGCGGTCTGTAGTGGGATGATGGTGTTCCAGGCTCAAGAGCCTGTGGCGGACAAGACCACTGGCGGCAGTCTGTGGCCTATCTTGGTCCTACTCGCCGGTTTGGGCTTCTTGATGCAGTTGAGCAGCCTGTTTCCATAGAAAGGCACGAAAGCTGATGGAAGTCTGATGTTCAGAACACCGCATAGCCATACGGAACCAGACCTTGGGAGCGATAAGGCCATCGGATTCCGACTTGCCGCGTTCAGGATTAGCCTCGGGGTAACACAAACAGAGTTTGCTCAAACCCTGGGGATCTCGCCTCGGTCCTACTCTTACTACGAAACGGGAAGAAGCAGCCTGACAGCCGACAAATTGAGACGCTTGCGGGAAGTTCACCAACTGAATCTTCATTGGGTTCTACTAGGTGAAGGCAGGCCGATTGACGGCCCCGATGCTGAAGCAGCGGCAAAGTGCGTGCCAAAGGTTGCGGCGGAGATGGCCCGTCAAGGGTTCATGCAAAAACGGTCGTTTTAGCACGCCTGTAAATGATCTGTCCAAAAACCAGTTTTTTAATTATTGAACGATCTCCTACTTCTGGACAGAGTTTTTCAACATAGCCGGACGCCCAATGTCAGAAAAATCCGCGTTTTTGCCTATGCCCACTGTATTTTTTTTCACAGAGAAGTTCAGAAGCCTGTCACAGCTGGTTCAGAGACCGGCTGCAGCTGTTCGCGCAAACTGCAACGAACGGCCCAAAGCGGCCATACGGCCTCTGTCGGGCGCTGCCTCGCAGCTCCCCAGACCGGACATTCGCGCTTGGTGCAGCGAGATCGTCGGGTCACAGTCTGCTCTGCGGGACCAAGCAGTTGTTCGCTTCACCTGCAGTATCGGATTCATGGTCTGTGTTCGAATGGCGCCGAAGGGCGGAGAGCTGCCGTTCGCTGCGAAGCGCACGAATGGCTGCTGCGTCGTGTGCCAACCCCAAGCCACAGTATGGGCCGAGCCAACGCATCGGTTCGGCTGTATTGTGTCTGTTACTTCGGCTTGATGTTGCGGGCTGACCCACCTCACGCTTGAGTAGCGTGCCGACCGTTAAACCAATCTTTACCTCCTGAAGGCTAGAAATTCTTGCTTCACACTCTACTTCATATGCTATATTCCGTTCAAAAAAGAGGGCGAACAACATGGCAGATCGTTGCGACGACCCCCTCTTCGGGGAGGTTCCTGATCGTGTGCTCCTGAGCAACGCGCCCTTGGTGCGTGTGCTCGGGCAAGTGAAATTTCCTCGGATCTCTAAGATCGCAGAAGAAAGCTACATCGCGGATTTCCAAGAGGCTATCCGTGACGAGTACCCACATTTTCAGAGCGACACGATCCAAGGCGTGGACATCGTCATCGAAGGTAATGAGGTGAAGCACCGGCAAGTCACCACTGTTGTCTGGCGGTTCTTCGATGCACGCAGGGTGCTGCGTGTGTCTTTGGGGCCGGATGCGATCACTTTGGAAACGGCGAGCTATGTGTCCCGAGATGACTTCCTGTCTCGGTTCGAGTTCATTCTTGGGAAGCTCGTTGAGACTATTCGCCCTAAGCTGGTGCAGCGTGTCGGGTTTAGATACGTTGATCGTCTGCAGGACCCTGACGACCTTAAAGTCATGTCGGATTTAGTTCATCCAGAATTATTGAATGTCCTGCAATCAGGATTGGTCGAACACATCGACTTTTCCATGACCGAGATCACAGGCTCGACCAAAGAGGGTAAGATCATCGCTCGGTATGGCCTCGCGCCTCCCAAGTTCAGCCACGACGTCGAAATGGCACCGCCGGTTGATGTGAAAAGCTGGGTTCTCGACGTGGATTCCTACAGCACAAATTGTGAGGGGCAGATCTTTGATACCCAAATGCTGTGTGCCGAACTCGACAAGGTAGCTGCGCGCGCCTATGCTTTCTTCCGGTGGAGTGTGACTGAAAAATTCTTGGAACGTTTTGGGGTCAAGAGACATGCTGATTGAACGACTCTCCGCAGGCGCGGCATCCGCCGCGATCCTCTTCGCTCCCGCTGTGAATGGGGCAACTCGATTTGATGTGATGGATGAAACCGCACCCGAAGTGGCTGCACCGTTCTCGCATGGGCAGAGTTTCAAGGTGTTCGAGCGAGACATTCAAGCGCTCGCTATGCGCCAAGAATACCTTGAAGGCAGCACTGCACTGAACATTCCAGTGTCTTTCTCCTTTGAGGACAACAATCGGATCGCGAACACTGCACCTGCCGAATTGGTCAACGAGCTTCGGCGGATTTCTGGACTAACATGGGCTCAGATTGCAGAGGTTTTCGAGGTGTCCGCGCGCGCTCCATATCATTGGGCGTCTGGAAAGGCTGTGTCCGCTGAAAACCATGAGCGCTTGGGGCAAGTCGTGACCGCTCTCAGGTTCATCGACAGAGGGTCATCCGAAGAGAACCGCAATCTGCTTCTGGGCAATGCGCAACCGGGGCAAACCTTCTTGGATTTGCTGTGTGGCGGTGAGTATGAACTTGTCCGTGCACTTGCAGGCAAAGGACTGGGCCGCCCGACCTTCGGACCTGCGTTGACCCAAGACGCCGAAAAATTCAGCGTGCCAAGACACTGGGGCGAAAGCATCGAAGCATCGAGCAGAATAGACGAAACAGAAATCTTGCCGCTCAGTCAACCGAAGCTGCGGCGCGCAAAAGCACGTCGAAACAAGACATAAAGGAAGTGCCGGTTGACCGAGAAAACACCGGAGAGCGACGAAGTTTTTCTGGCTCGCCTTGCTGAATGGCAGCAAGGCGATTTCTCCATTGATTGTGGCGACTTTCTGTTTCGCGACGTCTCAGAGCCGACAGATGAAGGCGAAGACGACGGAGGCGCAGTATTCGACTCCGAGACAGTCGGATTTGCTGTGATATCTCAGACTTGCGACGTGGCTCGGGAGTCTGAGCGCGTCCCGTATGTCTCTGTTTGCCCAATGGTCGTTGTCGACGCAAAACGTATTGGGGAGGTTGAACGAGGCCAAGCACCTCGTTTCGGCTTTCTCTCCGCAACACCAGACGACGTAGTTGTCGATTTCTCTCGCACAATGAGCGTTTCAAAAGAGCTCCTTGTCTCTTGGGAGCGGCAACGCGGGTGCGAAAACGAGAGGCAGCAGCTCGAATTTTCTAGAGCCCTTGAAACCTTTTTTGGTCGATTTGCTTTTCCAGATGCTTTCGTGGCATCGGTGGCGTCTTTGCGCAAAGCAATCCTTTCGAAGTACCCGAAAGGCGAATCTGACCTCGGCAAAGCCGTTCGTTCTATTCGTGAGATCCGCGCATATCCTCACGCGAGTTGGTCAGATATGGCGGCAGTTCCAATCACCTTTATCGCGATTCTCGAGGATGAAGGAAAACGCGAGTTGGCGGATCGCGAAGAGATCAGGAAGCAAATTTGGCCAAAGATCAGCGCTATTGATTGGAAAGGGCCATTCTCTCTGCACGAAGACGGTCTCCACGTGGCCACGTTGGGTGATTTGACGGCTGCCGACTATCTGAACTCCTACCCTCTCGACGTAAACTCGCTGTCGTTCGCGCGACGGTACATCGCCTAGATCATCGCTTCGAGGTGGGCGACGCAACCCTGCTCCTTTTTTGGAAAGCTGCCGTTCGCAGCGCCTCATTCGAACTACCGCTTTGGGCCGAGTGTGCCAATCTAAGGACGCCGCGTGCCCGTGCGGTCACCAGGGGCGGCAGATCGACGCGAAGAGCCCAAAGCCGCCCTTCGTGCTGTCTGCAACGAATGCAGGCGCAGCAGGAGCTGACGGCCCATTGCCGCCGGTCGACCCTTGCCAGACGCCATAGTGCAACTTCCTCAGACCGGACGCTGGTGCCAAGCGCAGCGAGATCGGCCGAGAAGCGTCCGCTACGCGGGACAAAGCTGCCTACTCAGTTGGTCTTGTTCGAACGCTGCGCAAGATATCAGACGTCGCAAGCGCGCGTTTCGAATAAAAAGAGAAATTGGAAGGCGTCGAAGTCCGGTTCTCAAATGGCAGTGACTCATCTGGCGACGGCGCGTCCGAGTATCGTCGACCAGCGTTCACCGCAGGCGGTGACATCAGTTAGTAGAACTAGCTCTGCTGGCAATGTGATCCTCGATCAAAAGGATAGACGGGTTCGGAGCGTCGTTGCCGTTCGGCAGTCGAAAGGCCGCATACACAGTCCATAAGCATTCTTAGATAAGAAAGGATGCTGCCAGTCCAATACCCAACCCGAAGACCAGCCCGATTGACATGCCTCTGAAAAAGAGGCAGCAGGGGCAAGACGTGTGGAGATAGTGCATGAAGCGCGATGTCCAGTGTTCCGGGGTGTCGCACCAGGACGGCAAAAAAGCCCGGCTGCCCCAGGCCATGAAATTGGAAAGCCAATTGTCTTCCCAGTCACCCGTGTCGCCGTCGAGTTCTTCGGCTTCCGGCTCGTTCGCGATTTCTGGAGTCTCCGGACGGAACCGGAATGGATTGATCATCAGTCACCTCACTGGCGAAATGTAGGGTGGTCCTCGAGGAGGAGTTTTTGCACCCGCCCATCAACGCAAGCCAAGGCTTCAAGTTGCGAGACCCGCGGCGGCTTCGGGCTCCTCAGGTCGATCTCCGCCGCTCTACGTCGGTCATGCACCGCCGACGTCGCATTTCGAGCGAAACGTCCGCTTCGGCTTGATGCTGCAGGTGCCCTGCCGCATCGCTGTCAGGCGGCTCTCCGCCCTTCGGCGCCATTCGAACACAGACCATGAATCCGATACTGCAGGTGAAGCGAACAACTGCTTGGTCCCGCATAGCAGCCAGCTAACCTACTCTGGGTCTGCGTCCGCTTTGGCACTTCCCGTATCCAGCGCTCTATACACGGTCATGCGCGAAACCCTCAGGTCTCGGGCGATCTGGGCCTTAGCAGGATGCTGAAATAGTCCCGCCTCGACAGTAAATTGAGAACATGATTCACTCCCCGCACGGCAATGTCGGTAAGCGGGAAGGACATCCCGTGGGTTAATGGCCACGCTGGTTTGCGGGTAAGGTTCTGGCGATGATTGATCGCCGAGGTTCCATGTCTACGACTAGTTCTACGCCTATGCCTGCGACTGGTAGCTTACAGTTGATCGAGGCTGTGACGGAGCGGTTTGAGGGTGCGCCAGTTGGCGAGTGACCTGCCACTGAACTTTCATCCAGCCGCGACCGGAGCCCGGTTGGTGTTTACGCCGATCGGCGCAGGTTGAGCAATCGCCCGACGCGCGGAGCTTTCATCTCGCGCAGCGGGGCGGGCGATTGCGGTGTTCAGGGCCCGCGCGTAGTCAGCCGGTGTTTGGTAGTCCAAGGCCGAATGCGGGCGTTCGGTGTTGTAGTCGGCAGCCCAAGCGGCGATCACGATCCGCGCGTGGGCCAGGTTTCGGAACATGGTCTCGTTGAGCAGCTCGTCCCGCATCCGCCCGTTGAAGCTCTCCACGAAGCCGTTCTGCATGGGCTTGCCCGGCGCGATGTAGTGCCATTCGATCCGGTGCGCGGCAGTGAAGGTTAAGATAGCGTTACTGGTCAGTTCGGTGCCGTTGTCAGAGACGATCATTCCGGGCTTTCCGCGGCGCTCGATCAGGGCCGTCAGTTCACGCGCGACACGGCGCCCCGAGATCGAGGTGTCCGGAATCGCTGCGAGGCACTCCCGGGTGACGTCGTCGACCACGTTGAGCACGCGGAAGCGCTGGCCGTTGGCGAACTGGTCATGGACGAAATCCAGCGACCAGCGTGCGTTGGCTCGCGCCTCGACCAAGATCGGAGCTCGTGTCCCGACAGCCTTGCGCCGGGCCTTTCGCTTGCGGACCGTGAGACCTTCTTCGCGGTAGAGCCGATAGATCCGGTTGATCCCCGAAGGCTCGCCCTCGCGGCGCAGCAGGACGAAGAGCCGCCGATAGCCGAACCGCCGGCGCTCATTGGCCAAGTCACGCAACCGACCGCGCAGCACTGTGTCTGGCGCGCACTGCGCTTGGTAGCGGATCATCTTGCGATCCGCCCCGGCGACCCGGCACGCCCGCCGTTCTGATAGACCGAGAAGGGCCTTCAGATGCGCGACCGCCTCGCGCTTCACGGCAGGCGTTACCACTTTTTTGAAACCAGTTCCTTCATCGCCGCCAGGTCCAGCATCTGCTCGGCCAGCAGCTTCTTCAGCTTGGCGTTCTCATCCTCCAGCGCCTTGAGCCGTTTGGCCTCCGACACCGTCATGCCGCCGAACTTGGCCTTCCAGTTATAGAAGGTGCCTTCCGACATACCATGCTTGCGGCACAGGTCCGCGCACTTTGCGCCTGCCTCGTGCTCGGCCAGGATGCCGATGATCTGTTCGTCCGTGAATCTCGTTCGCTTCATTGTCCGTCCTCAAGTTAGGCCAGACTCTAATCGACGGTGGAGGAAAAATCCCGTGGCAGGTCACGAGCGGCGGCGTTGGTCAGATGAGTTCAAGGAGAGGGCCGTCGCGGCGGCGCTTGAGCCGGGCGTAAACGTATCGGCACTGGCCCGCCATCTGGGGATTTCGCCACCGCAACTGTTCGGGTGGCGAAAGGTTTTCCTGAAGAAGCAGACACAGGATGTTGCACCTGGCGCACCCGTGCCATTGGTGGAGATCATGCTGGGAGGTGTCCTCATTCGCGTCAGCCCCGACCTTGACGAGGCTGCGCTGTGTCGGATCCTCCGCGCGGTGCGCTCAGCATGATCCCCTTCGGCGTGAAAGTCTTTTTGGCCAGCCATCCTGTAGACTTCCGCAAAGGACCGGACAGCCTGTTGTCGCTGGTGCGGGATGCTGGCAGCGATCCGTTCAGCGGCGCGCTCTATGTGTTCCGGGCGAAGCGGGCGGACAGGATCAAGATCGTCTGGTGGGACGGCAGCGGCGTCTGTCTCTTTGCCAAGCGCCTCGAGAAATCCGCGTTCTGCTGGCCGCGTATCGGGCATGTCCGGGTCCAGCTTAACCACGCCCAGCTCATGGCGCTCATGGACGGTCTGGACTGGAAGCGGGTTCGTCCCATGGCGGTAAGAACGCCTGTATTCGCTGGATAACCCGGCTGCGGCAAAGTGAATCAACCGGCCCTTGGACGCGGATATCCTACAGAGTCCCCGGTCAGGATATGCTATCTTCGCCCCTATGAGCGCCGACGAACTTTCCCTTCCTGATGACATGGACCAGCTGAAGTCCATGGTCCGCGCCATGGCTGCGCAGGCGTCGCGCGCGGATGCGCTGGAGCGTGAGGTCGAGACGCTCAAGGCCCGCAATGCGGATGCCGACGAGCGGATCAAACGGCTGATGCAGATCCTGAAGGCTTACGATCGGGCACGGTTCGGACGACGCTCCGAGAAGCTCGGCTCTGCCGCGCCAGGTGACGAGGCTGCGCAGCAGGCTTTTCTCTTCGAGGAAATTGAGACGGGTATCTCTGCCCTGCGGGCGCAGGTTGGCACGGGCCACGCCTCACAGCACAAGCGAGCGTCTCGGCCCCGCAAAGGCTTTCCACCGCATCTGGAGCGGGTCGACGTGGTGATCGAGCCTGAGGATCTGCCGGAACATGCCGGCAGGCAGAAGGTGCTGATCGGTGAGGACGTGTCCGAACGGCTGGATGTGATCCCTGCGAAGTTCCGGGTGATCGTCACGCGCCGCCCCAAATACGCGTTCAAAGGCGGGGACGGTGTCATCCAGGCTTTGGCCCCGGCGCATATCATCGAAAGTGGCCTGCCGACGGAGGCGCTGCTGGCGCAGATCGCGGTCTCGAAATACGCGGACGGCCTGCCGCTCTATCGCCAGGAAGGGATCTATGCCCGCGACGGCGTGGATCTCGACCGACGGCTGATGGCGCAGTGGATGGGCCGGACAGGCTTTGAGCTTGATATCCTCGCGGCCCATGTTCTGGGCGAGATCCTGAGAGGCGAGAGGGTCTTCGCGGATGAAACCAGCCTGCCGACCCTTGCCCCCGGTACCGGCAGTACGAAGAAGGCCTGGCTCTGGGCCTATGCCCGCGACGACAGCACCTTCGGCGGGAGTGGACCGCCCATGGTGGCCTATCGCTTTGAAGACAGTCGGTCCGGCGATTGTGTGCGGCGGCATCTCGCAGGCTATCGTGGTATCCTGCAGGTGGACGGTTATGCCGCCTACAACAAGCTCGCGCGCAAGGGCGGAGGCAACGATGTTCCGCTGCTCGCGGGCTGCTGGGCTCATGCCCGGCGGCGGTTCTATGAACTTCATGCCGCCGGGGACTCAAGGGTCGCGACCACCACGGTTGAGCGCATGGCCGATCTCTGGAAGCTTGAGGCAGAGGTGCGAGGCCAAAGCCCTGGAGCCCGCGCTGTCGCACGGCAGGCTGTCTCGGCACCGATCGTTGCCGCGCTGTTCACGCTCTGGCAGCAGACCCTGCCGCGTATCTCGGGTAAGTCGAAGCTGGCTGAAGCGCTGCGCTATGCCATGACGCGTCGGGACATCTTCGAGCGCTTCCTGACGGACGGTCGCATCGAGCTCGATTCCAACATCGTCGAGCGTGCCATCAGACCCCAGACAATTACGAGAAAAAACAGCCTGTTCGCCGGATCGGATGGCGGTGGCTGCACATGGGCCACGATCGCCACCCTGTTGCAGACCTGCAAAATGAACAACGTTGACCCCGTCGCATGGCTGACCCAGACCTTGGAGCGCATCGCCAATCAGTGGCCGAGCGCAGAGATCCACGCGCTCATGCCTTGGAATTACAAAGCCTGAACGGCCTCAGCTCCCCGCTTACCATAAATGATGGCACGGCGGGTGATGACATTCATGGTTTTGACGTTTGGTGGTGTCGGCTCTTGGCTTCTGGTGAGCCACCTATCCGGGGTGCACGAGCCATGGGACGCAGACCGCTACTAGTCGATCGCCTGCCCATGAATTCATGGTGACACGCTGGTAAATGAGCCGGTTTAGGCTGCCTAATCTGCACCAGATATGGACGTTTCAGCCTAATCGTTAGGCGTACCCACCTTAATTTGCAAAATCTGCAATTTTTGAATGACCAGCCGGCTCTCCTTCAGTATTCTCATTAAATGAAATCTAGATTCTCATTTTGTGGGAAAAATCATGTCCGCAACTGAACGCGTTCTGGAGACACTTCTCATCGTGGGGGCTAGCACCCAACCGATGACGGCGGCCATGATTGCTCAACGACTGGATGTGCCTTTGTCATCGGCCTACCGTCATATTTCCGTTCTCAAAGCGTATGATCTGATCACCGAGAGCGGACTTGAAAGCGGCGGTCTCACCTTGGGAGCCGCAGCACTTCAACTGGGTCACAGGTTCGACCGAAGGCACCTTATTCTGCCTGCTGTCAAACCGCACCTGCAGAAGCTTGCCGATGGCACGCAGGAGAGTGTCGGGCTCATGCAGGCCATCGGCTTCACCGTCTTCTGCGTCGACATGGTCGAAAGTTCACAATCACTGCGATGCTCATTCGTGACGGGCACCAAGACGTCGATCTTCAAGGGCGCGTCGGCCAAGGCGCTGCTCGCCTTCATGTCTGAAACGCAGGCCCGCACCATCCTCTCCGAGATGAAGTCTGCGGAGGCCAAGGCCTTGCGCGCGGAGCTCGAAACCATCCGCGCCCTTGGCTACGCCGAAAGCGAAGGTGAGGTTGATGCCGGCATATGGGGTGTCAGCGCCCCGATCTATTCCGGAACGGGTGCCATGGAAGGGTGCATTACCCTCATGGTGCCCTCATTCAGGGTCGGTGAGCGCCGGGATGCCCTGATCCGAAAGCTCTGCACGACTGCCTCCAACGCAACGGAGGCGTTGTCGGAAACACTCAAACCGTCAATCAAAACAAAACCCCAACAGGAGACAATAACATGATCCGTCAAAGCTTTCTCGGATTTGCCTGCGCTGTCAGTTTCGCAGCCGTCGCGCATGCCGACACCATCAATGTCGTGACTGATGCCACATTCCCGCCATTCGAATATGTCGAGAGCGGAAACCTGACCGGTTTCGATATCGAACTGATGAACGCCATCGCCGCCCAGATGGGTGATGAGGTCAATTGGATCAACGGGGACTTCAAAGGCCTTGTCCCAAGCCTCGTTGCTCGTCGCGCCGACATCGCCATCTCGGCCATCTACATTACCGACGAGCGGCTTGAGGTGGTTGATTTCTCGGAGCCTTACTACACCGGCGGTCTGGTCATCATGACCAAGACGGAAGGATCCGACATCACCGGTCCAGACACTATGGACGGTAAGTCGATCGCGGTTCAGGTCGGAACAAAATCCACCAGCTTCCTGCGTGAAAACTTCCCTGACGTAAACATCGTCGAGGTTGAGAAGAACGACCAGATGTTCAGCCTCGTTCAGACGGGCCGTGCGGATGGCGCCGTAACCGGCAAGCCTGCCGCTCTTCTTTATGTCAAATCCAACCCTGACGTTCAGGTCTTGGAAGAGCAGCTTACGAGCGAGAACTACGGGATCGCAGTTCGCAAAGACAAGCCTGAGCTGGTCACAGCCGTCAACGAGGCGATCGAAACCCTGAAGGCAGACGGCACATACCAAACCCTTCTCGAGAAATACTTCGGTCAGTAAGAACGAAAGGTTAAGGCTATGAATCTGGATTTCGCACCCGTTTGGGATGGCATTCCCTACCTGATGCACGGCGTCGTCGTCACCATCCAGGTAACGGCTCTGGCGCTTGTGCTGGGATGCGCGATCGGTTTGCTGGTGGGGATCTGCAGGCTAAACCCGCAGCGCAAGCTGATCTATTTCCTGGCCTCGACCTACGTGACCTTCTTCCGCGGCACCCCGCTACTGGTTCAGCTCTTCCTGCTGTTCTACGGGCTGCCGCAGTTCAACATCTTCCTACCGGCATTCCTGTGCGGGGTGCTCGGCCTTGGCATGTATTCCGGAGCCTACGTCTCGGAGATCGTGCGCGGTGCCATTGAGTCCATCGATCGAGGGCAAGTCGAAGCGGCCCGGTCCATCGGCATGTCGTCTGCGCAATCCATGCGGGTTATCATCCTCCCGCAGGCGGCTCTGCGCATGGTGCCTCCGCTCGGCAACGAGTTCATCGCATTGATCAAGAACTCTGCGCTCGTTTCGCTGCTGACGATCTCGGATCTGATGCATGAGGCGCAGATCATCATCTCGACCAGTTACCGATCCCTGGAGGTCTACCTCGCGGTAGCCCTGGTCTATCTGGTTCTCACGTCCGCCATGGGGGCGATCCTGCGCCGGGTGGAACGCAAGCTTCGCGCTGGAGGGCTCGTGTAATGACGACAGCGCCCATCATCGACATCCGCGGTCTTGCGAAGAGGTTTGGGGACGTCGAAGTCCTTCGGGATATCTCTCTCCAAGTCCAGCCATCACAGGTGATTGTGATTATCGGCCCGTCCGGCTCCGGCAAGAGCACCCTTCTGCGCTGCATGAACGCTTTGGAGGTGCCGCAGGAGGGGTCCATTGAGATCTGCGGCATGTCCCTGCTCGATAAGGGCAAGCTGATACCGGAAGCGGAACTGAACAAGCTGCGCCAGAGGGTCGGCATGCTCTTCCAGTCCTTCAACCTCTTTCCTCACTTGAGCGTCATGGACAACGTGACGATCGGGCCACACCTTTTGCTCAAGAAGTCTCGCCCCGAAGTTGAAGCCATCGGTAAAGACCTGCTGGAGAAAGTTGGTCTCGGAAACCGCGGTGACGCCTACCCGTCGCAGCTCTCGGGTGGTCAGAAGCAAAGGGTCGCTATCGCTCGCGCACTGGCCATGAACCCCCAGGTCATGCTGTTCGACGAGCCCACCTCGGCTCTGGATCCGGAGCTGGTCGGGGAAGTACTTGCCGTGATGCGGCAGCTTGCCGAAGAAGGCATGACCATGATCGTTGTGACCCACGAGATGGGTTTCGCCCGTGAAGTTGCCGACGAAGTGCTCGTCATGGATGGCACGATCATCGAAAAAGGCTCACCGGATGAGATTTTCGAAAATCCACAGCAGCCCCGCACTCAATCGTTCTTAAAATCAGTTCTCAGCAGGTAAAATCATGACCTACTCCGTGAAACGTGGAAGCAGCCCCCTGATCCTGTGCTTCCCGCACGGCGGCACCTTGGTCGCAGACGCCGTAACTGCAAAATTAAATGAAAACGGCCTAATCCTGGCTGATACCGACTGGCACATCGCCAAGCTCTACGACGGATTGATGCAAGACGTCACCACCGTCGAGGCGACCTTCCACCGCTACGTCATCGACGCCAACCGTGATCCGAGCGGCGCCAGCCTCTACCCGGGTCAGAACACAACGGGCCTGATCCCGCTACATGATTTCGATGGTCAGCCGATCTGGCAGCAAGTGCCGTCGGAGGAAGATCAGAAGGATCGTGTCTTATCCTATCATAAGCCATACCACAGGGCCCTGAACGAGGAGATCGAGCGCGTAAAGTCCAAGCATGGTTATGCCCTACTGATCGACTGTCACTCTATTCGATCAGAGATCCCGTTTCTCTTCCAAGGTGTCCTGCCCGCAATTAACATCGGCACCGACAACGGAAAGACCTGTGACCCCGCAGTCGAGACTGCGGTCATGGAGGCGATCAAGGGCGGCCCCTATACGAATGTTCTCAATGGGAGGTTCCGAGGCGGCTGGACCACGCGGCATTACGGCCAGCCGGTGGATCACGTCCACGCCGTCCAGATCGAGATCGCACAACATGCCTATCTCACCGAAGAGACGGTTCCGTTCAGATACGACGACAAAAAAGCAGACGAACTGCGGCCAATCCTAGCATCAATTCTTTTGTCCGCCCTTGCCGCAGCACAGTGAGACTTCCCATGACATCGACAGTATTCTCCCATCACGCCCTTCTCTCCGACGGGTGGGCTTCCAGCGTCCGGATCACGATTTCCCATGGTAGTATTAGCGGAATCGAAAAAGGAGCCGTCTCATCCGAGGGCGATGTCGTGGTAGACTTTCTGACCCCTGCCCCCGGCAATTTGCACAGCCATGCCTTTCAGCGCGCCTTCTCGGGTCTGACAGAGCGCCGCGGGAACCCTGTCGACACCTTCTGGACGTGGCGGGAGATCATGTATCGCTGCGCCCTGACGATTCAGCCTGACGAACTAGAGGTCGTTGCAGCCCAGCTCTATATGGAAATGCTCGAAGCGGGTTTCACCCGGGTCGGTGAATTTCACTATCTCCATCATGACACCGACGGCCGTCCATACGGCAACCTCGCCGAGATGGCAGAGCGGCTGATCGGGGCAAGTGTGCAGGCCGGCATCTCCATGACAATGCTGCCTTGCTTTTATGCCCACGGCAACTTCGGGGGAGCGGATCCCGTGGCCGGCCAAGCCAGGTTCGTGAACTCTTTAGACAGCTATGCCAGCCTTATCGAGCTGACGAAGAATGCCATCAGCACCGTCGATGGTGGTGAAGTCGGTTACGCGCCTCACAGCCTGCGTGCCGTGTCTTCAGAAGAGCTGGCCGCCGTAGTGGGGATGGGATCCGGCCCAATCCACATGCACGTATCTGAGCAGATGAAGGAAGTGAGCGACTGCATCAGTTGGTCTGGCCAGCGGCCGATCGAATGGTTGATGGCCAATGCCGATGTTGATGACCGCTGGTGTCTTATTCACGCCACTCACCAGACAGAAGAGGAGTTGGCCATGGTTCTCAAATCAGGTGCCGTGGTGGGGCTATGCCCACTAACTGAAGGAAATCTTGGGGACGGCGTCTTCGCGGGCCAGACCCATATCGGCAAAGGCGGCGCGTTTGGCATTGGCTCAGACTCCAACATCCGGATAAGCCTTGCCCAAGAGCTTTCGCAGCTCGAATACTCCCAACGCCTGCAACTTCAGAACCGCAACGTCCTTGCTGGCGGTGAAGGTTCGACGGGGGAGAACCTCTTCTGCCGAGCCGTGGCAGGATCTGGACAAGCTTTGAACGGCAGCCCTGCCTTGGCCATCGGAAACGAAGCCAGCATGATTAGCTTCAATGGCAAGGCAGCCCCGTGGGTCAATCGTGGAACCCTTCTGGACTCGTGGATTTTCGGGATGGACCAAGGACCCGACCGGGTCTGGGCCCGCGGCAAAGTTGTCGTGGCTGAAGGCCGGCACACTGATAGGGACAGGATCTCCGCCAGCTTCCAGAAGGTCATGAAGACGATCGTGGCCAGGTTCTGATCCTAGGAATTGTGTCTATCAGCCAGCCTGAGGTCGCCATGTCTCGCCGGTTTTGAGGATCGCGTTTGCGATGACCCTGACCTTGGAGCGCATCGCCAACCAATGGCAGAGCGCAGAAATCCACGCTCTCATGCCCTGGAATTACAAAGCCTGAACGGCCTCAGCTTCCCGCTTACCAATGTCGGGGGTGAAGATGCGCGGGACGGACGAGACGAGCGGGTCGCTGTTTAGCTATATCGATCTCAAGGAACGCATCCCTGCCAAGCATCCGCTACGCAAGATCCGGCAAGTGGTCAATGACGCCCTCGCCAGTCTCGATGGTGAGTTTGTCCCACTCTACGTTGATTTCGGCCGCCCTTCGATTGCACCCGAGCGGCTGATCCGGGCCAGCCTGATCCAGATCCTGTTCTCTGTTCGATCTGAGCGCCAGTTGATGGAGCAGATGCAATACAACCTGATGTTTCGCTGGTTTGTCGGCCTTG
>NZ_JPKW01000027.1:0-14288 GCF_001887735.1 Paracoccus sp. SM22M-07
CCGGCCGAAGCGGAGGCAAACTTCTACGCCGCCCTGGAAGCTGAAGACATGGCCGCGCAACCAATCCCGATCAGCCTCCGGAAAACCCGGCCCGGTTCACAACGACACTCACCAACCCACCAAAGTCACATCAACAAGTCCCTCGTCCTGAAGGGGTAGGCCCGCAGGCACCACATTGTCGGCTGGCGCATTCCCAGATGCGGACCTGCCTTTAAAGAAGGTTGTCACGCCCGAGTCGGTTCGTGTTTCGGGTTCAAGCTGTTGGTAATAGGAATGCTATCGCTGTGCGCCGATGGGAAAGGCGAGGGCAGGTTTTTTGTTCTTCTGCCGCTTGTATCCCTGCCTTGCGGGACGCAGGTTCAACAGAGGAATGAATTTACAGGCGTGAAATTTTGCTAGACTCAGCAAGAAGTTGCGGCTGATCCCACCTGCTTATGACACACCTTTCATCGCGCCGGTCCAGGACGAATGCGGCAGGTTCGGAGGCCATCTGAGAGGCAGCACCCTTCCAGTCGGCCAGACTGGCTTGCGCGCTTGGTACGTGCAGCGCCTGTTCTGCTCGCGTTTCAGTGGGCTGAAGGCGTATCGACGTGATGTCGATGAAACCGAGGAAGCTCTCCGCAGTCTTTTCGTAACGGGTGGCGACACGGCGGGCGTTCTTCAGCTTGTTGAAGCACCGTTCGACCAGGTTTCGCAGCCGGTAGAGTGATCGGCCCACGCCAATGCGCTTTTTGCGGGACTTGCGCCTCGGAATGACCGGCATGACACGCGTTTATCCATGGATTTACGAATGCTGTCAGCGTCATAGCCTCGGTCGGCCAGCAGGACACTCGGTGTCGGCAGATTGTTGGTCATGACCAGATCGAAACCGAGACAGTCGGAAGTTTGCCCCGCGGTGATCTCCGTCCTCATGGGCAGCCCTGCTGCATCGACGAGGAGGTGGATCTTGGTCGTGAAGCCACCACGCGAACGGCCAAAACCCCATCGCGGGGTCCCTCTTTGGCGCCCGCTGCCTGATGATGGGCGCGAACCACGGTGCTGTCGATCATTTGCAGTGCATGCCGGACAGCGCCGCTTTCGTTCAGGGCGTCCATGATCTGCTCCCAGAGCCCCGCCCGCGTCCAACGCCCGAACTGGCGGTAGACGCTTGACCACTTGCCGAACTCATCCGGCAGATCGCGCCAAGGAGAACCCGTGCGCCCGATCCAGAAAATCCCATCGAGAACAACGCGGTGGTTGATCGGTTTGCGCCCGTTCGGGCGCGGACTATCGGGGTGAACCGTTCAAAGAACTTCCATTCCTCGTCCGACATCAGGTCTCGTGCCACGCGGGTCTCCATCAAAGATACCAGCTTGAATCGCGCTTGCGGCGCTGTGTGAATCCCATTTGTCAACTGGCCCTAGTATTCAAGGTGCAGCGTAAAAGCGATGCGTCCTTTGGTCCGAAAGCTACTCTCGCGGTTCGCGCCGTCTTGCCACTGGGAACATATCTTCGCCATACCGGTGCAACTTGATGTGGTGGCTCCGGCAAAGCCATCTGATGTTCAACGGTTCGTCATATCGATCATGGTGCGCGTCAACAGTTTCCGCGCCACAGACCTCGCAAGGCTCTTTGCTGATCTCTCCCGAGACCAGTGCTCTGTGTACCAGAAGGTGCGCTCGATATTTAAGAGGATTAGCTCTTCGCCAATCGGCCTGCCGAGTGTTGCTTTTAAGTAGGACAATATGAGTGCCGTATGCCGGATCGTCGTCTGGATCATGCATTGTCAGGTTTCTCCTGCCGTTTACGCGAGTTGCGTCGAGGACCGCTTGTCAGAGCGTATTGCATTCTCTTCGGACATTTGACGATTTAGAGCCAACGGGGTCATTCTGAAAGCATATGTTTTTGCGAAGACAGGTTTCAACTGGCGAAGTCGCTAGATTGTGAGCTGTTAGCTCTCATGCCAGAGGGCGATCTTGCGGCGGGCGTCATAAAAGGTGTCGAAGATATCTTCGGTCAGCAGTTCGTCGCGCAGGCTGCCGTTGAAGCTTTTGATGAAGCCATTCTCGCTACGGCCAGTCGGGGTCGATGTCATGCCAAGCAGTGTCGTTCTGATCGGCCCATTTCAGGATGGCACGGCTGGTGAACTCCATCCCATTGTCGCTAACGAAGCAAGCCGGCTTGCCATAAATCCTGACCAGCGCATCCAGTTGGCGGACCACCCTAGCTGCCGAGATGCTGGCTTCGGCGACCAGACGCAGGTTCTCGCGGCAGCAATCGTCGATCACCGCCAGGATCCGGACCTTGCGCGACGCCCCGAATGTCTCCGCCACGAAGTCCAGCGACCAGCGCTGGTTCGGCACCACGGCCAAGGGTATCGGCGTGCGTGTGCCACGCGCGTGTTTGTGCCCCCTTCGCCGCCTGACCGAGATCCCTCCGTCGCGGTGGGGCCGATACAGCTTCTTCGGGTTCATCAGCATGCCCCTGCGCTCCAGCAGCCCGATGCGCCGTTTGCCGAACCGCCGGCGCAGCGCTGCGATTTCCTGCATCGCTGCACGGATCTCCAAATTGTCGGGCGGCCGCGCGCGCCGCACCGTCTTCGGATCGACACCGACCATAACGCAGGCCCGGCGTTGCGAGATGTCATGGTCTCGCACCGCCCTCAGCACCGCATCCCGCCGCGCGCTGAGAACGACATTGTCGAACATGGCATCTACTAGAAGCCACTTCAGTTTCACCACCGCGATGCGTTATGCCGACGGCTTTTGAAACCTGTCCTGGACAATTGCCTTCGCAGCCTGCATCGCGCTCAGCTCCTCTTGCCTGAACACGGCCACCAAAACGATTCCGGTGGGTACGTCCTATGAAGTCTGGGCCGGGTTCGGCGCGGTCGGAACGGCAGCCGTCGGACTTATGTTATACGGAGAGGCGGCGAACCCCGCACGGATCCTGCTGATCCTCGGTATCGTCGCCTGCATCGTGGGTCTGAAACCTGTTTCCGGGCATTGAGGCCGGATTTCAGTCTTGCTGGCGCAGTGCTGTGTCACCAGCGGTCGGAAAGACACTTGGGCCCAAGGGGCGGCATTCGGGCCTTCACCCTGATCCCGTCCTGACAATCGATGTGAGTCATGTGGGCATGATGAAACCGCTTGTCCATGCGAACCCCCGAGCCATTGGCTATGACGCCCAGCCCAATGGCGCCCAGCCCAATGGCGCAAGCCACAATTGCCGCGACGTCACTGGGCCTTCTGCATGCGCGGAGGGGACAGGAAGTTGCGTCGCAATATGATCATACATCGGTCGACTGTGCCCTTTTGGCCTGGGCATGAATCAAATCTGGCAGTGCTCTCGACCAGCACCATTTCCGCCCGCCCATCAAGCACGATCGTCGCCCGATGCAGTTCATTCAACTGTGCACAGCTCAGGTTCGCGTTGAGCCGGAACTCGAAGTAATTCTCGGATGCCTCGGCGCGTCCGCAGAGTGGCAAAAGACCATCGAATGTCAGTATAGCATTTTGCAAGATGCGCTCCTTCTTAGAAGACTGATGACAGTGTCTGTGCCACCCAAGTTCTTTTGCAGAGCTGGCTTTGCCGATTATCGCCCAGTTAGGTGACAGTTTCAGGTCACAGATGTCGGGAAGATGGGCAAAATCACGCAATGGCCAAGTTTTTCAGATGCCCTTGCGGTCGTGCAAGAATTTGTGACATCATGACGTCATATCGATAGGTGTTGTCCGTGCCGAAAAACAAGGTTGAAAGTCCTCGTTCCGAGGATGCGAAGAAGGCGAATACGTCTCTGCGACTTCATCGCAAGACACTCAAAGCATTGAAAACGCGCGCGATCGAAGAGGATACGAGCGTGCAGAAGATCATCGAGGATCTGGTGAACAGGTATCTGAAAAAGACAGGGTCCAAGGAGTCGTGAAGCAGCCTCAACGCAGCGTCTTGATCTTGTCCGGCGAACTGCCCGATGAGGATCTTGGAACCGGGATCGAACCACTGCACCTCGAGGTGCACAGCGTTGGCGACCACACGTCCTTCGAGGTGCTGGACACGCATGTCGGCTCGGTTCGGCGGGCAGACCAGCTGCTGTTGCGGTCGGGCAAGCAGTTGACCATGCTTTTGGGTGCCGGCCAAGTGATGTCGCAGGACGCATCTCCCAAGCACAGGTTTGTCAATGAACTCGCCGACGGCCCGGTCAAATCCGCGTTGCAGCATGCACCTCGTCTGCGCAGCCTGCTGAGCGCCGGCTCTGGCACCATCAGCCATCGCGACCTGTCGGTTACGGATGACGACGACAAAACGCTGGCCCGCGCCCGACTGACCACGCTTTTCCCGGAAGGGGACGGCCAAGCGATCACGATCACGGATCTGCAACCCCTGCGGGGTTATGGCAAGGCGATGGATCAGCTGCGGGCCCATCTTGAAGCGGCGGCAGACAGTGCGCCGAACCGCTCGGCGGACCTTGCCGCGATGTTGTTTCCGGACCAGGTCCGATATGATGCCAAGCCCGATGTCGCCATCGCCATGGATGATACCGCCGGGCACACTGCCAACAGGATCATCGCCGCCTATTTGCAGGTGGCGCGTCAGAATGAAGCCGGCATCATCGCCGATCATGATACCGAATTCCTGCACGACTATCGCGTGGCTCTGCGCAAGGTCCGCTCGGTCCTGAGCCTTTTCAAGGGCGCATATTCGGAGGAACGCACCGCCGAGTTCAAACGCATCGCATCCGAGCTGATGGCCCCGACGGGGCGGCTGCGGGACCTGGATGTTTATCTTCTGGCGCAAGACGATTACTTTGCGATGCTGCCGGAAACCCTGCACGAGGGCCTTGGGCTGATGTTTGGGATGTTCCGCAAGGAACGCCGCAAGACCCATCGCAGGTTGTCGGCACGCCTTGTCAGCGGCGAATATGACAGCACGATGCGGGCTTTCATGGCTGCCTTCGCAGATTCAGATGGGGCGGGCAGGGGCCCTGAAGCAGGGACCGGTATTGACGATTTCGGCAGTCGTCTGATCTGGAAGCGGTACCGCAAGGTCTGCCGCCTGGCCCGGACGATCACGGCAGACACCCCGGACGAGCAGGTCCACGAGCTGCGCATCCTGTGCAAGAAACTGCGATACCTGATGGAATTCTTCGCGCCGCTTTATCCGGCGGCAGCGGTGAAGCCGATCCTGAAACCCCTGAAGCGGCTGCAGGATAATCTGGGCCTTTTCAACGATTATTCGGTGCAGCAGACCTTCCTGCAAGATTTCCTGGACCGACACGAACCGCTTGGTCACAAGCGGGACCTTGCGCTGGCACAAAGCATCGGTGCCCTGATCGCGGTGCTGCACGAGCGCCAGAAAGAGGAGCGCGCACGGATCATGACCAGCTTCTTGAAATTCGACGGCGCCGAGATCCGCTCGCGGTTTGGCGCATTGTTCCACGACAAGGAAACCTGAGATGAAGATCGTCGCGTGCTACTCGAACAAGGGGGGCGTCGGAAAGACGGCGGCCTCGGTCAATCTGGCCTATGCCTTTGCCGAAGCCGGCAACCGTGTCCTGCTGTGCGATCTGGACCCTCAGGGCGCGGCCAGCTTCTATTTCCGGGTCAAGCCGTCGCAGAAGCTGCAGAACGAGGCCTTCTTCGAAGAGAGCAAGCAGGTGGCCAAGGCCATCCGTGGCAGCGACTATGAAAACCTGGACATCCTTCCGGCAAACATGACCTTTCGCGACTTCGACGTCTTCCTGTCGCGGATGAAGAACAGCCGATCGCGACTGAAGAAGGCGATGAAGGCTGTGGGCGCCGACTATGATGTCATCGTTCTTGACTGCCCGCCAAACATCTCGACCCTGTCCGAGAACGTGTTGCAGGCGGCGGACCTGATCGTGGTGCCGGTCATACCGACCACCCTGTCCGAAAGGACGTTCGAACAGCTTCTGGAGTTCGTCGAGGGACAGGACGCCATCAAGGTGTCCAAGAAGAAGATCGCGGCGTTCTTTTCGATGGTGCAGCGTCAGAAGGTGCTGCATGGCGAGACCATGACCCGCATGCGTGAAACCTATCCCAAGCAAATGCTTGACGCCGTTCTGCCCTTCGCGACGGATGTCGAACGGATGGGGGTCAACCGGGCGCCGCTGCTGGCCTTCGCACCGGATCGCCCCTCTGCGAAGGCCTACAGGGATGTGTTCAAGGAATTGCAGAAGCGCATGGAAAAGGATTGAGGTCATGACGAAGGCGATCGAGATCGAACGTAAATTCCTGGTGGCGACGATGCCAGACCTGTCGACCGCCAGCCGGTCATCGCTGCGCCAAGGCTATTTGACGGTGCCCGAGGACACGGTCGAGGTCCGACTGCGCCAGACGGATGCGCGCTTTGTGCTGTGCGTGAAGACAGGCAGCGGGATCGTGCGCGGAGAGCGCGAGATCGAGATCGCAAGGGACCAGTTCGATACGCTTTGGCCGCAGACCGAAGGACGTCGGATCGAGAAGACGCGCTGGACAGGGCGGCTCGGGGAGGGGGGACTCAGCTTCGAACTGGACGTCTTCGCCGGCGATCTGGAACCGCTGGTCGTCGTCGAGGTCGAATTTGCCTCGGCAGAGGAGGCGGAGGCGTTCAGCCCGCCCGACTGGTTCGGTCGCGATGTCAGCTTGGACAAGCGTTTCGGCAACAAGAGCCTTGCGATTTCCGGGGCGTCATTCGTACAGGCACTGCCCGATGCCTGAAAAGCGATATGGGGCGATCTGCCAGTTGCCAGGCGAGGGAAAGAAACGGATTGTCCTGGTCAGTCGGCCGGATGGCAAGGAATGGATCCACCCCAAGGGACGTCGCATTCCGGGCATGTCGGGTCGGGCTTCGGCCCGCCGCGAAGCCTATGAGGAGGCGGGTCTGAGAGGCCGGATTCAGCCGGATCGCAAGACGGTCGTCATTTGTCGCCAAGGCGGAAAGAAGGTCCTCCTGACGCTGTACGACCTGCACGTGACCAAGATGCTGAAGCGCTGGCCCGAGAAGCGGAAACGCGACAGGATCGTGATCTCCTCGGCCAAGGCCGCGGAGATGCTGAAATGCCCGGGCATGCGTAAGGGGCTGCGAAAGCTGACGGGAAAGAAGGCATAAAAGCCGGAAAACCTGTCTTTTCTTCTTGAATCCGTATTGCATTTTTCGACATTTACCGACGGCGGTCACGTCGTCGCAGACTTGAGAGGCGCCACTTGGCTATAGAAATCGAACGAAAATTCCTTGTCTTGGGGGATGATTGGCGCGATCAGACTTCTGTGTCTCATCTGATCAAGGACTATCTGATCGCGCGGTTCGATACCGGCAAGGCGCGCATCCGCGACTGTGACGGCAAGGCGACCTTGACAATCAAAGGCAACCGCACCGGGGTCTCGCGCAGCGAGTTCCATTTCGAGCTGTCGCCCGATCAGGCCAGAGACATGATCGCCGAATTGCCCAGCTCTCCCGGCCTCGAGAAGCGGCGGCATGAAATTCTGTTCGCGGGTCTTCTCTGGGAGGTGGACGAGTATTTTGGTCCTCTTGCCGGGTTGGTCACCTGCGACGTCGAATTGCCCCATGAACTTCACGATTTTCCGCGTCCCGTTTGGGCCGGGCCAGAGATTACTCATGACAGCCGATACAGCTCCGCCCAGCTGGCTCGGGCAATGCAGACAGAGGGCTTCGTGCTGGCAGAATTTCTGACCGGCAACTGATTGTGCGTAACCTGCCCCTCTTCTTTGCGGCAAAGCTCACGAGTACGTCTTGGCAACTGCGTTTCTCGGGCGGCTTGATTGGCCCACGTCCGGCGAAGGTCACAGAGCGCGTTCGCGATGAGCTTGCATGCGATGGCCGTGGTGACAACCTCGTATGGTTTTCCGGCGGCTCGCAGGCGGTCAGTGAGGCGTTGAGCAGCGGCACCCGGATCGCATGGCCGTTCAAGAACAGCAGACCGTTATTGCAACTCGCCATGCGCCGATCATCCTGACACTGTCGAACTGCTCAAACGTCGGCCTTGGGCACGATGCGGCAACGTCATTCGCAAGAGACGACCTAAGTCCGCGCGCTTGAGCCCGAGCTGTCGTTGGCTGCCGTTCATAGCGCCTTTGCGCCGCTCGTCGTATCTGCCGTTAACTGCACGTGTGATATGCCGCAGGCACAAGCGGGGCGGGGTACGCGCGTGATCGACTCATCGCCGATACCCGGTAATATGTTACTATCTCTGTGGTTTATCAGGAACGACCACCGATGTTACGCAAGAGTTTCACACCGGACGATCCCGCCCTCCCGATGAATTACCCGGGATTTGTTTTTCGGACACTCCGTGAACAGGGCTTTCCGGAAACCGAGCTGCTTGCAGAAACGGGACTGTCGGAGAGCCAGTTGAGCGATCCGCATTTCCGGTGCGGCTTTCAACCGCTTCGGCGCCTTTTTCTGAATGCCATGGAACGAACTGGCGAACGGCATCTTGGCATCACCCTCGGCCAACGGTTTCAACCCACCTACATCGGCTTGCCTGCATATACAGCCATGAATGCGATCCGTTTCGAGGACGGGCTGGACATTCTGACACGGTTCTTTCCCCTGAACTTTCCCGCTTTCGACGTCAGCCTGATCGACGGTGAAGCGGATCTGCCAGCAGGGGAAGCAGCCCTTCGTCTGCGATCCAAATTTCCTTTTGGAGACATCGAGTATTTCGGCTTCGGCAGTGCCCTCGTCGCCATGAACGGCCTTCTGAACGCAATGTTAAGGACCGACCAAGTCGCGACCCGCGCCGAGATGGCGATCAAGACACCTGACGGCTGGAATGCGCTGGAAGCGAAGATCGGCTTCCCCATCCGCTTCTCCGCCGCCGAAAACCAGATTATCTTCCGAAGATCCCTGTTGGACCGACCGCTTCCGGGTGCTGATCCGATCAATCACGCACGGCTTCTGAAGCTTTGCGAGCAATTTGCCGAGGAAACGATGTTCGAGACGTCACCGGTCTCCGAGCTTGTTCGTGTTCTTGAAGGGGCGGCGTCCCTCACAGTTTCCCTCTCGGAGGTTGCGAAGGATCTGGGTTACTCTGAGCGCGGTCTTCGTCGGCAACTGGATCGGTCGGGGACGTCATATTGCATGCTTCTGGATCAAGTCCGCGAGCGGCGCGCGAGAACGCTTCTGTCCGGCAGCACACAACCCATCAAGGCCATTGCGGGGACGCTCGGGTTCGAGACGTCTTCGAACTTCGCACGCAGTTTCAGGCGTTGGACGGGGATCAGTCCGAAAGCCTTCCGCCACCAGACGCAGGTCCCAAAGCATCCTGGCCGAAAATGAATATCCTCTGGCCGCAGGTGATCCTGGCCTGCGATCGAAAGGCGCATCCTTCGCTGTATATGCTGTTCATCCAGAACACGCGGAGGGACGTATGCCACACTTATCCCAAGCCGATAAAGAGACCGAAGGCCGCGCCGATATTGCTGTCTGTCGGCTTGCGTTCGCAGTTTTGTCATACGCGATCACCTTTGCCGCGCCGACCTGGGCGGACGTCGACGGCCTTGAACTGACCGATAAGACCCGCGACGCGGAATTGTCTCACGAAATCGGCCACCCGACGGCCACGCTTTTGTCCGCCTTCTTCGGGCTCGACAACAACCTGCCACTTTTGTCCCGTCTGATCTGCCGCGGCGCGCCCGGCATGGACGGGATGCCGGTGATCTTCTCGACCGAGATCGACCACAGCACCCTGCAAGTGAGCGATTTCCAAGTCACCACATCATCTGGCGCAACGGGTGAGCCGCATTGCGTCACGCTCCTGCCTGCGACCGATGCCGGCGAGTTGCGCACGGTGCTGCTTGTGGGTGAATTCGGGACGGCTGCAACCGATCCACCGGTGTCAGTCGAGATCGTCAGTCACCTACACTCGATCGACGGGTTGCTGGATTTCCGCGGGGCGCAGGTTGCTGTCACCCCCTTGGCGGAGGGCCCGAGCCTCATTCTGGCCGACATCGTCGACCCGACCACCCCAGACCTTGGCCTTGGCCAGCGTCGCACAGATGGCGACGACTGCCCTTTGGTGGGTATCCGGCAAGCGGTACGCGTGGTCTGGGCGGGCGGGGTCACTCTGGCCAATGGTGACGAGCCCGGCGATGCGGCTCG
Organism: Paracoccus sp. SM22M-07; assembly: GCF_001887735.1. NCBI lineage: Bacteria > Pseudomonadati > Pseudomonadota > Alphaproteobacteria > Rhodobacterales > Paracoccaceae > Paracoccus > Paracoccus sp. SM22M-07. The sequence goes on from NZ_JPKW01000027.1 coordinate 10,099, forward strand.
TGAACTTTACCGTGTGGTCGTGCGCGCCGTGGATGGCACCGAGCGCGAGATCACCCCCGCCGCATTGGCAGACCTGGGCGATGGCGACAACAACCATGTTCTGTGCCTCGACGCCGCTGATACGGCCGTCTCCGTCTCGTTCCCTGCGGGCGTCCTGATCGATCCGAATGACGACTTGAACCCTGCGACATCGGTCGCCGTCCGTCCGACGCAGCCATGAAGCGCCGCGGTAGGAACTTTTTTCACATTGAACAAGAAGGGCCCGTAGCATGATTGTATCCATTCGCACCGTGCTGGGTGCACTGACTCTCACGGCAAGTGCCGCCCTGCCTGTGGCCGCGCAGGACACGCGCCCCAACATCCTCATCGTTCTATTCGACGATGTCGGCTTCACCGGACTCGGGGCTTATGGTGCCGACGCAAAGACGCCGCATGTCGACGCATTGGCGCAGTCTGGCGCGCTCTTTTCGCGCTACTACACCTCGCCATTCTGCGGGCCAAGCCGGGCCATGCTGATGACGGGCCTTGACAATCACCAGACAGGCATCGGCACGCTGGTCGAATCCGTGACGCCCGAACAGCTCGAACTGCCCGCCTATTCCATGCTCTGGGACGAGAACCAGACGACGGTCGCTTCGCTTCTGTCAGAGGCCGGGTACCAGACCTATGTGACCGGGAAATGGGGTATCGGTGCCAAGGGCAAGAACTTGCCCGACCGCTTTGGCTTTGAACGATCCTATGTGATGGATTCGACCGGTGGCAGCAATTATGACCATACGCATTATCTGCCGGGTTACCCGGAGGTGCCTTGGTACGAGGATGGCAAGCCGGTCCGCCTGCCCGAAGGTTTCTACTCCTCGCGGAACCTTGTCGACCAGATGATCCGATACATCGACGAAGGTGACGCCGATCAGCCATTTTTCGGCTTTCTGGCCCTTCAGGCCGTGCACATCCCCGTTCAGGCCCCGGCCGAATTCATAGACAAATATGATGGTGTCTTTGACAAGGGCTGGGACGTCATGCGCGAGGAACGCTGGCAGCGCGCAATCAAGCTGGGCCTTGTGCCCCCGACCACGACACTGGCCCCGGTGCATGAAGACCACCGTGCCTGGGATGACCTGTCGGTGCAGGAAAAGGCAGAAGCGGCGCGTGCCATGCAGGTGAATGCAGGCATGAAGGAGGCCGCCGATTTCCACATCGGGCGCCTTCTTGACCATCTTGAAGATTCGGGAAAGCTTGAGAACACGATCGTCGTCGTGACCTCCGACAACGGCGCTGAATCGGGGGTCGTCGGCTTGGAAAACCCCGTGGTCAACACGCTTCTTAGCGGCATCCATCGCATTGAAGGCTTGGACACATCCTACGAAAACATGGGTCTGCCCGGCAGCCTGACCGCCATCGGTCCGGAATGGGCCTCGGTCGAGGCGTCTCCGTTCAATCTCTACAAGTTCTACTCCAGCGAGGGCGGCCTGCGGGTACCCTTGGTCATGGCGGGTCCGGGCGTGAACGTCACGGGCGTTCAGGACGCGCCAGTCCATGTGACTGACCTGATGCCGACACTTCTGGACGCAGCGGGGGTCGCCTATGACGCTGATGCGCTTTACGGCCAAAGCATCCTGCCCTTTCTTTCGGGCGCAAGCACCAAGACCCGTGGCCCGGACAAGAGTTTTGGCTTCGAGGTCAGTGGCAATGCGGCGCTCTACCGTGGCAACTGGAAACTCGTACGCACCGCGCTGCCGCGTGGAGACTTCACATGGCGGCTGTTCGATCTTTCGGTCGATCCGGGTGAAACCACCGATCTTTCGTCCCAAAACCCGGAACTGTTCACCGAAATGCGCGCCGAATACGAGGCCTATGCCGACGAAACGGGTGTGCTTGAACTTGGACCCGAGGATTATGCCGAGGCGCAGGTGTTCTCGAACCTCTTGGAGAAGGTAATCCCCAAATACTGGCCATACCTTGCCGGTCTTGTCCTCGCGCTGCTGGGTGGTCTCTACGGCCTCTTGCGTCTTGTCCGGATGTTTGTCCGTCGCCCGGCAAATTGATCCGACTTTCAATCGGCGCCCCCGGTTCGGCGCTTGCGCTCATTCACCCGCATTCGGAGACCTGTCATGAACTGGATCGTCATTACCCTTCTGGTTTTGGCTCTTCTGACCCTTCTCATCTCCCTTTACCTGCCTGCATTCCTGCGATTTCTGGGCATTCACCGCCACTACACCATCCCCGATTTCGACTTGAAGGGGCGGCGTGCGCTGATGATCTGCACCAATCACAGTCGCCTCGACCCTCTGAAACGCGACACGGGCGCATTCGGCTCGGAATTCACGGTGCCCTATTATGCGTTCGTCAACGCCGGCATGGAGGTCGAGATGGCCTCGCCAAAAGGTGGCATCATTCCGATCCAGCCAGGGTCTTGGTCCTGGCCGCTCGCCTGTGAGGACGACCGGCGATTCATGAAAGACGAGAAGGCGATGCATGACCTGAAGCACTCCAAGGCCATCGCTGATCTGTATCCCAACGACTACGACGTGATCTTCATGGCCGGTGGCTGGGGCGCGGCGTATGATCTGATGCAAAGTGAAGATCTGGGCGATTTCATCACGCGCGCCAATGCGGCCGGAAAGATCCTCGGCTCGGTCTGCCACGGCGCTCTGGGGCTTTGTGGCGCCAAGGGGATCGACGGCGAGCCGCTCGTCAAGGGCCGCCGCGTGACTGGTGTCACCAACGGTCAGATCAACACTTTCGGCATCGCAGTCACGCCCAAGCACCCGGAAGAGGAACTGCGCAAACTGGGCGCGATCTACGAATGTCAGCATGCGTTCCGTGACCCCTTTGCGACGCACACCACGATCGACGGCAACCTGATCACCGGCCAGAATCAGAACAGCGGATATGAAACGGCGCACCGCATCCTCGAGAAGATGGCAACACGGGGCAATGGCTGAGGCTGATCAGGGTCAACAGAGGGTCATGGCCATGCCGGACCATGGGCACCACGCCCAGTTGGCATGGATTCCGGTTCACCGGGCCTCCTGCTGGTTGATCCACGGCACGATCCTCACCCTGAGCCGCTGGTTGGCCATGGACAAAGTTCGCGTCGGGCCTTTTGAGGCCGCTCTTATCGGGAACTGCCGAGCCGGATCGGCCGCGATGAAATATGCCATTCACTGAAAGCCGCTGAACCCGCCCAAAACCAATGAGGGGCGACAACACCGCACCCTCCGCCTTTCCCTATTTCGGAGCAAACTGATGACAAACAGACCGAAGCGCGTGTTTGTCGCTGCTACACTGGCCGCTATGGCCGTGGCCGTGGGCGCCCTCGCGTTGGATGGGCGCGTCATGCCAGCATCCTCGCAGGGACGCGTCTGCGACTTGAATGAAACCACGCTTGGCGGCTTTGTCGAAATCCCCGGCGGCAGTTTCGTGATGGGGGTCGATCCGGTCTTCCCGGAGGAAGGGCCACCTCGGAAGGTCCTTGTCTCACCTTTTCGCCTGCAGGCGCACGAGGTCACCAACAGCCAGTTCGCCGCCTTCGCGACAGAGACCGGCTATATCACCGAGGCAGAGCGGGGTGGGGGTTCCGCCCGGTTCAGCAACAGCGAAACCCCCGAGGTTTTCCTGTCTTGGTGGTCACTGGACGCGGAGGCGACATGGCGGACGCCGGATGGCGCAAAGTCCGACCTTGCGGGCCGCGACCTGCATCCGGTGGTGCATATCACGCAAAACGACGCGCGTGCCTATGCTGACTGGGCGGGCGGGCGCCTGCCCACCGAGGTGGAGTGGGAATATGCTGCCAGCCTCGGGCTTTTCGATCCGATGGATCCGGAATCCGGCGTCCGCGCACCCGACGGCAAGCTCCGCGCCAATATATGGACCGGCCTCTTCCCGGTGCTCAATTCGCGGCGCGACGGGTTTGCCGGGACTGCGCCCGTCGGCTGCTTCGAGCCAGGATTGACCGGCGCCTATGACATGATCGGCAATGTCTGGGAATGGACCGATAGCCCCTTCGCCCCCGATGTGCCGCGCTTCACCATCAAGGGGGGCTCCTATTTATGCGGCGAAGACTATTGCCAGCGATACCGCACCGCGGCCTGGCCTGCCCCTATCGGGTGGTCCGGTTTCAATCTTAGTGCATTACGTGTCTTGTCGCTACAGCTGGGGTGGCCGGCGAAGCGGCTCCGGATGGCGAA
>NZ_JPKW01000028.1:0-13479 GCF_001887735.1 Paracoccus sp. SM22M-07
CCGAAGCCTATATCCTGACCAAGGAAGAGGGTGGCCGTCACACGCCGTTCTTCGCCAACTACCGTCCGCAGTTCTATTTCCGCACGACCGACGTGACCGGAACCGTGAACCTGCCGGAAGGCACCGAAATGGTCATGCCCGGCGACAACCTGAAGTTCGAGGTCGAGCTGATCGCCCCGATCGCCATGGAAGAAAAGCTGCGCTTCGCCATCCGCGAAGGCGGCCGCACCGTCGGCGCAGGCGTCGTCTCCAAAATCATCGCCTGATCGGGCGGCCCGCAAGGGCCATCCGCCACGCGATCATCCGCTGATCCGGAGACGGATATCAGGATGAGGAAGGGCCGCCCCCCGGGGCGGCCCTTTTGCCATGAGACCCGACGTGGTCGCCCCGTTCTGGAAGTTTTCTGAAAGGAGATGCCCGATGGCCAAGTATATTCATTCGATGATCCGCGTGCTGAACGAAGAACGTTCGGTCGCATTCTATGATGTCTGTTTCGGTCTCAAGGTGGCCGATCGCCTGGATTTCGACAGCTTCACCCTAATCTACCTGTCCAATCCGGAAACGGGGACGGAGCTTGAACTGACCGTCAACAAGGACCGCCAAACCCCCTATGATCTGGGCGACGGCTATGGCCATGTTGCGTTTTCCGTCGATGACGTTGACGCCGAACACGCCCGGCTGATCGAGGCCGGATTGGCGCCCCGCAAGCTGGTCGATTTCGCACCTGCAGGCGACGTCATCGCCCGGTTCTTCTTCATTCAGGACCCCGACGGGTACGAGATCGAAGTCCTGCAGCGCGGCGGCCGCTACCAGTGACAAAAAAGGCCCGGCAGTGACAAAAAAGGCCCGGGGAGCGTGTCCCCGGGCCTTCAAATGTCCATTCCGCCGGACTTACATCGTGGCGGCTTGGTTGACGCCACCTTCGGCAATGGCGGTCATGTGCACGTCGCCTTCTTGGGTCTGATCCAGGCATTCCTGCAGGATCTTGCCGTCGCCATCCAGTTCCAGACGGTTGGCAAAGGTCCGGACGCAGCCATAGCCCGCGATCGCATAATGGGCCAGGCGCTGGTATTGGGTGATGATCGCCGCATCGCGCACGTCGTCATCGCCGTAAGAGGCTTCGATGGCATGCTTGCGCGCTTCGGTCACAAGACCTTCCATACCCTTGCAATGTTCGCCGGTCGGGTCGACGCCGTGATCGCTGCAAAGCTGGGCGATCTTGTCCATGCCTTCGGAGATGCCCTTGTTGCCGGCAATCAGGGCCTCGGACAATTCACGCGATTTTGCCGCGCGGCCCATTTCGGTCACGACGGTCATCGACTGCTTGCAGGCCGAGTACAGGTCCTGCAGCTGATCAAGATAAAGGTCTTTCAGCGTGTTCATGGTCATGGCGTTACCTTTCTGTGTTCCCTTTCGGGTGCTGCAGGGACAACGCGATCTTGGGCGGGTCGTTCCACCCGCGGTGCAAAGATCCGGGTCCGCTTGACTTTGGCGGGGGTGCGGGTCAGCAACAGCGCGACGACGCATTGCGAGAGGACGGCATCATGTTCGGATGGTTCGAAAGGCGTATCGACCCTTATCCCATGGCCGAGCCGACGATGCCGCCGGCCACGCTGTTCCGGTTCGTGCTGCATTACAGCCGCGGCGCGATCCCGTGGCTGGTGCTGCTGGCCATCGGGTCGGCCATCATCGCGGTGATCGAGCTGACCCTGTTCGGCTGGCTGGGGACGCTGATCGATCGCCTGGCCGACACGCCGCGTGACCAGTTCTGGGCCCAGCAGGGGGGCACCCTGATGATGATGGCGGTGGTGCTGCTGATCGTGCTGCCGGGGCTGAACCTGGTCACGACGATGGTGCTGCATCAATCGCTGATGGGCAATTTTCCGCAGCGGATCAGGTGGCTGGCGCATCGCTATCTGCTGCGCCAGTCGGTCGGATATTTTCAGGACGAGTTCGCGGGCCGGATCGCGCAGCGGCTGATGCAGACCTCGCTGGCGGTGCGTGAAGTGGCGATGAAGATCATGGATGTCGGCAGCTATGTCGTCACCTATTTCATTGGCGCGATGCTGCTGGCGGCCAGCCAGGACTGGCGGCTTGCGCTGCCCTTCGTCATCTGGGGGGCGGGGTACGGGGTGCTTTTGTGGCAGATCGTGCCGCGGCTTGGTCGGGTGGCGCAGGCGCAGGCCGATGCGCGCAGCCAGATGACCGGTCGCATCGTCGACAGCTATACCAATATCGCGACGGTGAAGCTGTTTTCCCATTCCGACCGCGAGGAACGCTGGATGCGCGACGGCATGGACCGCTTTCTGGTGACCGTTCATGGCCAGATGCGGCTGGCCAGCATTCAGGACGTGGCGCTGAATCTGCTGAACGTCTGGCTGGTGGCGTCGGTCGCGGGGCTGGGGCTGTGGCTCTGGTCGGAGAGCGCGATCGCGGTGGGGGCGGTTGCGGTCGCCGTGCCATTGGCCCTGCGGATGAACAACATGGCGCATTGGATCATGTGGGAATTCGCGGCGCTGTTTGAAAACATCGGCACCGTGCGCGATGGCATCACCAGCCTGTCGCTGCCCCGTCAGGTGCTGGATGCGCCGGGCGCGATGCCGCTGCTGCCGGGTCCGGGCGCGGTCGAGTTCACGAACGTGACCTTCCGCTATGGCGGCGTGGCAGGGGCGCAGCCCATGGCGGTGCTGGACGATCTGACGCTCAGCCTGCGGCCGGGCGAACGGGTGGGTCTGGTGGGGCGGTCAGGGGCGGGGAAATCCACCCTGATCAACCTGCTGCTGCGGTTTCATGACATCGATGACGGACGCATCACCATCGACGGGCAGGATATCGCACAGGTGACGCAGGACAGCCTGCGCAGCGCCATCGGGGTGGTGACGCAGGACAGTTCGCTTCTGCACCGTTCCGTGCGGGACAACATCACCTATGGCCGCCCCGACGCGTCCGACCGGCAGGTGCAGGATGCGTTGCGCATGGCCGAGGCCGACAGCTTCGTGCCCAACCTGTCGGACAGCCAGGGTCGCAGGGGGCTGGACGCGCATGTCGGTGAGCGTGGGGTCAAGCTGTCGGGCGGCCAGCGCCAGCGCATCGCCATCGCCCGCGTGGCGCTGAAGGACGCCCCCATCCTGATCCTGGACGAGGCCACCAGCGCGCTGGACAGCGAGGTCGAGGCCGCCATCCAGTCGCGCCTGGATGTGCTGATGCAGGGCAAGACCGTCATCGCCATCGCGCATCGCCTGTCCACCATCGCCGCCATGGACCGGCTTGTGGTGATGGATCAGGGCCGCATCATCGAGGAGGGCACCCATGCCCAGCTGCTGGCGCGAGGCGGGATCTATGCGCGGCTGTGGGAACGCCAGTCCGGCGGGTTTCTTGCGGCCGAAGACGCATAGGGTCCGCCCCGCGACCCTGCCCGAGCCAGTTCGGCCATGAAAAAAGCCCCGGTCGCGACCGGGGCTTCGTTCGGTGATGGGTGATTTACTGCGCGTCGGCGGTGCGCAGCAGTTCGGTGATCCGGCGCACCGAGGCGCGGCGGTTGTCGCGGATGTCGCCCTGCGAACGGATGCGCAGGAACTGTTCGCCATAGCCCTGCGTCACCAGGTTTTCCGGCGGCACGTCGAAATATTCCGTCAGCGCCAAGGCCACCGATTCCGCCCGGCGATCCGACAGCGCCAGGTTGAAGGCATCGGCACCGACGGTGTCGGTATGGCCTTCGATCATGAAGATCTCGGACGGGTTCTCGGCCACCGAATCCTGGATCACGCGGCCAAGCGATTGCAGCTGGCGGGCCTGATCGGGTCGGATCGCGGCCGAGCCGGTGTCGAAGGTGATCGCGTCGATATTGACGGGCGCCACCAGCGAACGGACCTCGGGGATGTTGCGGATCTGGGACAGGGTGAAGCGACGCTCGATGTCGGATTCGCGGCGCAGGGCTGCGCGCAGCGCGGCCTCGTCCATGGGGGCGTCCGAGGTTTGCACTTCGGCCGGTTCGGGCAGTTGGCTGACATCCACGGGCTGCACGTCGGTCGTGTCGTCGATCAGCTGCGTCGTGGTCCCGTCGGCGGACACCAGCGTGCGGCGCAGCACCCGCAGATCGGCATCGCGGATGGTCACGACGCGGCTGCCGTCCTGGCGCGTCACGATGGTACGCGACGATCCGTCGTCGAAATTCTCGGTCGTGACGTTCGAACCGGGCTGGCGCAGCAATGCGACCTCGTCCTTGATGACCTCTTGGCTGCCATCCTCGCGGGTCACGACAACACGATCGGGGGCGCTGAGGGCGACCTGGCGATTGTTGTTCAGGAAGGACCCGACGGCCAGCGCACCGGCGCCCAGCAGCAAGGCCTTGGTCAGATCGCTGTTGTCATCATCATCCTTGGCGTCGTTGTTCGACGCCGGCTTGGTGTCGCCCGACAGCGCGTCACGCAGGCTGGTCGCGAAGTCCTCCGAGGAGGACCGCGTGCCGTCCTTCGTCACCTTCTGTTCGGTCACCTTGCCCGAACCCTCCGAGGCATTCAGCGCCGCCGCCGACACGGGTGCGTTCTGCCGTGCGGCCTCGCGGGCAGCCTCGGTTTCGCGCGTATCCTCTTCGGCCGCGCGCTCGATCAACTGGCCGGATTTGCCCACGCGGTACATCTGGTTGGCGATATCGGCCAAACGGAAGGCGCCACCCCCGTTGCGTTCGACAACCACGCCGCGTGGCGTGATGGCGCGATCACCATCGGCGCAGGGAAAGCCGCCGCCTTGCAGGCATTTCAGCTGATTCTGCGTCAGACCTGCCTGAACCTCATCCTCCAGAACCGCGGCCAGACGGGGCATCTTGGCGGCACGCGTCGCTTGGAGGTCACCGCCACCGAGGCGAAGCGCGCCATCCTGTGCCTTGCCATTCTGTGCCTTGGGGGCATCGGGCTTCTTGGCGGGCTTGTTCTGGCCGTCTTCCTGCCGATCGCGGTCCTTGTCATCGCCCTTGGCGCCGTTATTCGCGTTGTTGCCCTTGCCCTGGTTGCCGGGTTTGGCCTTGGGCTTGGCGTCGTCCTTGGATGCCTTCTGCGGCTTTTCCTTGGGCTTCTTCTTGGCCTCCTCGGCCTTCAGGGCCTGGCCCAGTTCGTCTTGGGACTCGCGATCACCCTCGGCGCGCTTGTTCGGTCGGTCCGCATCATTCTTGGCGGCGTCTTCCTGATCTTGGGCCGTCTTCTTGACTTGGTCGATGATGGCAGACAGCCCGTCCTGATTCGGGTTCTGATCCTGGGCTGCGGCAATTTGCGGCATCAGCAGCGACAGGCAGGTCACGATGGCCGTGGTATTATGGGTGATCCGGCGCATGGAGGCTCCTTTGCGATCGTTCGCGTAATTCTTGTTGACGGTTTAACAGGCCGTTTGCGGAAGGGTTCCCCAAATCACCGTGACTTGCACGTGATGCAGTCGTGCCATTGCGCCTATGGGCCAAGCCCCCTAATCATTCCTCAAGAGAGAAGAGGAGAGGATCATGCTGGTGAATTTGAAGGCGAAGGATGCCCCCGACCTGGGACGTTTCGATTGGGAGGACCCGTTCCGTCTGTCCGACCAGCTGACCGAGGAAGAGCGGATGCTGCGCGATGCGGCCCGCGCCTATGCGCAGGACAAGCTGCAGCCGCGCGTCATCGACGCCTATCGCGAGGAACATACCGACCCCGCCATCTTCCGCGAAATGGGTGAGATGGGCCTTCTGGGCGTGACCATCCCCGAGGAATATGGCGGGATCGGCGCGTCCTATGTCAGCTATGGCCTGGTCGCCCGCGAGGTCGAGCGCGTGGACAGCGGCTATCGCAGCATGATGTCGGTGCAGTCGTCGCTGGTGATGTATCCGATCTATGCCTATGGCAGCGAGGAGCAGCGCCAGAAATATCTGCCCAAGCTGGCATCGGGCGAATGGATCGGCTGTTTCGGCCTGACCGAACCTGACGCGGGTTCGGACCCTGCCGGCATGAAGACCGTCGCCAAGAAGACCGACGGCGGCTATGTCATCAGCGGGTCCAAGATGTGGATCAGCAACTCGCCCATCGCGGATGTCTTCGTGGTCTGGGCGAAATCCGAAGCCCATGGCGGCAAGATCCGCGGCTTTGTGCTGGACAAGGGCATGAAGGGCCTGTCGGCGCCCAAGATTGGCGGCAAGCTGTCCCTGCGTGCCTCCATCACCGGCGAGATCGTCATGGACGGGGTCGAGGTCGGCGAGGATGCGCTCTTGCCCAATGTCGAGGGTCTGAAGGGTCCCTTCGGCTGTCTGAACCGTGCCCGCTATGGCATCAGCTGGGGCGTTCTGGGGGCTGCGGAATATTGCATGCACGCCGCGCGCCAATACGGTCTGGACCGCGTGCAGTTCAACAAGCCCTTGGCGCAGACCCAGCTGCACCAGCTGAAGCTGGCCAACATGATGACCGAGATCAGCCTTGGCCTGCAGGCCAGCCTGCGCGTCGGTCGGCTGCTGGACGAGGCGCAGGCCGCGCCGGAGATGATTTCCATCGTCAAGCGCAACAATTGCGGCAAGGCGCTGGAGATTGCCCGGATGTCGCGGGACATGCATGGCGGCAACGGGATTTCCGAGGAATACCAGATCATGCGCCACATGGTGAACCTGGAGACGGTCAATACCTATGAGGGCACGCATGACGTCCATGCGCTGATCCTGGGGCGTGCGATCACGGGGTTGCAGGCATTCTTCTGAGCGGCAGGCCCGGGGGCGCGTCGCCCCCCGGACCCCCCGAGGGTATTTGGACAAAGAAGAAGGGCGCAGGAGATGATCCTGCGCCCTTTTTTGCATCTGGTCGGGGGGTCAGACGCCTTCGCCGACGAAGGCCTTTTCGACCACGAATTCCTTTGGGTCGGAGTTGGCCCCTTCGCGCATGCCGAAGTCTTCGAGCACTTTCTTGACGTCCACGTTGAAGGCCAGACTGCCGCAGATCATGGCGCGGTCGGTTTCCGGGCTGATGGGCGGCAGGCCCAGATCCTGGAAGACCTTGCCCGAGGTGAGGTTGTCGGTGATGCGCCCCATGAAGGGTGTCTGTTCACGGGTGGTCGTCGGATAATACATCAGGCGATTGGCGAAATCCTCGCCGTAGAGTTCGCCCAGCAGCGGATCGTGGCGCAGGTTCTGGACCAGCTCCGCGCCATAGGTCAGCTCCTCGGCGGTGCGGCAGGTGTGCATCATGATGATCTGGTCATAACGCTCATAGGTCTCGGGGTCGCGCATCAGGCTGGCGAAGGGGGCAAAGCCCGTGCCGGTCGCCAGGAACCACATGCGTTTGCCCGGCAGCAGCGCGTCCAGCACCAGCGTGCCCACCGGTTTGGGGCGCAGGATGATTTCGTCGCCCGGCTTGATGTGCTGCAGGCGCGAGGTCAGCGGACCGTCCTGCACCTTGATCGAGTAGAATTCCAGTTCGTCGTCCCAGTTGGGCGAGGCGATGGAATAGGCGCGCAGGATCGGCTTGCCGTTATCCCCCGGCAGGCCGATCATCACGAACTCGCCCGACCGGAACCGCAGCGACGCCGGCCGCGTCACCCGGAACGAGAACAGCGTGTCGGTCCAATGCGTCACCGAGGTCACGGTCTGGGCATCGGGAAGCGTCTTCTTGGGGGCAGCGTCAGCCGCGGGCAGATCCAGCGTCATGATATTTCCTGTTCGTTCCGTGTGGCGGAAGGCGGCCTTGCGGCCTTATCCTGCCAGGTTTTCGCGGTGGTCCCATGCCTTCCAGTCGGCGCGGGCCTTCCATTGTTCCTGCGGTTGGCGGGCGGCGATGTCTGCGGCCACCTGAACCTCGTCAAAGCCGACGCGGCGGGCCATGGCGTATTGATCGGCGATCAGCCGGCCCGTGGCGCGCAGCGTGCCCTTGTACCCCAGTTCCCGCAGCATGCGTGCCAGCGTGAAGCCGCGGCCATCGCTGAAGCTGGGAAATTCGATCGCGATCAGCGGGTGATGCATGCGGTCGGGCAGGGCGGCGGGGTCGGTATCGGGGGCCAGGACGATGGGCGCATCCTGGTCCACGGGATGGAAGCCGTCGTCGCGGGCCAGGACGTCCTGGGACAGGGTCTCGTCGCTCATGCCGTTGCCTTTCTGCGGACCATCCGTCCGCCGATGAAGTGAATGCCGCATTCGGTCTTTTCCTGACCGCGCCAGCGTCCCGACCGCGGATCCTCGCCCGGCTTGACGGGCGATGTGCAGGGCGCGCAGCCGATCGAGGGGTAACCCTTGGCGACCAGCGGATGCCGCGGCAGGTTGTTTTCGATCATATAGTCCTGAACGTCCTCCGACCGCCAGTGGGCCAGCGGGTTCACGCGCAGGCGATGCGGGGGTTCGGGTTCGAAGAATTCCAGCTCGGTCCTCTGACCGCCCTGAAAGCGTTTGCGCCCCGTGATCCAGGCATCGTAACCCGACAGCGCGTTTTCCAGCGGCACCGTCTTGCGGAAGTTGCAGCAGGCGTCGGGATTGACCTTGTGCAGCGTCCCGTCGGGGTCGTTCAGCGCGATCTCGTCTTCGCTGGCGGTGATGACCTGCACGTTGGTCAGGCCCAGCCTGGACGCGACCTCGCGCTGGTATTCCAGCGTTTCGGGGAACAGCATCTGGGTGTCGATGAACAGCACCGGCAGCCCGGGGGCGGCGACGCTGATCATATGCAGCAGCACTACGGATTCCGCCCCGAAGGAGGACACCAGCGCCACGCGACCCAGATCGGGGTCGCTGACGGCACGGCGCAGCACCTCGGTTGCGGCATGGTGGCGGTAGCGGTCGTTCAACCGCCCCGCACGCGTGTCCAGGTTGCCGTCAAGCATCGGCCGTTTCCGGATAGAGGGCGGCCTTGAAGGGCGCCTGTCCAAGACGGCGATAGGCGTCGATGAAGCGTTCGCTTTCATCCTGACGCACCTCCAGATAGGCGCGCAGCAGGCGGTCGATGGCGGGGACGACCTCCTCGGCGGGGAAGCCCGCGCCGGCGCGCTGGCCGATGGCCGGGATGTCATAGGCATCGCCGCCAAGCGTGATCTGATAGTTTTCCACGCCCGCGCGGTCCAGCCCCAGGATGCCGATATGGCCCAGGTGGTGATGCCCGCAGGCATTGATGCAACCCGAGATGCGGATGTTCAGGTTGCCGATCTCTTCCTCGAGCCCGACGGACCGGAAATGGTCGGCGATCTCTTCCGCGATGGGGATCGACCGGGCGGTGGCCAGGGCGCAGTAATCCATGCCGGGGCAGGCGATGATGTCGCTGGTCAGCCCGGCATTGGCGGTGGCCAGGCCTGCGGACTTCAGTTCGGCATAAAGCGCGGGCAGGTCCGATTTGTGGACATGCGGCAGGGCCACGTTCTGGTCGTGCATGATGCGGATGTCGGAATGGCCGTAGCGTTCGGCCAGATCCGCGATCAGGCGCATCTGTTCGGCACTGGCATCGCCCGGCGTCTGGCCCGGCGCCTTGAAGGTGACGACGGCGCTGGCATAGCCGTCGACGCGGTGCTGGTGCAGGTTCGTGTCGGTCCAGCTGCGGAAGGCGGGGTTCGCCTGACGCTCGGCTTCAAAACCGTCGGTGGCGGCATTGCGGAAGGCGGGCGCGCGAAAGCGGTCCTTGAAGATCGCAAGCGCATCGCGGTCGGCGCCGTTGAAGTCGCGGCGGCGGGCGATGAACTCCTCCTCGATCTCGGCGCGCATGACGTCGAGGCCCCGTTCCATGACGGTGATCTTGATGCGGGCCTTGTACTTGTTGTCGCGGCGGCCGGCCAGGTTGTAGGTGGCGATGATCGCCTCGACGTAAGGAAGCAGGTCATCCTCGGGCAGGAAGTCGCGGACCACCTGGCCCAGCAGCGGCGTGCGGCCCAGGCCGCCACCGATCCAGACCTCGAAGCCGGTCTTGCCGTCATGTTCCTTCAGGCGCAGCCCGATGTCATGGGCGGCGATGACGGCGCGGTCCTTCTTGCCGCCGGAAATGGCGATCTTGAACTTGCGCGGCAGGAACTGGAATTCGGCGTGATCGGTCGACCAGCTGCGCAACAGTTCCGCATAGGGGCGCGGATCGGCGGTTTCGTCGAAGGCCGCGCCCGCAAAGGCGTCGGTGGTGACGTTGCGGATCGTGTTGCCGCTGGTCTGGATGGCATGCATCCCGACCTTGGCCAGTTCGTCCAGCATGTCGGGAATGTCCACCAGCTTGGGCCAGTTGTACTGGATGTTCTGGCGGGTGGTCCAATGCCCATAGCCCTTGTCCCATTTCTGGGCCAACAGCGCCAGGGTGCGCATCTGGTCGGGGTTGATCGTGCCATAAGGCACCGCCACCCGCAGCATATAGGCATGCAGCTGCAGATAGACGCCGTTCATCAGGCGCAGGGGCCGGAACTCCTCCTCGGTCAGGCTGCCGTCCAGACGGCGGGCGACCTGATCGCGGAATTGCTGGGCACGGTGCTGGACATAGTCGATCTCGACGGGGCGGACATCAAACATTGCTGGCCTCGGCTTGCTGTTCGGCCTGTATGCCGTGGAAATAGTTGGAAGGCCCGCGCTGGCGGAACGCTTCGCGGAAATGGACGGGTTCGGGCCCGTCCGGGCCGCGCCTGGCCTCGACGATATAGGGGCCGACGACGCGGTCGGCCTGGCCGATGGCCTGCAAGAGCGCCAGTTCGGCGATGGCCTCGTCCTCATAGAGCGTCGCCTTGCGCGGATCGGGCGTCCAGCCGTCATCGCACATCCATACGTTGAAGCCTTCGCGCAGATCGTTGGCGGTGATGACGCCGGGCTTGTTTGCCGTCGGGGTGAAGGCTTTGCTCATGACTCGGACCTTTCTGATACTGGTCTCTATATAGAATTTTGTTCTGGATTCTTGCGAGGGGGCGCGCGAAATAAGGATGACCTGACCGGAGGACATGGAATGTCGGAACCTGTTTCCACAGAAAGCGGCGCAGCGCAAATTTCCGTCCGTCTGGACGAGGTGGATCGCAAAATCCTGTCCCAGTTGCAGCAGGATGCCAGCCTGTCTCTGGACCAGATCGCCGAACGCGTGGGGGCCTCCAAGACCCCCGTCTGGAACCGCATCCGCAAGCTGCGCGAGGCAGGCGTGATCCGCAAGCAGGTCGCGATCCTGGACCCCGAGGCACTGGGGCTGGAAGCCTGTTTCTTTGTCCTGGTCCGCACCAGCGAACATGACAAGGATTGGGCAGGCCGTTTCCTGAAGGCCTTGCGCGACCGCCCCGAGGTGGTCGAGGCGCACAGATTGGCGGGTGACATCGACTATATCCTCAAGGTGCAGGTGCGTAACGCCCGTGCCTATGATCGGTTCTATCAATCGCTGATTTCCGAGGTGAAAATCCACAACGTCACCGCGCTGCTGTCGATGGAGGAGATCAAGGCCTCCAGCGCGCTGCCCATCCCCGACCTGTCGCAGAAGGGGGCGTGACGATGGCATGGACGATCTGGCACAAGCCCACCTGTTCCACGTCGCGTTTCGTGCTGAACGCGCTGCGCGAGGCGGGGATCGACGTGACCGTGCGCGATTACATCAAGGACGCGCCCACGGTCGCGGAACTGGAACAGGCGCTGGCCGCCCTCGGCATCGGTCCGCGCGATCTGCTGCGACGCAAGGGGACGCCCTTTGACGAATTGGGTCTGTCGGACCCGTCGCTGGACGATGCGGGGCTGATCGCGGCGATGGCGCGGCATCCGATCCTGATCGAACGACCGGTGGTCTTCGGACCCGGGGTCGCGGTGCTTTGCCGGCCCAAGGAACGCATCTTCGACGTCCTGCCCTAGGGCTTTTCGATCGCGTCGAAGGCGCCCACCGAGACGCCCAGCAGCAGCCAGCGGCGTCCCTCCAGCCCGAAGATCAGGTCGAAGCTGACATGGCGCGGTTGCAGGGGGAAATAGCCGGTCAGGCGCAATTCGCGCCCGCTGTCGCTGAGCTGCGTGTCCAGCAGGACCGGCTCGGCGGTCATCACCGGCAGCAGGTCCAGGCCCTCGGCCCGGATATCGGTGAAAAGGCCCGCCAGGCGGGTCGGGTCATTGGCCTGCGCGAATTCGGGCGCGGCATAGTCGCGAAGGACCGTGTAATTGCCCGTCCAATTGCCGTGGTTCACCGCCGCCAGCACATCGCGGATCAGGGCGGTGGCATAGCTGGGCTCGACCAGGTTGGCAGGGGCGGGATCGTCCTGCGCCAAGGCGCCGGTCCCCGGAAGGACCAGCGCAAGGCCCAGGGCCGCTGCACGCAGCAGCGCCCCCGGTGTGGATATGCGATTGCTTACCACGCGTAGGTGACCCCGATGCGTCCGCCGACCTGGTTGCGGTCGAAGCCATAGGTGACGCCGGCATCAAGCTGGGTGTTCGCATTGAAGCGATAGCCCATCGAGGCCGCCATGGCCGTCGTGCCGTCGAAGGCACCCAGGCTGGTCGACACGGCGAAGGTCTTGTCCTCGGGGACATAGGGCGTGTTCAGGGCCATGGCCATCGCGATGCCTTCCTTGTTGTCCTCGATCGAGGATCCAAGCGAACGCACCCGGCTGTCAAGCTGGGACATCTGCGTGCCGATGGACCGGTCGACCGCCAGGTTGCCCTGCGCGTCCGAGGTCACGATGCCGATCGGTCCCGACTGGGCCGCGGTGCTGGCCTGCGATGCGATGCCCGCCGCGCGATAGGTGTTCTGGCCGTTGCCCAGCACGAATTCATTCGCACGGGTTGCCGACGCGCCGGCCCCGATGGCGACCGAATTGTCGGCGGCTGCCGATGCCTGGTCGCCCATGGCGATCGAGCCTGCACCCAGGGCCATGGCGGCTTCGCCCACCGCGGTCGACCGGACGCCGGTCGCCTGCGCCAGGTGCCCGAAGGCCTGCGCGCGTTCCGCATTCGCGACCGATTGCCACCCTATCGCGGTCGCACCCGGCCCGGTCGCGACGCTTTCGCCACCGACTGCGGTGGTCGAATTGCCGTTGGCGGCGGCGGTGTCGCCGATGGCCAGCGCGTCGACGCCGTTGGCGACGGTCTCGTTGCCGATGGCGGTCGAGAGGTCGCTTTGCGCATCGGCATTTTCACCGATGGCCAGCGAGCGCACGCCCTGCGCGGTGGCCAGGTGTCCGAAGGCCTGCGCGCGTTCGGCGGATGCCATGGATTGCCAGCCGATGGCCGATGCGCCCGGTCCGGTCGCGACGCTTTCGCCGCCGACTGCGGTGGTCGAATTGCCGTTGGCGGCAGCGGTGTCGCCGATGGCCAGCGCGTCGACGCCATTGGCGACGGTCTCGTTGCCGATGGCGGTCGAGAGGTCGCTTTGTGCGTCGGCGTTCTCACCGATGGCCAGCGAGCGCACGCCCTGCGCGGTGGCCAGGTGCCCGAAGGCCTGCGCGCGTTCGGCGGATGCCATGGACTGCCAGCCGATGGCCGATGCACCCGGCCCGGTCGCGACGCTTTCACCGCCGACTGCGGTGGTCGAGTTGCCGTTGGCGGCGGCGGTGTCGCCGATGGCCAGCGCGTCGACGCCATTGGCG
>NZ_JPKW01000029.1:0-12496 GCF_001887735.1 Paracoccus sp. SM22M-07
ACCGGATCGGAGACGAAAGCGGCCATCAGGCCATGGATGACCTTCAACAATCACCAGCGCCCTCACTCAGCCCTCGGCGCCAAGCCACCGGCGCTGGTCCATTGGCAGCGAAATGATCTCAACCAACCCGATCAGCAGGTGCAACGAGTGGCTTAGATTACGCCAGATCCCGTCCAAGAGATGGCGAGTAGCTCAAGGCCCGGCGGCGCAGCCAGCCCGTCGCTGTGATCAAGGCCGAAAACTCTGGCTTCGAATGGTTCAAAAACAGTAGGCAGGGCGCGGGGCATCACCGAATACCTTGGTAGCACCAGCAAAAAGCTGATCTGCGCCATTGCTTAATCTGGCCATGATGAACGACAAAACCCTGCGCCGGATCTGTCAGGCAGGCGCAGTCCTGAAATATGGGTGGCCAGACTACTATCATGTTATCGAAGACGCCATCCAAGCTTACCTAAGCAACACTTTTAGAGGAGCGCGTGCCCGATCGAGATTGTACCTCGCAATAGGTGATAGGTGCATCAGGTTCGAGTGTTGTAAATCAACCTGCACATGATCCCGGCAACCTCCTGCATTGTATAGGTTGGATACACCGGTCTATCTGGGTAGTATGAGATGTCGTTCGAAAACAAGGAACGCCTGTCGGAAAAAAACACCGCGCGCACCGCCTCGTTCGAGTCGTGGTACCCAGACAGGAAGGCTTGAACCTGCGATTTCGAGGGTCGGACAAAACATTCTGGCACTTCGCGCATCAGGATGGCTTCCAATTGACGCAAAAACGAAGGAACACCGTATTGATCACGCTCGGGCAGCGCTTCATTCATTTGCCGAAGCAGTTCAATCGCCCGCCCGTCAATTGCCGCATTGCGCCGAAACCGATCAGCCTCGGAGGGCGTGTAAAGCCCCGCGCTGTCGATCCCGGCGGCATGGCAAAAATCGGTGATCAGGTCGCGCGGTTCGGGAACGCTGTCGGGAAACAGAAGGGGACGCAGATTCGCCTGGCCAAACGTCGCCGCGCAAGACGTGAGAAATTGGTGCCAGTCGATGCATGTATCGTGGCTCAGGCAATCCTGCTTCGTCTGGCCGTGGTTCTTAACCCGATTTTTATAATCACTGACGGACCATAGGTCCTGACGTCTGAGGAACATAACTACGGCGATTTCAGAAAATCTCTGAGAGAGCCAATGCTGTAACCGGCCAGCATCGACGTCTGAATGTCGGCCCTGAAAAAAAGAGCCTAGGATTTCCGAAGTGAAGATGCAGGTATGCGCATTTCTTTCCACAGCATCTTTCAGAAGAACGTCGTATCTTCTCAGAAACTCCAATCGTTTTGACTTCATATTTTTTGAAGATATTCCCAAGCGATCACTGGTCCGTGTCTTGGGAATATCCTCCATGAAAGAATATGGAAGTTCTGCCATATTCATATGGGATATTCTGGGAATGAAATATCCGCGATCAGCCAACTCCTTCTCGCGGACGCGAAGAAAATACTGGATCGAGGTGCTGCCCGTTTTCATCGGGCCGATATGCAGAATGCAGCGCAGGGTGAAGGCTCCGTTAAATCGTGGCAGCAAGTGGCTGCAAATCATGTAAAAGGGTGGTTTCGTTGCGCCGCCCGATAGTATCCGAGTAAGCGGTGTAATTTGAGCGCTGTCAAAGCTACAATCTCGGATAGACATCAACGTGTATGGTCGCGGTGAAGTTTCGAAGCTCCAAGCGCGTACCTTAGGAAGTTCCCGATGACCAAGACCAACATGGACCTTTCTGCGCTTCTGGCCAAGCATGATCAGGACGATTTGCTGCGTAATATCGCGGATGTCGTCCTTCAACTGATTGTAGAGGGCCTGATCGGCGTTGGCCGGCATGAGCGCCGCGGCGAACGCACGATCTGGTAAAACGGATACCGAGAGCGCGCTGCCGATACCGGCTCTGTTACACAAATCAGGTGATGGCCGAGGCTCCTTTTTGCCAGAAGGACTTTTTTTACCGCTGCGTTAACCGGGGTCCCAAGCATGGTGTAGCCGTTAATTATGGCAATGCGGACTTAGATCTCTGAGACTTGGCCGTTGAAGTCCGGCGACATGAGGCGCTGCCCCATAAGCTTCACACAGTGCATCTTGGTCTCGACGCCGCTCCTGCCGTGGCATCCACTTCATAGACGCTACAAAGCTCGGTCAGGGCATTTGGAAGCCTGGAGGCTCATCTTGCGCAGCAGCACCATCAGTGACGGTCTTTCACGGCTTGGTCTTCTTGCGGGACGGGGTGATACCATGGGCGCCCCAGTCAACGGTGGCATCGTGGCATTTCCACTTTTCGCAGGCGCCGTCAGTGGTGCCGCTGCTGATCTGATCGCCTTCCAAGTTCTGGCCAAGCAGGTCTGCTACTATCGGTTCATCACCGATATGAAACCCGGTTATCTCCACGATCCGAACCTCCAGCGCTTTCTCGCCGATCCCAAGGTGAATTACGCGCCAGGCGGATCGTTTGGGCCCGCCATGCTTGCGAGCCTGCCGATCGCCTCCACACCCGACCTTGATACCAGTGCTGTCAATCGGCGTGTCCAGCGGATCCTTGGAACCGCGATAGGGGATTTTTACAGCCAGCATTTTTTGGTGGCGGCTCAGCGCATTGTAGGGGACCTATATACTCTACTAGCCAATGATGCTTGGAGCGAAGGCAATTAAATCCAACCTTTTTAAGCTTTAGGCTACAGGAGGCGTCCAACGTGGCTGTCCCGCTAAATCCTGCTGCCCAGTTCATCCGTGCGCAGTCTCGCTGGACTGTGACGCAGCTTTCGCCCGGCCAGCGCGCGCAAAACACTCGTTGGCCTCGAGGCGCTTGAACGAAATACTACCCTTCTGGCGGCACCAGCATAGTCATCCCAGAGGAGGATACTGTCACCGAATACCGAGCCCGAGTGGCAAGTCCCGAAACCGCTTGACGGTAAAGCCCTCCATCTCGCACCGACGACGTTGCCGCGAGGCTTGAGAGTAATCTCCAGCAAGAGCAGGACATTCGAAAAAAAAGCGGTTTTATTGGATCCTGGCGCTCGTCGTCATGCTCGACGCGTATCTCTTTGGGACGGTTGAACATATTTGGGCAATGTTACCAATCTTCCATCTGAGAAAGTCGGGTTGATTGGTCTAGCCGGTTTGTTGGGCATAGACCGCGGAAAGATCTTGCCGGATCGCATGCATGCCAATTGACGGGACAGGGACGGCTATTTAATAACCCAGGTCACGCCGTAAAAAAGATGAGGGCAATAAAAATGGCACCCTGACTTCTCGCATTGGCTTTAAAGTGTCAGATGGCTATGCCCATCCCATTAAACCCTGAACACGACCAATCTGGTGGATGAGAATGTTGCGGCCTTCTTCATTGAGCCAATGATGGAAGAACGCGCATTGCTGGCCTTCGGCAGTGATATTTGGTTTATCCCTTTTCAATATTCATTATTAGTTGACTCACACATATGCTTGTTGATAAATTGCCCATAATCCTGAGTGCGCTTCCGTGGCTCGTTTCGTTTCTATAGAGCCTGTCGAGTTCAGCAAAAAAGCGCCGGGAAACGTCTAGAGCCATTTATCCAAGCCTTGGGCGATTTACTGAGACAGGAGCAGGCCACGCTGTTCATCGACACATGACCTACCACGGTTCTTGGGAACAGATGGGCGAAGGCGCGTCATCTGTGCTTCGCTTAGCCAGAATAAGTCGCTTGTTCATTAGGTCCCCTTGCAGAGCCTGAAGTATGCCGACCGCCTCAAAGCAATGGATCTGGAATTTTTTTTCAGTATCGCTGTCTACGTTTTGGCGGCCACGCCCGCCTGTCGGCACGGCATTCCAGTTCATCTTGGAGAAGGAACCAGACAGTCGGTGTACCCAAGCGCTTGGACGCTTCGATGCTGGCTGGCCAGTTCCTGGCCTTGCAGGTCGCAGCTGCTGCTCTACTCATGCTCACGAGCTACCATGCTGGATTCGCAAGATGAATCCTTCGGTCGATTTGCGCAACATATCCAGCTGTCGATGAAAAGTGGACATCGTTCGGGAGGTGGTCTACAGGCATGGCAGATGTGGGACTCCTTCCCTATGGCCCCTCCTTCCAAGGAAAGTGCATGGCATGGCGCATGATTTTGATATATCCGTTATTATTCCTTGCTATAATACGGAGAATTATATTGAAGATTGCATTCGCTCTGCTCTGAATCAGGAAAAAATTCGAGTTCAAGTCATCTTGGTGGATGATTGCAGCACAGATGCGACTCTTGCTAAAGCGCAGGCTTTTCTACCCCATCATCCCCACCTTCAAATTATTCAGAACAGTGAAAATCAAGGTCAAGCGCGATCGCGAAATTCGGGCTTGAATGTCGCTCAGGGGCGGTATGTGGCGCTGCTTGATTCCGACGATTATTATACTGATTCATCGGTGCTTGCACATTGGGTCGAAGAGGCCGACCGACGGAATGCCGATCTTTGCGTCGCGCAAAGTGACAGCCTCATCGAGAAATCCGGGAAGATATTGCCGCGCAACCGCGTGCCGCTGTTGTCTCAAGAGGTCGGTACGGCAGCGTCTTGCCCGCAACTGGTCAATGTCCGCCAGTGCTGGCAAATTCTGTATCGCCGCGACTTTCTGGACCGAGAGAATATTCGCTTTTCGACGGTCTTGCGACAACGCGAAGACCGGCTGTTCTTTCTGGAAGCTCTGCTGCGGGCCAAATCTATTGCGGTTCTGGATCTCGTCGCGATCATGCATCGCGAGCACCCTGCCAGCACCATGAAGAAAAAAGATTACGACCAACTGTCCTTCTTTACGACCCACATGACACTTTTGGCACAGGTCTTCGCACGGGCCCGCGCCGATCAAGTTTCTAGTGGCGATTTCGAACGCGCTAATGCCGGAGCCTACTGGAACCAAACCTTCTTCTACTGGGCGGAATTGCTTCGCCAGAACCCCTCAACGGGATTGGCCCCAGAAGGCACCGAGGCGGATTCCCCGGTCTCTCAGCGTTATCTTACCGCTCTGCACGATCTGACACGCCATGCCGGGCCGCTGTTTCGCGACAGATATCTCTCGGTCCAGGGAGAAAAAGAAACGGCCCAGCAGGAAGGCATTTACGACATCGCGCGGATCTGTCTGGAACTGGGGCGCAGGGACCTCATGCAAAAACTGCTTGCGGGCCAGCGCTTGCATTATCTCACCGTGTACAAACTAGCTGAGCAGAGCCAATTTTCCTGGGCCGAAGAAGCAGCCACGCATTATCTTCGGTTCAATCGCAACGCGGAATTTGCCGACCTGCCCGTGTCCGCCGATCCGTGGAAGACATTGGCAGGCATCAAGCGCCTTGTCGTGCATGTCGGGCAGCCCAAGACAGGTTCTTCTGCCGTTCAGCATTTTCTTGAGGATAGCCGACTTGCCTTGTCGAAAAACGGGGTCCTCTATCCGCTGGCAGGATGCGGGCGCGACCGCGGAATCCGCCGTGACCGGTCACCCGGTCATGCGCTGCTTTTCAGCAAGGCGTTAGTTGGCGATGACCGGCTGCTGGTCAATCTTGCAACCGAAATTGAAAATCAGTTGGCCCCGGTGCATACGGTCGTCCTATCGGCCGAAAACGTCTTGTCCGCAATGTTTCTGGGCGAGACCAGTACCTTCTTTGACATTGATCCATTGGGATGCCTTCTGAAGCGGATCGGCGCGCAAAATGTTGAAATCGTCGGCATCTTCCGGGATCAAAGCCCGTGGCTTCAGTCCTACTACCGGGAACTGGTCGCCAACCCGTTCAACGGCTATGTTCAAACGCCGCCTTCCTTCCTGAAGCGGATGGCGTCATCGGGGCTTTTGGAATACGATCGCCTCAAGGCACATATGGCAAGCCTGCCATATGTCGGCTCCACGCATTTCGCGGACTACGATGAGATCAAATCCGAAGGCGTCGACCAGTGGTTTTTCCGGCTGCTGGGCCTCGAGCATAGCATCAGAACCTGGGAAAAAGGTACCCAGATCAATGTCTCTCTGACGGATGCGCAGGCGCTGAAGATCCTGTTCACCAAGTCCCTAGAGCTTTCGCGCCAGCGCCGCGGCGAATTGTATCTGGAGATCCGCAACAATGTCGCCTTGAAGAACTCCAGTTTCAAGTTCTTCGACCAAGACACCTCTGGCATGTGGCAGACCAAAGACGATCACGCGAGCTCGAAGGAGATCGATAAAGCGTGGTTTAAGTGGGTCAGCGCGCAGGATGATTTTCCTGCCATCGCAAGCTTGATTGACTTCGATCTTCTTCAGGAAAGTTCGGCAGGGGTCGCAGTCAAATCCCGGACCGTCAAAAAGGTTGCGGCAAGGGTCGCAGCCAAGCCGCGAGATACCAAAAAAGGTGCGGCAAGTGTCGCAGCCCAATCCATAAATATCAAAAACACACAGAAGCCCAAGACAGTCAAAACCGTCAAGGTCAAACGGCGCCAGCAGAAAACATGGCGAAAACTCGCCTCGAAACTGCTGCCGCAGGGGATCAAGACCGCATTGAAACGTGTGATATAAGCAGGCGTCCATTATTATGCGATGCCATTTTAAGAGCAATCTCTAGCTTTCACTCCGGACAAAATATGAACATCTACGAAGATGCCGTTCTCAAAATCGTTGCTCGTGAAGGCGGAAATCTGTGCGAAAGCGGATCTGTCCTTTTGTCCTTCACCGGCGTGGGTCACGCGATGGGTGGGATCGATGTCCAAAAGCCAGAGTTCTTCGGCGCCGGAAAGACATTCGACAATATCATCTTTATCACTGATACGACCCGGTCCTGGAGCAACGCGCTGGACTACCGAACGATCAAGGAATGCATTGCGCCCTATATTGATGGCAAAGAGGTACACTCGATCGGGAACAGCATGGGTGGCTTCAACGCTATCATTTCGACCCATCATATCCCCACGAAAACCTGCATCGCATTTTCGCCTCAGTTCAGTATTGATCCGGAACAAGTTCCTTGGGAACGGAGGTGGCGGAATTACAGTTCTCAAATAGAACATTATTCGGTCGAAAATGCTGGCATCTTTATGAACGCCACAACCTGCTATTACATTTTCTCGGGCGGTGACGGGCTGGATTATAAACATGCCAAGCTGTTTCCAGTCGCAAAAAATATCTTTCACCGTGCAGTTAAAAACGTCGAACACAATGTGGCCCAGACCCTGAAGGAAGACGGCATCCTAGGCGATGTGATCCGTAGCTGCTTTGAACACCGCCCAGAAACTCTGGGTCTGGAATGCGAGCAGCTCAGCCCGTAAGAATGATCAGAAGATTCGGCGCTTGATTTTGCTTTTCAACGAGTGAAACCGAAGCTGTAGCTTATAGATAGTATTGCCGGTCTGATTGTAGGCGTTCCGACTGCTGGAATGTTTCAAGGATTTTTCTATTTTTGCTTTTATGCCCAAGACATCCCCCGCCTTGACGCAGTGTTTCTCTAGATACCAGTAGATAAACTTTTCTCGGTGTTCGGGATCGATTGGCTGCGGCGCGGAAACCGCATCGAACAGGTCTTCATAGCTAGTGACTGCCTGCGTTATCCGTGCAAATTCCGAGGCGCCATAGCTGATCACGGGCTTCCCTTGGATCAGTGCCTCGAACAGCACGCCCGAATTCGCCCCCACCACGCATTCCGCATTGGCCATCAGCGCATGGACGGAGGCGGTAGATATATCCACATCCGGTTTCTTTTCCAGCTGTTGCAACAGCTTTGTCATGGTCGCACTCTTGCAGCGCGGATGCCGCTTGATAATCGTGCGAAGGCCCCGCGCCGAGGCAGCCGAGACGATCGCCTCCAGTGCCCGAGAAATCTGAAGCGGGACTTTCTGGGATACCGGGTCGCTTTGGACCTGCAGTGGTACGAAGACGTATCCCTGCAAAGTATTTTCCCCGAAGGGCGGCTGAGAATATTTCGAGCAATTCTCTCGCCTCAGCCGTTCGGCAAGGTGGCGGACATACGTGGCTGCAACTGCCGGGTCCTGGCGAGCAATCTCGCTGGAAAACTCGTCGGGGTGGCACGACAGCCGGGAAAAGCACGCATAGCCCATGTCATCCATTGTGTAATAGGGCGGAATATAAGATTCCTTGCAGCGCAGCAGACGACTGTCCGCCGTCCCATAAGAATGATAGCTGAGAACCAGATCGTAGCCGCGCGTGTCCCGCGGCGCGAGGTCCGCACCCCTGGGTAGCCAGACCGGACGGATCACCACATCCAGCTCGGCCAAAGCCGACAAGATCGAGGCATAAAGCCGCTGATGTAGATTGCCGTCGCTCGGATCGTCGAACCAGGCTTCTGGTACTTCCAGCATCACGACCCGTTGGTCCGAACTTTTCTTGTGGTTTTCACCGCAGTCTGCCGGTGTCATCGCAACTCGCCCATCGGAAACAGTATCCGTGCGACCATGCGGTGAACGGGGTTTTGCAATTGCCGTGAAAACCGGATCGGATCGGCTAGAAACTCGTTTGCGGCATGATCGCTGGAATTTCTGCGGATATAAGGCACCACAAGGGGCGTCCAATGGCGAAGGATCTCGCGCGGCCCGAGCGGATTGGCCGTCGAATAGGCAAGCCAACGCAACCGGGGGTGACGGCCGGCCCAATGCTGGCGCGCGAATTCCACTGGATTCGAGGACAACGCTTTTGCTAGGTCCGGCCTCCCGCGATGGCGATAGACGGCCGTCAGAGCCGGGATCGCGCTCCAGCGCCGCCAGCTGAAAAGCCCGTAATTGACGATATCTGTCTTTGCCTCCTTGCGGCCTTTGCCAGATCCGATCATCGCATATGCGGCGTCGACGATGCGGAACTCTGCCAGATGGACCGCGCAATCGGCGGGGGCTGCTGCGCGGGGCGGGAACAGCATGTCGCCGGTAGTGGCGAAGAACTCTCGGGCAATCCAATCATTGCCGACAGCTGCACGGTCCATAATGTCTGTAGCCAAGATATCGTTTAGGAACCAAGGAGATGACATCGACATGCCTTGGTCCTTGCGCCAGCGATTGAGCTGGTCGCCGGCTATATCGATAAACTTACAATAGGCCGATTTGCTGGCGAACTTCTTCTTGTTGTACTGGCGGATCAGTTCGACATGGGCGGCAGAAAGTCGCGAAGTGTTCAACTTTTCTTCCGCGGCAACCGGCAGATTCTGAAGTGGTGATAGCCTTGTGACCTCCGCAAAATCCTTGATGATGTCCCAAGCTCTACCCGATGAGCGAACATAGCAGCGGGGGTGGATGGCAGATTTTGGCAGATACTGTTCCCACTCGTGGATGATCCGCTTGTAATCCAGACCTCTTACAGCCTGATCTGTTTGCAACCATTCCTCGAAGGTGAGGGAGGTAGAATTGATCGCCCCGCCAGCGACGAATTCCGCATATTGGGAATTCGCCCATTCATCCTGCCGCCGAAGATACACCACCATTTCAACGTCGAAATCATGGAAGAGCCGGGCAATCTTGGCCGCGTTGGCACTCAGGAAGAAAGCTTCCGACGACAGCACAATTGTATGGATCCGCCCTTCCATCGCCGCCAGACCTTGCAACAGATGGTCGCGCAGCGTTGATCCACCGCTGATCGCCTCGGCGATGAAGCCCGCGTGCCCGGCCTGCTTGTGGGGGCGGTTTTTTTGCCAGAACAGCCCAACCTCGGGATACCAGATGCCTTGCCTCAGCAAGGTCGGACGATGATCTTCCAACGTGTGTTGAAGAACTGTGCTGCCAGTCTTCGTGCTGCCGATATGGATGATCAGGCGCGGCTTTTTGAGAACGCTCGCGGCGGGCGCCGGAACCGGGACCACTCGCTCATTTCGGGCATAGTTGTTCAACGCGCCCTGCAGACGCTCTTGCGCTGTCGTAGCGGGCTCTAGTAGCAATTCCTCGTAAAGCTTTGGCGCCTCGACGGGCGCAAGGTTCAATGCGGTCTCGATAAGATCGCGCCGCTTGCAGCAGGTCGCCGCCATCAGAAGAGGATAGGCTCCACAGTTCCGATGCGCCTCGGAAAGCTGGGACGGATCCTCGATTAGATCGCTCGGGGCAAGTCGGCTGCGCTCTAATGTCCGGGCAAGAAGGTCGATGAAGTGGCCGGCCTGATGTTCCGCCTTGGCGACCTTCCAAGCGAACCCAAAATAGAGATAGTGGAGGAACTGCGACACCTGAAACCGGGTCAGCCACCAATTCGGGGATGACGGATCCAACGCGCCGCCCTTGTCTAGCTGCTCGATGACCTGATCAAAATTGGTCAGCTGATCGATCACGTCGCTCATGGACTGGCTGCGCCGAACTGCGGAATCATGTCGGATCCGGTATACGACGCCGTCGCTATCGCAGACCGAAACCACTGGGTCGGCCATATAGGCCTGCATCAGGAAGGCGCGCTCTTCGCGGTAGGTGGTCAAGAAGCGGACACCGTGACGATCCAGAAAGTCGCGCCGGTAAAGCCAGTTCCAGAAATGCCGCGAATGGGCGATCTGAGGTGTCCGGGCTAGGGTTGTCTTGCGGATTTCGTCGGGGAAGAACGTCTCCGTCGCATCCTTGCGCATGCCGATGATTTTGCCGCTTGGATCTTCGAGCTGTTCGTTGCGCTTCCTGTAGCGCACCATATCGGCCCCGTCCGCTTCGGCCATGGCGATCACACGTTCCAAATGCGCCGGGTCGGGCATGTAATCATCGGGGTCGATGAACAGGATGTAGGTGCCGCGTGCCGCCGCCATGCCCCGGTTTCGAGCAAATCCCGGTCCAATATTTTCGGTTCCCCGGATCAACCTGATCCGAGGGTCGCCCGCCGCGAAAGCGCTGATGATGTCGGCCGATTTATCGGTGCTGAGATCATCGATCAGGATGATCTCGAAATCCTGCAGGCTTTGGCGCTGAATCGAACCAAGGCATTCCGCGACGTAGCGCTCGACCTGATGGACCGGGATCACGATCGACAGCAACGGGGCCGAGGGGGTGGTCGTAGGGATGGGGCGAACTGGCCGTTTCTCCTCGATATAGTCCAGCACGCTCTCGATGGTAGAAGGCACCTCGCCGTCGGGAAGATGATAAATGGTATACCAGATGTAGAAGGCGTGGAAAAGCTCGGCAAGGCTGCGCTGCCGATGGCGATGGGGCACGGAAACACGATCATCTGTCAGGCCCCAGCCGGCGTACCAAGGCGCGCCGAAACAAGCCACCTGCTTGCCCGCCAGCAGCGCTTCAAAGCCCAGCCCGCTGGTGCCTACATAGACCTTTTCGACCAGATCAAAAATCTGAAACGGATTGACACTGTCGCGCAGGATTCGAACCCGGCCTTCCGACTTCATGTGGTCGAAATAGCCTCGGCGTGTTCCCTTGTCGGCCCAATTGATGTCCGGATGAGTCTTGATCAAGATTTCTGCGTCCGGGTTTTCGCGCAGGGCCGCCTCAAGCATGTTCTTGAAGGTCTCTTCGGATGCATGACCGTAGGCGATCGACGCATCCGCAAAGGTCTGATCGACAACAAGAACGCGCCTGTCATGCCTGGGCGAGACCGGAGGCATAAAAAAAGGTTGCGAATTATATTTGGAAATCCGCGCATCTACGATCCGGTGCATCAACCGGCAGGCGCGTTCCCGTTCCTGCGGTGTCAGATGAAATTCGCCATTCAGTTTTTCAGTGAGGCGTGTCTCGTAATCGGCCATGTAGTATTGCGCCCGATCATCGAATACATATCCCAGACAGGCTGAACCCGGATCGCCCGAAGCCAGAGCCTGCGACCAGCTTGTGGGCGAGGCGAGAAACCCCATTTCAAAGAAAATAACATGATCTGTCGCCCGTACATGTGGCATCAGCCTTTGGGTGCTATCATGCGATTTCTCCGGATCCTCCAGAATTGCGCCATACATCAGCACAGGATCGGTAGAGTTAATTTCGCTGTCGTCAACTGCGATCAGACTTGGAAACAACCGGGTCAGATTGGACGAGAAAGCCGAAACAAGATTTTTGCGCTTGAAGCCGATCCGATAGGGTCGCAGACGATTTTTTAGCAATGAAGCGCGAAAATCCTCGTTTTCGAGAGCCGCGCCTTTCCCAAGTAGATTTACAAATGTCTGGTGGGTTTTGTTCCGGCCGGCAACAATTCTTGAAAACGGCTTTTTCATTGCATTACCTGTCAAAAAATTCTGGCCTGCTGCCGACAGGATGGGCCATGATCGGCGCCCCGCCAACTGGATTAGACCTTTGGGTCATAGCGCCACCTGCACTGACGTCCAACGGCGCTTGGATTGCGAGTTGTTTAAGCCCAATGGCACGTCATCGGCAATCCTGCGAGACAGAAAAGTCAGACTGTTGGGTGTTCGATCGTGACCTGCCCCCTGTTGCCCCATTGAGCCACTCGCCATCTCTTGGACGGGCTCTGGCGTAATTTAAGCCCCTCGCTGCACCTGCTGATCGGGTTGGTTGAGATCATTTCGCTGCCAATGGACCAGCGCCGGTGGCTTGGCGCCGAGGGCTGAGTGAGGGCGCTGGTGAT
>NZ_JPKW01000030.1:0-11315 GCF_001887735.1 Paracoccus sp. SM22M-07
GGTTCGACGCGTTCTTTCAGGCCCTCACTGCCGCCATCAGGCCGCGGATCCCGATCAGCGCCACCATCCGCTTGATGTTGTAGGCAAGGACGTTCAGCGCGATCTCTGTTTTCACGTTCCTCAGCCGTCGGGTCAGAAAGTGGGACGTGCCCATCCACGCCTTGATGGTGCCGAACGGGTGCTCGACCGTGCCTCGGCGGATGGTCATCGGTTCGGTCGGACCGATCAGCCTCGCCCGCGCCGCCTCGACCAGATGCTCGTGCGCCTACCGCGTGATCCGGCGCTCCTTGCCGGTCGTGCATCGCGATTTCATCAGACACGTGCCGCACTCGCTGGTCCAGTGGCGGCGGAGTTCCAAACCGTCTTCCTCGGTCGTGTAGCGATACGGTAGCGCTTCCCCTGCAGGACAACGATAGATATCCGCATCGGCCTCATAGGCGAAGTCCGCCTTCTCATACATGCCCTTGAGGCGGTTGCCTGACGTCTCCGGGCGCGGGATTGTCGTAGTGATGCCAGCCTCATGGCAGGCCAGGATCTGCCGCCCGCTGAAGTAGCCCTTGTCGGCCAGCACATGCATCTCGTCGCGACGAAGTGCATCCTTGGCCGCCTTTGCCATCGGCACCAGAAGATCACGGTCATGACCCTGGTTGGTGACTTCATGCGCGACGATCAGGTGGGTCTCGGTGTCGACGGCAGTCTGGACATTTTAGCCGACCATTCCGCTGTTCCGGGCGCTGGTGGCCATGGCGCGGGCATCGGGATCGGTCAGCGATATCTGCCCATCCGGCGCATCGGCCAAGGCCCGACCCATGGCTTGCAGGTGTTGGATATGCTGCCGGACACGCCCGTAACGCTTGGCCAGATGCGCGACCTTCTCAGCCCGAACCTCACCCTCCTCCTGTCGATCGACCCGCACCATCTCCGCGATGTAGCGCTCGACGTCCGCCTCCAGGTGGGCGATGCGGCTGGCGATCTTGCCCTTGGTGAAGTTGCGGTCCGGGCTGTTAACGGCCCGGAACTTGCTCCCGTCGATGGCAACGCAGGAGCCCTTCAGCACGCCGATCCGGCGGCACAGCTCCACGAACTGAGCGACGCTGCGGCGGATGCCGGGGCCGTTGTCGCGTCGGAAGTCGGCGATGGTCTTGTGATCCGGGACAAGGCGGCCGGTCAACCACATCAGTTCGACGTTCCGCCCGGCTTTACGTTCCAGTCTGCGGCTGGACGGGATCCGGTTCAAATAGCCGTAGATGAACAGCTTAAGCAGCACGGCAGGATGATATCCGGGTCGCCCCGTCCGCGCCGGCGCCGATCGCGCAAATCGGAGCGCAGGCAAATCGAGTTCATCAACAAACAGATCAACCACCCGAACCAAGTGATCCTCGCCAATCCAGTCCTCAAGACGATCTGGGAAAAGAGCCGTCTGTTCCCGCACAGTGCCTTCGATGAAACCCGACATGCCGATCTCCCGCCACCAGGTCTAAGTCTACCATAAGGCCGAGTTTCCACACAGCCTCGGCTAGAGCCCGATGCATTTGCATCAAAATGGTATCAGCCGCTTTTATTCTTGGGTTGCACAACGAGACCAGCTTGGCCAGGACATTACGCCAACAGAGCCTCCAGCGCATCCAGCCTTCCCAGTGCCATCGGCGCGCGCCATCGGGCAAGGTCACCATCCGGTCCCTGGAAGCTGGTGAATGGAACCCATCCCTCCGCCGTATGGATACGGACGTCGCCTCCGGCTGCCAGTACGAGGGCAGCACCTCCTGCCACATCCCAGAGGTTTGGAGCACCAAGCCGCGTGCCGGCGAGGAGGCCAGCGGCGACAAACGCGCATTCGATCGCAGCCGACCCTGTCAGCCGTGTATCGAAGGGTTCCGCCGTCCCGCCTTGCGGCGTGCCGACAAGGCTTCGACGGACCTGCGCTCGATCTGGCCGCACGAATTCAACACCATCGAAGTTCAGGGAGCCGCCGACATGAGCGGAGTAGACACCGGGGCGCAGCACATGGGTGGCTGAACACCACAGCGCGCCGGCAACCGGACGGCCACGGTAGAGCACGCCAATGGAGGCTGCGAACATCGGCAGACCGGATACGAAATTGGCGGTCCCATCGATCGGATCGATGGCCCAGACCCAATCATGATTTCGCCCCGGGCGGTCGTCGATCTCTTCACCGATGATATCGTGACCTGGCGCGGCTTCGGCCAGGCGCGCCCGTATCATGACCTCACATGCGTGATCGACCTCGGAGACCGGATCGCGCATCCACCCGGGCTCCCCCTTGTAGCTGACCTGCATCGCCTTCCCCAAGGCGAACTGGATATCGGCCCCGGCGAGGGCGGCCAGTTCCGCAGCAAGGCTTTCGATCCGTTGCAGCTCGGCGATCGGTGGGTTCTCCATCGTCATTGTTGAGCGCTCCGTTTGTCCTCAAGATCGAGATCCGCGGGATCCACCTCCCGGACCTTCACATGGTCCCGAAACACGTCGACATCCGTGGCAGCACCGGTGCCGCGACCGCGACGGGTCACGTTGAGGGCGCCTGCTGCAGTGGCTAGGCGCAGCGCGTCGCTGACGCTGAGGCCCTGCGTGCGTGCGACAGCCAGACCACCCGTCATGGAATCCCCGGCACCTGTGTGATCCCGTGGCGTCACGTTCGGTGGTGTTGCCAGCCAGAACTTTCCGTCAAATCTGGCGAGAGTCCCGCGAGCGGCACAGGAGACGACGATATCGCGCGCCCGATCGACAAGCCGGTCCATCCCGGCGGCGATGGCCGACCAAGAACCATCGGTCGCATAGCCGTCCGCCACCATCTCCTCATGACTGATCTTCAGGACCCCTATTCCCTGGTCGATCGCCTCGAGAGGCGCACCTGCCACATCAGCGATGATCTCCACACCGTTCGCTGCGAGATCGCGCACTACAGTTCCATAGAGTGCAGGGTCAAAGACTTCGCCGTCCCGCAGGCCGGTCAGGGCGACAGTGCCGCAGCGCATCCCCTCCGTCAGGAGCGCGTCCAGAAGATCATCCACCTCATGCCTGTCTAGCCTTGCCGGCCGCATCTCAGCGATTTGCGCCCGTTCGCCGCCACGTCGATCATGGATATAGGCACCGTTCGACCCGGCAACGTCCACCGATCGCACGGCGATGCCCTCGTCACGCAACATGACGGCCGCTGCTCGCCCGATCTTTCCGCCGAATGGTCCAACGAGGATAACGCGGGCACCAAGGGACGCCGCCATTCGCGCAACCCAAACGCCCTGTCCTCCTGCCCGAACAACGATATCGTCGGAGCCGTCGTCCGGGGAGGCCTCGATCGCAACCGTGATCAACGGCCACGGCGCAAACACGCATAGATTGCTGCCCGAAGCAGCCTCGGATGGTTCGTTGGGATTTGATGGGTCAGTGTTCGCAGTCAGCATATCGGTATGTCCAATCTTCGTCTGGTTGACATCCAAACGGCTGGACGGCTGTTATGGGTCCGACGTTCGAACCACGCGCTAACAGATGATGGGACCGAACGCGACCGATTGGAACGACAGTGTCTCAGTGTAAAGGAGACGCATCTCTTGTAAGACTACCCGGCAGCAGCCTAAAGGAAAACAATGAGCCTTCAGATCAGACTTGGTAAATCGCTAGGCTCCAGACCCATTGATTTCAGGCGTTTGGCATGATTCAGGCTCCGCAAGGAGACCTGATCGATGAGCAATCTTTACTTGCTGGGCGATGCCCAGATGGAACGCCTGAAGCCGTTCTTTCCCAAGAGTCATGGCAAGCCCCGCGTCGATGATCGCCGCGTTCTCAGCGGCATAATCTTCATCAACCGCAATGGGTTGCGGTGGTGTGATGCGCCGAAGGAATATGGGCCCGTCAAGACCCTCTACAACCGTTGGAGGCGCTAGAGTGACAACGGGGTCTTCTCCCGGATCATGGTCGGCCTGGCCGCTGAGAGCGCCGAGCACAAGACGATCATGATCGATGCGACCTATCTCAAGGCACACCGCACGGCGTCGAGCCTGTGCGTGAAAAAGGGGAGCGCGCACGCCAGATCGGCCGGACAAAAGGCGGCATGAACACCAAACTGCACGCCGTTACCGATGCCACGGGGCGGCCGATCGGGTTCTTCATGTCGGCCGGCCAGGTCAGCGACTACACAGGCGCCGCGGCTCTTCTGGGCAGTCTGCCGAAGGCGGGTTGGCTGCTGGCTGACAGGGGCTACGACGCTGATTGGTCCAGAGAAGCGTTGAAAGACAGGGGGGATAAGGGTCTGAATCCCCGGTCGAAAGTCCCCCAGGAAGGCCGTCAAATACGACAAGCGGCGCTACAAACGGCGCAACTGCATCGAGATCATGTTCGGCCGTCTGAAGGATTGGCGGCGCGTCGCCACCCGATACGACCGCTGCCCGGAAACCTTCTTCTCCGCGATCATGCTCGCCGCAACCGTCTTGCTCTGGCTGTGAAATTCAATGATTCTGGACCCTAGGCTTGCTGCAATGCTGACTGCTTCCTCGGGCGGTAACTGCGTGTTCAAGTTGCTAGCAAGACAGTTGCTCCTCCCAAAGACCGCTACCTGACCTGCGCTGAATGTATCGCGGATAACCGCCCCGAATGCCTATCTATTTTGGTAGGTCTGCGTCACGCCAGACCGGCGTCTGAAAGGTAGTCGCGGAGATGCTTATGAAGGCCTGTCACCATAGCCAAGCTGAAAAACTTCGGTATCCGGCAGTCCAATGTTGGGAGCGGTGCAATACCAACCTGGCTACGGTTGCGGCTGGATGAAAGTTCAGTGATAGGTCAGTCCCCACCTTCATATAGCGTTTGCTTCACACCGAAGACGCAGGTGACATAAGGATAAGCCGCTTCGACCTTGGCAGACCCGGCATTCAGCCAACGGACAGCCATCTCAGTTGCGAGCGCTCATCTTCCGAAGCTTCCACAAGCTGGCTCCAAGAAGGATGATTGCCATGATGGCGTCCGACTTGGGCGACGGCGCGACCTCCGTATCGTTCCTTGCCGTGGAGACCCCGACCGGACCGGCGGTCCGTGTTCCGTCGCTTTCATGTACCGACTCACCTGGCGGCGGAGTGTCAGCCTTTACAGCGTTGCGCTGGCCCATCGGTTCGGGGGCACCCGTGGTCGTGTCCTCGGAGGTCTGTTGTTCGATCTCGGCGTTCAGCTCCGCTCCGGCTAGTACGATGAAGGCCGACAGCCACATCCAGGTCAGCAGCATGATGACCCCGCCCAACGTCCCGTACGTCTCGGTATAGTCGTCGAAGTTCTGGACATAGAGCGAAAACGCCGCGGTGCCCAGAATCCACAGGACCGTGGCCGCCACGGCACCGACGCTGACCCACCGCCACTTGGGATCGGCGCGCGACGGACCAAAGCGATAGATCGCCGCCAGCCCGATCATGGTCAGCACCGCCATCAGCGGCCATTTCAGCCATTCGGCTGCTGTCTCCAGCTTCGGCGACAGCGGCAGGAAGGCGATAACTGACGGCAGCACGATCAGCAGCGCAATCGCGATCGCCAGGCCCAGGATCGCGCATACCGTGATCAGAAGCGCGTTGAGATACAGCTTGATGAAGCCGCGGCCCTCCTCTTCGTCATAGGCGATGTTCAGCCCCTCCATCAGGGTCATGACGCCCTTCATGGCGCCATAGATCGCGATGGCCAGACCAAAGGCCGCGACCAAGCCGGTCGCCGTCTCATCGCCGCTGGTGACCTTCAGGACCTGTTCCTGCAGCACCGCCCCGGCGCTTTCCGGGATCAGGGCCATGACCGTGTCCAGCTGGCTGGCGATGTCGGCGGGGTCCAGCACCAGACCTGCGATCGAGATCAGCGCGGCAAGGGCCGGGAACACCGACAGCAGCGCATAGAACGCGATGCCCGCCGACACGACGGAAATGTGGTCGCTGGCGATCTCGTTCTTCACGCGAACAAAGATCTGCTTCCATTCCGCCATTGAAAATCGTGTCGGAGAGGCTGTCCCCTTCTGGTCTGTCGGAAGGGTCGTCTTGGTACGGGGCATGTGGTTCTCCAGCGCTGTAATGGGCAGGGTCGGCAGGTCCGCAAGCTCACGAATCTGTCATCTGTGCAGACGTAAGGCGATCACCCCAACCAGGGTTCCTCCAGCAACTGACGTCCTGTCCGACCGATGCTCTGTCGAACCGTTGTGTTGCCGCTGGTGGTCGGTCCAAACCGCGCAACATATGTGCGCCCAGCCTGTCGCCAGGCTCCTGCCGCGACCGTCGATGCCAAGGCCGGGGCATAGTTGATGTTACGTCCCCCGGCGGCATGCCGGCCTGCGATGTTGCGAAGGACTGGAACAATCGTGGCATCCTCTTGTTGGACCCATGCTCAATCACCGCTCCAGCGCAGAAAGAAAGCCCGGCCATGCATCCCCATTCTGGCAAAAGGCCCTTGCGACCGTTCGGGTCCGAACCGGCCGATACGCATGAGGCCGCCGGGCATTCCTGATGCTTTGGCACTCCATGCAGATAGGCCTCAGGGCTGACAGCACATCGGACGTCACCCTGGACGGGCAGCCACATCTTCCGTCGACGGCAGGCGACCCGATTGAACGGTAACAGAAACAATCGCGGCGCCGGACCATCGGTGCCGCACAGCTTTGGGAAAGGACCGTCATGCCCCATCATGATCATCTCGACCACATCCGTCACACGCCCCGGCCGCGTGCATCCGGCATCGGTCTGGGCGCGGTGCTGAGCATCTTCCTGGCCGCTGCCGGAACCGGCTATCTGCTGACCCGCCAGCCCGAACGGCGCCCTGCCGACAATGCCCCCCGGCGCGCTGCCAAACACGCGTCGTCGGGCCGCTTTGCGCTGACCGGCCGCACCGTCACCATCGCCCGCCCCCGCGACGAGATCTATGCCTTCTGGCGCCAGTTCGGGAACCTGGCCGGCGTGATGGAGAACGTCCACGCCGTCTCGACCGAGGGCGACGTCACCCGCTGGACCCTGCGCGGCCCGGGCAGCGACATCACCCTGCGCACCCGCATCACCGAGGATCGCCCCGGCGACGTCATCGCATGGGCCTCGACCGATGGCTCGGACATCGAGACCACCGGCCGGGTGCTGTTTCGCGATGCGCCGGGCAATCGCGGCACCGAGGTCACCGCGCTGATCGCCTATGCGCCGCCGATAGGCGCGCTTGGCCGCGTCGTGGCCAAACTGTTCCAAACGGACCCCGCGATCCAGGGGCGCCGCGACCTGAAGCGCCTGAAGATGTTCCTCGAGACCGGCGAGATCGCCACCCCCCTCAACCGCAGACAGGAGGCCTGATCCATGCGCGCACTGACATGGCACGGCAAGCACGACGTCCGCGTCGAGACGATGCCCGACCCCCAGATCGTCAACCCCCGCGACGCGATCATCCAGGTCACCTCGACCGCGATCTGCGGGTCCGACCTGCACCTGTTCGACGGGGTGATCCCCGGCATGCAGGCGGGCGACATCCTGGGTCACGAATTCATGGGCCGGGTCGTCGATGTCGGCCCCGGCAGCACGCTGAAGGTCGGCCAGCGGGTCGTGGTGCCCTTTACCATCTCCTGCGGGTCGTGCTTTTTCTGCCAGCGGGCGCAGTTCTCGGCCTGCGACAACTCGAACCCGGCCGACAAGCAGGACCTGACCGAAACCATGTTCGGCCATGCGGCGGCGGGCCTGTTCGGCTACAGCCACCTGACGGGCGGCTATCCGGGCGGACAGGCGGAATATGTCCGCGTGCCGTTTTCCGACGTGGGCCCGATCGTCATTCCCGAAGGCATGGACGATGACGACGTCCTGTTCCTGTCCGACATCCTGCCCACCGGCTGGATGGCCGCGGACAATGCCGACATCGAAGCCGACGACACCGTCGTGGTCTGGGGTTGCGGCCCGGTCGGGCTGTTCGCGATCCAGGCCGCCCGGCTGATGGGTGCGGCCCGCGTTATCGCCATCGACCACTATCCCAACCGCCTGGCCTTGGCCCGCCGGATGGGGGCCGAGGTGATCGACTTCAAGCAGACCTCGGTGCTGGAGGCGGTCATGGAGATGACCGGCGGCATCGGTGCGGACGCGGTCATCGACGCGGTCGGGATGGAGGCGCACGGCTTTGCCCTGGATACGGTGATGGACAACCTCAAGCAGGCCGTGGGCGTCGGGGCGGACAGCGGCCACGCCCTGCGCGAGGCGCTGATGGCGGTACGCAAGGGCGGCCGCGTGTCGGTCCCCGGCGTCTATGGCGGCTTCATGGACAAATTCCCGCTTGGCGCGCTGATGCAGAAGGGGCTGCAGTTGCGCACCGGACAGACCCATGTGCAGGCCTACACCCACGACCTGCTGCGCCGCATCCAGGAGGGAGAGCTGGACACGACCTTCATGATCTCTCACCGCCTGCCGCTGGAGGAGGCGGCCAAGGGCTATGAAGGGTTCCGCTGGAACCAGAACGACTGGACCAAGGTCGTCCTCAAGACCTGACGCCCGTTGCGGCCGCCGGCAGGCATTGCCGGACCGAACCGCGTCCCGGATCGACGCGCCCTTGCTCAAGCGCGCCGATCCGAGGACAGTTTTTCCCAAGTAACTGCCGCACTCTACCTCGGCGTTCACCCGCAATGGGGGTTCCGCCCCATGAGTTGGACGATCGCCAACTTGTTCAGTCCCGGCATCTGGTGGATCGGATTTAGGATGAATCTGTCTGGCTCGGATGTCCAGATCTTGCAGATGTATTCGTAAGGCGTGAGGCCGCCGAGGGTCTTGAGCCGGCGGGCGAAATTGTAGGCTGCCATGAAGTCCGCCAAGTGGGTGCGGAGC
The DNA here is from genome assembly GCF_001887735.1 of Paracoccus sp. SM22M-07. Classification (NCBI taxonomy): domain Bacteria; kingdom Pseudomonadati; phylum Pseudomonadota; class Alphaproteobacteria; order Rhodobacterales; family Paracoccaceae; genus Paracoccus; species Paracoccus sp. SM22M-07. Next base: position 8,808 of record NZ_JPKW01000030.1, read on the forward strand.
TGGTCGTGATCATCGTAATGGAAGCGTTTGAGGGTCGCGTCCTTAATCGTGCGGTTCATCCGTTCGACCTGGCCATTCGTCTAAGGGTAGTTTGGCTTCCTGAGGCGGTGCTCGATGCCGCTCGACCATGTCCTCGGACCGATGGCGGACACGGTCTCGCCCTCGCAGATCATGTCAAAGCGCATAGGCCGGGAATAGATGGTGTTGCGGTTCCGGGGCTGCTCGGCGAACTGAATGCCGTTGTCGGTGAGAATGGTGTGGACCTGATAGGGCACTGCTTCGAGCATGTGCTGCAGGAACTCCCAGGCCTTCTTCCTGTCCGCCTTGTCGACGAGCTGGGTCACGGCAAACTTGATTGTGCGGTCGATGCCAACGAACAAAAACAGTTTGCCCTCAGCAGTCTGCACTTCGGCAATATCGATATGGAAGAAGCCGATAGGGTAGCGTTTGAACTTCTGCCGCTTCGGCTTGTCGCCTCCCACGTCAGGCAGTCGAGAGATACCGTGGCGCTGTAGGCACCGATGCAGCGCCGAACGAGTCAGATGCGGGATGGAAGGCTGTAGGGCATAGAGGCAAGCGCAGCGCCGTCCAGAGGCAGCAGCGTATGCCGCCTGAAAGCAACGATAGTCGCCTCCTCGGTCTCTGTCAGGACCGTCGAGCGTGGCTCCTTCGGCCCGGTCTTGAGATCCTCAACCGTCTGGCGCTTGCGCCATTTCGCAACCGTCTTCGGATTAATGCCCAACTCCCGGCTCAACGTCGCGAGCGAAGCTTGCGATCGTTGTATTGCAGCTCTGACGGCGTACGTGGTCGTGGCGCTTCCGTGACGAACCTGGCCCATAATGCCTCCTCCCATTCCTGAGAAAGGATCGCACCATCAAACCGTGGGATCAAACACCTAGGCAAAAGCTTATTTTCAATCGCCCCTTTGTTTGCCTCTCCACAGGATGAACAGTCCCGACAGCACAACCAACGCCGAACCGATCAGCATGTTGGTCGTGAGTTTTTCGTCGAAAAACATCAGTCCCAAGGCGACGCCAAACAACAGGCGCGTATAGCGGAAGGGCGTGACGGCCGATACGTCGCCTGTTCGCATCGCCTTCATCAGGGATGAATAGGCGCAAAGCCCGACAAGGATCGCGCCCGTCATCAAAAGGGTGGCAGGGCCATCGGGAAGACGGAATGCCTGTCCCTGCCAGAGCGAGAACATCAGGCCAGCCGCCGCCAAGGCCAGAAAGCCGTAAAGGCCCAGAATGGCCGTGCTAAGGCTGCGCGGGGCAGCTCGGCTTGCCAGATCGCGCCCTGCAAAACCAAACATGCCGATCACGGCCAGGATCGACAGGGGCGAAAAACCTTCCGTCCCCGGTCTCAGGATGATCAGCACCCCGGCAAGTCCGATGCCAATGGCGGCCCATCGGCGCCAACCGACGCGCTCGCCGAAAATCAGTGCGGCGGATGCGACGACGACCAGCGGCGTGGCCTGCAGGATGACGGTGGCTGTCGCCAAGGGGATCAGTGCCAGCGCGAGAATGTAGAAGAGACGACCCGTGATCTCGAACAGCACCCGGATCTTCATGGCTGTCGACAACACGTCGGGGGTCAGCAATGCGTCGCCCTGACGATGGGCGATGGCGGCAAAGATCGTGGCCCCGCCCATGCCGAAAAGGGTCAGGATCTGCCCGACCGGCAGATGATGCGACACGGCCTTGACCAAGGCGTCCTCGACCGCGAAGGCGGCCATGGCGGTGATCATCCAAGCGGCGCCTTGGATGTTGAGGCGATGAGCGCTGTCCGTATTCACGATCGATATCTCTCTCAGGCGGTCGGGATGGCGGTTATGTACCCTTCGGGCGATCGGGCGACTGATCGCCCGCTATCACCTTCGGAACCGCCTTGCCACATTCCCATCTCAGGCTCCGCGGTCCTGCTCGTTATGCGCCCAGAGATAGCCGATGAAGGCGCTTTTGACGAAGCGCAGCAGCACCATGGTGATCAGCGCCGTGGCTCCCGAAACGATCGCCAGCAGCATGAGCGGGCTGGGCCGGAAGACCACCCACGTATACCCCAGCAAAGGGATCAGCAGCAAAAGCATGATCGTCATCGTGAAAAATGCCGGTCCGTCAGCGGCCGGATAGCGCTTGAACTCCAGCCCGCAGGATTCGCATTCGGGGATCACCGCCAGATATCCCTGCAGGATCCGGCCCTCGCCGCAATTGGGGCAGCGGTTGAAAAAGCCCCGGATGACAGCCTTCTTCTCGTTGTGGTCTTCAGCCATGTCGACATGCCTTCTTTTTGCAATGCGGCTTTCAGATGTTTGCCACAAGATGATGGTGCCCACGCTGCCTGGGTGCGAAAAGATCGTCCTTCGGGCAGGTCTGGCGGTCCAGCCATTCTTGCCATGCGGGATCCGTATGCTTTGCCGGTGCCGAGGGAGTTGCGTCCCATCCCAGTTCAAAACCGACGTGCAGCAGTGCCGAGACAAGTCGGTACATGTCGGTCCGGGCGTGAAAG
>NZ_JPKW01000031.1:0-11253 GCF_001887735.1 Paracoccus sp. SM22M-07
AGAACCGCGCCAAGGGTATCCGCATGGCCCAGCTGAACGGTGAAAGGGTCGAGTTCAAGACCGACGCGGAAATGGCGTCAGCACTTGGAGACTTGGAGGCGCGCATTGCGCGCGCCTCTGGGCCCCGTCGTCGCAATGTGCTGCGGTTCAGCACCGGTAAAGGTTTCTGACGATGGCCCGCGCCAACCTTGCCACGATCCCCCCCGATGCCGACGAGGGCACCGGGTGGGATTACCGCGAATGGCTGGCATGGGTTGACGACAGCCTTGACCGCGAACGCGCGGCTGTGCGCTTCACCAACGCGCTGCGCAACGTGCCCCCGGATGATCGGCTGTCGCTGCTTGAGGCCATGTTTCACGCGATGCGCCCAGGCATGCCCATCATCGCTTTCGATAGCCTAATGGCCGAAGCGTATTTCTGGGCTGACCGGGCATCCCCATCCGAGCGGAAAGCCTATGCCCTCGCCTGCGTCAGCCGCATGTCGCAGGCCGACCGGGCATCCTTCATCGCCTACTTGACCGGAGGCAAAGATGCCTGACGATCTGCCCCCCGATGGCCCCGAAAGCCCCTGGGACGCGATGGCGCAAGCCGATCCGCGCGACCTTCCCCCCGGCCCGATCATTGTCAACATGCAGCACGAACGCCACCAGCGCGCAGAGGCCGAGGGCAAGCGCGTGAGCCGATTCTTTGCCGCCGCCACCCTGACGGGACGCGAGGTGCCCGACCGGCAATGGCTGGTGCGCGGCATGATCCCCTCTGGCACCGTCACACTGCTGTCTGGTGATGGCGGCACCGGCAAGTCGCTGATCGCCTTGCAGCTGGCCGCAGCCTGCGCCCTTGGCCGTCACTGGATCGGCCGGGGCGTGGCACCGGGCGAAGCCATGTTCATCTCGGCCGAGGATGACGAACCCGAATTGCATCGCCGCCTTGCGGACGTGATCGAGGCCGAGGGCATCGGGTTTGAGGACCTGGACAGGCTGACCCTGCGCAGCCTTGCAGGAGAGGACGCACTATTGACCGCCCTGGACGCCCGCACCGGCATCCAGAAGGCCACCGCCCTGTTCCGTGAGATCGACCACTATTTGGCCGATCTGCGCCCCGCTGTGCTGGTCCTAGACACACTGGCCGACCTGTTCCCCGGAAACGAGAACGACCGGGGCCAGGCGCGCCAGTTCATTGGCATGCTGCGCGGTCTGGCAATCCGCCACAGCTGCGCCGTAGTGCTGCTGGCGCACCCGTCCCTGTCGGGCATCCAGAGCGGCACCGGAATGTCGGGCAGCACCGGCTGGCACAATTCCGTGCGTTCCCGCCTCTACCTGCGCCGCGTGATCCAAGGCGACGAGGAGCCAAACCCCGACGCGCGGGTGCTGGCGACCATGAAGGCGAACTATGGCCCCACAGGCGACGAAATCGCCCTGACATGGCGCAATGGCATCTTTGAAGCCGACCCCGCCGAAACCGGTCTGGATCGCATGGCGAAGCGCAGCCGGGCCGACCGTGTGTTCCTCAAGTTGCTGCGGATGCTGACTGAGCAGGGGCGGCATGTGAACGCCAATAGCGGCCCCTACTATGCACCGACCGTCTTTGCTGCCGAGGAGGATGCAGAGGGCGTGACGCGCGATGCGTTCAAGGCCGCAATGTCTCGCCTGTTCGGCCAAGGGGTGATCCGAAACGCGGAAATCATGCGCGGTCGCAAGCCCGTCAACGTCATCCAGGAGGTAGAGTAATGGCTGCGCATCTCCCGCGAAACTCCCCGGAAACTCCAAAAAAGGGCTGCGCATCTCCCGCGAAACTCCCGCGCAACTCCCCGGAAACTCCCGCGCAACTCCGGTGCGCAACTCCCTCCCTTCCTAAAGGAAGGGAATATAGCGTGCCGCCCTCGGGCGTGCGGCACACGCCTGTTCTGGCCTCTGCCGAGATCGAGGCACTGGCCCAGAGAGTGCAACGCCTGATGGTGTCGCACCGCGACCCGGAACGCTTCTTCATCGACCGCAGCGACATTGCTGGTGACATGCGGCGCTTGGCGCGGCTGTTGCGCTGATCTTCCCCCCTCATTGCCAAGAAAGGCTGACGACATGACCGACACGAACCCCAAGCAGGCCCAAGCCGACGAAGCTGCCAATCTGGTGGCGCAGGCGCTGGTCACGATCCAGAACGCCACCGGCCTGCCCACCGAAGCCTTGCTGGCCGGGGCGCATGCCCAGGTCGTGGCCATGATCGTCACGCATCTGGGCGGGCCGATGGCCGCAAGCACCTGCGAACGTGCGGCCAAGGCAGTGCGCCACATGCCGTCCCTTGCCGCGTCATCGCTTGCCCGGGCTGCCCCCCAAGGCAGAGCCTGACTCTTCACGGGTCCTTCCAGCCGCACCCCTGCCGGGGGTAATTCGCACCCCGCCATGTCGCGCTTTGCATAATAAAAACAGAGGGTTAAAATCTTGCGGGTAATAGAAGAACTGGAACTGGACGGCAGGATCGTGACCCGCGTCGGCGGTGCCGATCTGTGCGCGCTTCTGGATATTTCACCCGCCGCGCTGACCGATCTGAAGAAACGCGGCATCGCCGTTCACCTGAAGCACGACAGCTACGATCTGTGGGCCACCGTCACGGCCTACACCGCCCATCTTCGCAGCATGGCCGCACGATGGGGCAGCGAGGCCGAGGCCGAGGGGCTGACAGCCGCCCGTGCCCGGCTGGCCCGCGAAAAGGCCGACGAGGCGGCGCGCCGCAACGCCGTGGCGCTGGATCAGCTGGTGAAGGCCGAGGACGTCACCCGCGCCTGGTCGGACGTGTTGCGCAAGGTCCGCGCCGGGGTGCTGGCCGTGCCGTCGCGCGTCCGGTCCGCGCTGCCGCACCTGACCGCCGTCGACATGGCGGTGATCGACCGGGAAGTCCGCGACACACTGGAAGGGCTGGCACATGGCGACGATTGAGGCGATCCGGGCCGAGGCCCTTCTGGCGCTGATGCCGCCCCCCAGGCTGCGCCTGTCGGAGTGGATCGAGCGCGAGGTTTACCTTCCCGAAGGCGTCAGCGCGCAGCCTGGTGCGGTGCGCCTGTGGCCGTTCCAGCGCGAGATTGCCGACGCCATCGGGGATCCCCTGATCGAGCGCGTCACCCTGGTCAAGCCGGTGCGCGTGGGCTTCACGACCCTGCTAACCTCTGCCGTCGCCAGCTTCGTCGCCAACGATCCTGCGCCCATTCTCTGCTTGCTGCCTGCCGAGGCCGACTGCCGCGATTACATGGTTTCGGACGTGGAACCGATCTTTGCCGCATCGCCTGCCGTGGCGGCGGTGCTGTCCGACGAACGCGACGAGGCCGGGCGCAACACGCTGCTGTCGCGGCGATTCCCCGGCGGTTCGCTCAAGGTGGTCGCGGCCAAGGCCCCCCGAAACCTGCGCCGCCACAACGTGCGCCTGCTGTTCATCGACGAGGCGGACGGCATGGAGGCCACGGCGGAAGGTTCCCCGATCCTGCTGGCCGAGCGCCGCACCCTGTCCTTTCCGGATCGCAAGATTGTCCTGGGATCGACCCCGGTGCATGAGGAAACCAGCCACGTCCTGCGCGCCTATGCCCAGTCCGACCAGCGCGTGTTCGAGGTGCCCTGCCCGGCATGCGGCACCTTTGAGCAGATCACCTGGGACGCGATCACGTGGGATGAAGGCACGCCGGAAACCGCCCGCTGGCGCTGCCCGCATTGCGCCGACGAGATTGAGGAACGCCACAAGCCGCAGATGGTCGCAGATGGCCGCTGGCGCGCCCTGCGCCCGGACGTGGCCGGGCATGCCGGTTTCCGCCTCAATGCCCTGGTCAGCCTTCACGCCAACGCCGCATGGGGCAAGCTGGCGGTCGAGTTCGTCGGAGCCAAGGATGATCCGACCATGTTGCAGACCTTCGTCAACACGATCCTTGGGCAGGGCTGGCGCAGCGATGGCGACGAACTGGACGAGGGCGGCATGGCCGCGCGGGCCGAGGCGTTCGGGCTGGACCTGATCCCTGCCGAGGTGCTGGCGCTGACCGTGGGCTGCGATGTGCAGCACGACCGCCTGGAGCTGACCTACATCGGCTGGACCGAGGCGGGCTGCATGCTGGTCCTTGGGCACCGTGTGATCTGGGGCCAGTTCGATGCAGACGAGACGTGGCACGAACTGGACGTGATGCTGCAAGCCCGGTTCCCGCATGCCCTGGGCGGGCGCATGGGCATCGACGCAACCGCCATCGACGCGGGCGACGGCACCACCATGAACCGCGTGACCGCATTCTGCACCCCGCGCATGCGGCGCAAGGTGGTGGCGATCAAGGGTGCGCCAGGGAACCGCCCGGTGATCGAGCGGGCCGGGTCCAAGACGAAAACCGGCGCGCGCCTGCAAATCGTCGGTGTCGATACCGTCAAGGCGCAGCTGTTCGCCCGCTTTCCCCGGCCTTCATCGGCGCGGTTTTCCGCGTCCCTGCCGCCGATCTGGTTTGAGCAGGCGACCAGTGAGCGCGCCGTGATCCGCTACAACCGGGGCCAGCCGGTGCGGACCTTCGTGCGCATCCCTGGCAGGCGGGCCGAGGCGCTGGATTGCGCGGTTTATGCCTATGCCGTGCGCCAGCTGGTCAACATCGTGCCCGAAATCAGGCGCGCCGACCTCGCCCAGAGCGACCCTGTTCAAAAGCAATCTAGGCCGGTGCTGCAATCGCAATGGATGCAGAGGCGCTAGGAGCGCCGTGCAGGGGCCTTTCGGGCATGTCCGGCTAGGGTGGGTGCGGAAAGAGCGTTAAGGCCGTCTGGCGGGCCTCTGCGCGGCGCTACGCGCCTCTCTGCATCGCGTTCTAGGCGCGCTGCCGTTCTAAGTCTAAGGGTTCTTTCTTAGGATACATGGATACGCTGGTGCATTTTTGCGGTTTTAGCCTTCTATTGTTTGCCTGATGACGCTTTGACAATTCCCCCACAGGGAACTATTGTTCCCCCACAGGGAACTATTAGGGGGCAGCAATGGGCAGACTTACAATAACCGAGCTGCGCCGCATGGGCGTGTCTGCCGACGACATCGACCTTGCTAAAGCAACCCAGCAAGCCCAAAGGGCCACGGGCGCAAAGGTGCAGCAGATCGGCGTGATCGTGGGGGTGGTCGAACAGCGCAAGCCAAGCAATCCGCCCGTCAGCCTGACTGACAAGGCCATGCGCAAGCGCGGAACCTATGATCAGGCAGCCCTGTTGCTGGATCAGCAAGCCTTGAGCGAAAGTAGCCCAGAACGCGCCGCACGGGCGCGAGAGGTAGCGAAAGCCGCGAAAGATCTATCGGCGGCGCACCAGCATGAGTTCGACTTCTTCGGAGGGGGCAACGTGTCCATCGCATTCCAGTATCATGACGCCGTGACCGAACGCCTCCGCAATTCGGGCGAAACCTTGGCAAAGCAGCACCAGGCGATGGCGGTGCTATGGCAGATCACCCGGCATCTAGGCTGGCAAAGCTATGAATGCACCAAGTCTGCGGCAGAGCTGTCAGACCTAACTGGCATCACCCCGAACCACATGACACCTGTCTTGCAGCTGCTGGAGTCCGTAGGGGCTATTCACCGCGTTAAAAAGGGCCGTGCAAAGATCATCACGGTGACGCCCGAAGGCGCATTCCGGGGCAACATCAACAATCACGCTCAAGCTGTCGAACGCTACCGGCTAGACGTGATCGACGGCGGCAAGGACTAGCGCCCGCGCAGCCTGTCCCACAGCCCGCGCCGGGGTTTCTCGGGTTCCGCTGGCCGGGGCAGCGCCTTCACCATTTCATCCAGTAGCCGCCGCCGTTCCTCGGACACGGCCAGCGCCGCTGCAAGTTCCTCTTTGACTGCCTGCAACTGCCCTTCCAGCCCCCTGACAACTTCATCTGACAAAGGGCTGACTTCGCTTGTTTTTGCCACGTCAACAGGCGGTCCGATCTGCGCATCTTGACGTGGCAAGTTGCCACCCTCGGATTTTCGCAGCGGGTAAAGGCGCGCCAGCTCTGCCGTGTCGATCTGCCAAAGCTCGACGCCACCTGCACTGGATTTTTCCCCGGTGATCGCCCCGCTTTTCAGCGCCCTTTGCAGGGTTGGGCGGGATACCTGGAACAACTTTGCAGCCCTGGAAACGCTTACTAGAGGCATGCAATATTTTCCCTGTAACGAGGCTGTCCGATTGCTTTGCAGGTATGGCAAATCATTTGCCACCCTCCGGTGCCTGCAACCTGACGCCCGGTCCCTGCCCTTCATCATCTAAAAAGACCACCCCGGCATCCTCATAGGCGCGGCGCAGGGCGGCAACAGCATCCGCCGACGCGGCGGGCTGGATAGAGCCCTCCGCGCGCTTGAGCGTGGAAACCGACACGCCTGCACGGTGAGCAGCATCCGGTTGTGCCACCCCTAGAAGCGAGCGGGCGGCGCGTAGTTGTGCAGGGCTTGTCATATTTTCTCTTGATCTAATTAGACCAACTGTTATGGTCCTTTTAGACCATACCTCTAGAACGGAGTTCTGACAATGCCACGCGAAAATCGCGTTTCGGCAGCCGCCCCCGGCTTGCCTGCCGCCCGCCTCAACGAGGTTCACGACTGCCTGACGCTGGACGCGACCGAGCGCCCGGCAGGCTACAGTCAAGCCGAACGTGAGGCACGGGCATGCCTGCGCGCCGCGATGCGCCAGACGCGGAAGCTGATGGCCGCGCAGATCGGCGGTGCAGCATGACCGCCCGCGATCCTGGTGCATCGATGTTTGGCCCTGCTTATGTGACCACGTCCGAGGAGAGGGCCGGACAGATCCGGCACCTGTCAATGATTGGCATCGCATCCTGCCGAACTACGATGGATCTGCCCTATCTAGATGATGCTCTTGCCGCTCTGTTCGAGGTGATTCATCGGTTGGCCGATGAGATCGAGGACCAGCTGGAAGACGCGCGCTATGACGAGGCGCGCAGAGCAAGATCGGAAACAACCCCCGGTAGCTGATCCTGATGTAACGGGTGTTATGAGGCGGCAAGCCCCGACGCGTTTTTTCGCGTCGGGGTTGCCCATTCGGAGCGCCACGCGAAAAGTTTTGGCCAGTCCTATAATCGGCGGGACCCGCCCCTCATTCTCTCGACAGTCCAACGGGAGACATGACCATGACCGACGCTCTTCTCATCATCCGCATTCTTCTGGGCATCCTGCGCGAATTGCTCGGCCTGATCCGCGACCGGCACAAGCCCTGACACGGTTGTCAGACTGGCAAGAAATGCAAGTGTAATTTTGACATAACCGTGCAAGATAGCACCATCTGTTGACTAGCGCGAAAAACCGTGTATGCCTGCACTATACGGAGGCCCGCATGCAGTATCAGATCGAACGCATCGAACGAGAATTAAGCGCAGGCGAAATTGCCGACTTCATCGGCGTTCCCCAGACCATGCAGCGCAACTGGCGACGGCAAAACTACCTGCCTCCGTCCGACCCGGCCAAAAAGGTTCGGTTCCGGCTTTTGCAGACTGCCTATCTGGGGCTGATGAAAGCGCAGATGGACAGTGGGGTTGCCCCCGGCAAGGCCGACACTATCGCCAAGATGATGGCCCCGCTGGCCGTTATACAGATCAGCATTTGCCCCATGGCCGTTGCCGTCTCCGGCATGGATCTGTCCCCGCATGAGTGGCGCAAGTTCGTGCATGAAATGGCGGGCATCGAGGACGGCGAAACGCCGTCACGGTATCTGTTCCTGCCTGCCCGCAATTCCCTGCCGACGCACACCCTGCCGACTGGCAACGAAGAAACCCCGACCAGCTGCTACAGCTTCGCCAGCCTTGCCGAAATGGAGGGGGAGGTGCGCCGCGACTGGATCAGCGGGCAGATTTTTGACCTGCAAGCCTTTGCCATGAGCCTAGGCATCAAGGCCGGTCCCCTGATCACCTACATCGCCACACCGGAGGAAAGCTAAACCAAACAGGCCGGGGCGGTCTCTGTCGCCAAACTTCGCCCGCCCCGGCCTTCCGACCCCCAACGAATGAGAATCGACATGCTGGACCTATCACAGGCCCGGCAGCTTGCCCAAGCTGTCGGCGCGGGTGGCGCGCAATGAGCGCCCTTTCCCGCATTCTGTCCCGGATCATCGCCCCGACCGGCAAGCGCCAGGTCGAGGCGGGCGCAGGCGGACGCCGTTGGGACGGCGCGCCAACCCTGCACGCCCCCCTGCAATCCACCCTTGCCGCGCGCAGCCTGACCAAGGCCCGCGCCGCTGGCCTTTATCTCAACACCCCCCAAGGCAACCGGATCATCGAAGCCTGGACGGCTTCGCTTGTCGGCAAAGGCTGGCAGGTCCGCCCGCACCATCCCGACGCCGTGGAACGCCGCGAGATGGGCAACGACTTCGAGGCAATGATCCATCCGATCATGCCGACGCTGGTCCGCGCCCTGGTCCGCGATGGCGAGGCGTTCGTTCATCTGCGCGTGACGGCCTTTGGAAACCTGCGCCTCAAGCTGATCCCTGCCGACCAAATCGACCCGGCACTGACCCGCGACCTGGACGGCGGCGCGCGCATCGTGGCGGGCATCGAGTTCGACGCCGACGACGAGGTTGTGGCCTATCACATGCTGCGCGAGGCCCCCGGACAGCCTTTTGCCAGCCATGGCGATGCGATCCGCGTTCCCGCAACCGACATGCTGCATATCTTCGACCTGCTTTTCCCCGGCCAAGTGCGCGGCCTGTCATGGCTGGCCCCGGTCCTGCTGAAACTGCGCGACCGCGACGAGGCATCGGACGCGATGCTGATGCAGATGAAGGTCGCGTCCCTGATGACCGGCTTTGTCACGGATGCGGAAGGCGGCACGGCAGGCTTGGGCGACGATACCGCGCCCGACATGAACGTGGCGCTTGAACCCGGCGCCATGCGCCTGCTGCCCCCCGGATCGCAGGTATCGTTCAGCAACCCCGGCCAGGGCCTGACCCAAGCCGTGGACTTTATCCGGTCGCAGGATCGCGAGATTGCAACAGGCGTCGGCCTCACTTTCGAGATGCTGACCGGCGACCTTGGCCAGGCGAACTATTCAAGCGCCCGCGTGGGCCTTCTGGATTTTCGTCGCCGCGCCGAAATGTTGCAGCTGGCCCTGATCGAGGGCCAGTTCCTGCGCCCTCTCTGGAACCGATGGATCGCGGTGCAGGAACTGGCAGGCATCATCCCCGCCCCCGAAATGGAAACGTATCTGGACGTGCGCTTTGTCGCCCCCGGATGGGCGTGGGTGGACCCCCGCAACGAGGTTGAGGCGGACGTCGCCGCCATCAACGCGGGCCTCAAATCCCGCGAGGAGGTCGTGGCTGGACGTGGCCGCGACATCGACGAACTGGACGAAGAAATCGCCCGCGACCGCCAGAGGCCGCGCCAGAACGGAGGCACCCCCACATGACCATTCACCTGCGCGCGGCCACCCCGCGCGTGTCCACGATCGACGCCGAGGCCCGCACGATCGAGGCCATCGTTTCGACCGGCGCGCCGGTCCAGCGCGCGGGCTTCATCGAACGGCTGGACCTGACGCAAGTGGACCTGTCGCGCCTGATCGGCGCGCCGGTCCTGGACGCGCATCGCAGCGCATCGACCCGCGACCAGCTGGGCGTGGTCGAGGCGGCAGAGGTCCGCGCCGAAGGGCTTTGGGTGCGCCTGCGCTTTCGCAGCAACGACGCCGCGCAGGCGGTGCTGGCCGACATTGGCGACGGCACCCTGCGCGGTCTGTCCATCGGCTACAGCGTGGCCGCCTGGACGGAAGGCCGCGAGGGCGCGCAGCGCACCCGCACCGCAACCCGCTGGACGCCTGTCGAGGTGTCCATCGTCCCTGTCCCGGCAGATGCCGGGGCGCATTTCCGCAATGGAGAAACTGACATGCCGGAAACCCAGACCACGACGCAGACCCGCGCCGAAACCAACGCGGAAATCCGCAGCATCGCCACCACGGCGGGCCTGACGCGCGAATGGGCGGATGCCCAGATCGACGCCGAGGCGACCCCCGACGCCGCCCGCACCGCCGCCTTTGCCGCGATGCAGACCCGCAGCGCCGAGGCCACCACGCGCACCACCCGCGCCGAAATCACGATGGATCACACCGACCCCACCGTGATCGCCACGCGCGCCGGTGAAGCCCTCTATGCCCGGTCGCATCCCGGCCATGAGATCAGCGCCCCCGCCCGCGCCTTCGCGCATATGACCATCGCGGAACATGCCCGCGAGTCCCTGCGCCGCAGCGGCATCAGCACGTCCGGTCTGGCGACCGACACGATCCTGACCCGCGCCCTGCACACCACGTCCGACTTCCCCCTGATCATGGGCGATGCGGTCAACCGCGAACTGCGCGCCGCCTACAATGCCGCCCCGTCCGGTGCGCGCCAGCTGGCCCGCCAATCCAGCGCCCGCGACTTCCGCCTCAAGCGCAAGCTGACCCTGGGCGATGCACCCAAGCTGGAAAAGGTCCTGGAAGGGGGCGAGTTCAAGCACGGCACGATTGACGAAGGCGAGGAAACCTATCGCATCGCCACCTTCGGCAAGATCATCGGCATCACGCGCCAGGCGATGATCAACGACGATCTGGGGGCCTTCACCGATCTGCCCCGGAAAATGGGCATCGCCGCCCGCGCCTTCGAGAACGATTTTATCGTCAACATGATCCGGCTTTCCCCAGCCATGTCGGACGGCATCCCTGTTTTCGACGCGCAGCACGGCAACGTCACCGCGACCGGCACGCTGGACTTCGCCGGCCTTTCCGCCGCGCGCCTCGCCATGCGCCGGCAGACCGCACCGGGCGGCATGCAGATCGACGTGACCCCGCGTTTCGTCCTGGTCCCGCCCGAACTGGAAACCGAGGCCGAACAGCTGCTGGCCGAAATCGCCGCATCGACCACCGCCGATGTGAACCCCTTTGCCAACCTGACCCTGCTGGTTGACCCCCGCCTGGTGGACGACGAGCAATTCTATGTCGTGGCCGATCCTGCGACCGTGGACGGGCTGGAATATGCCTACCTGGAAGGCGCGCCGGGGCCGCAAATGGAAACCCGCGCGGGCTTCGAGGTGGACGGGGTGCAGACCAAAATCCGCCTGGACTTCGGGGCGGGCTGGATCGACCACCGCGGCTGGCACCGGGTGGGCTGATGACCCTTCCCCTCGCTGATCTGATCATCATGCGCGATGAACTGATCAAGAACCGCGCCAAGGGTATCCGCATGGCCCAGCTGAACGGTGAAAGGGTCGAGTTCAAGACCGACGCGGAAATGGCGTCAGCACTTGGAGACTTGGAGG
>NZ_JPKW01000032.1:0-10180 GCF_001887735.1 Paracoccus sp. SM22M-07
CCGATGCCATCGAACGGAGCGGCGCCGACATGCTGCTTGCGGGCGATCTCGGATGCCTGATGAACATGGCGGGCAAGCTCAACCGGCGTGGATCGAAGGTGCGCTGTTTCCACACTATCGAAATCCTTGCGGGTGGCGGCGACGGACCGGCCATCGGAGAAAAACCGTGACTGCCACGACCCGGCCCGGCTTCAAGGCCCGCAGCGACGCTGCCCTTGCGAACCCCACTTTGAAGACCGCCATCGACCGCACCACAGGCACCGCCGAGCGCAAGCGCGCCGCTGCGCTGGCCCGGTTTGCCGAATATGAAGCGGCGCGATCCCGCGGCAGCGCGATCAAGGACCATGTGATTGCCAATCTCGATCACTACCTGGAGATGTTCGAGCGCAACGCCACCGCATCGGGCGCCAAGGTCCATTGGGCCGCTACCGAGTCCGAGGCCTGCGACATCGTCATCCGCCTCTGCCGGGAGGCGGGTGCGAAGCGCGTCACCCGCTCGAAATCCATGCTGGGCGAGGAGATCGGCCTGCCCGACGCGCTCGGCTCGGCCGGGATCGAGCGGGTCGAGACCGACCTTGCCGAACACATCATCCAGCTGGCCGGCGAGCATCCCTCGCATATCATCTGGCCGGCGATGCACCGCACTCGCGAACAGGTGGCCGAACTCTTCAACGCCGACCACAAGCCGCCCCCGGCCGATGACGAGGCGGCCTCCATGGTCCAGAGCGCGCGCCATGTTCTGCGCGAGAAGTTCCTGAGCGCGGATGTCGGTATTTCCGGCGCCAATTTCCTGATCGCCGACACGGGCGCAACCTGCACCGTCACCAACGAAGGCAATGCCGAGCTGACGACGACACCCCCGCGCGTCCATATCGTGACCGCGGGCATCGAGAAGCTGGTCCCAAGCACGTCGCACGCCATGGCGCTGCTCCGGCTTCTGGTGCGCTCCGCCACCGGGGGCGAGTTGACCCAATACACCACGTTTCACTGCGGCCCGAAGCGTCCCGGCGACGCCGACGGCCCCGAGAAGATGCATATCGTCCTGGTGGATAACGGCCGATCGGAGATGATCGCAAACGAGTTCCGCGACATGCTGCGCTGCATCCGGTGCGGCGCCTGCATGAACCACTGCGTTGTCTACCGGCAGATCGGCGGCCACGCCTACGGCGGCACCTATCCGGGCCCGATGGGCGCCGTACTCACCCCGGTCCTCGACGGGCTGGCACAGTCTCGCGACCTGCCCTTCGCCTGCACCATGAACGGGCGCTGCGCCGAGGTCTGTCCGGTCGAGATCCCGCTTCCCACGCTGCTGCGTGCCTGGCGGGGCCGAAGCTGGCGCGCGGGGCTGGAGGGCGCGACGATGCGTGCCGGCCTCGGGGCCTGGGCGGGCCTTGCCCGTCGGCCGGGCCTCTACCGAATGGCCAGCGGGATCGGCGTGCGCGCACTGCGCCTGCTCGGTCGCAGCGGGTGGATCGGATCTCTGCCTTTCGCCGGTGGCTGGACCCGGCACCGCGACCTGCCCGGTCCTACCGGGGGCACCTTCATGGAGCGCTACAAGGCCGAACGCGGCAAGCGACCGGAGGATCGACGATGAGCGCGCGCGACAGCATCCTGTCGGCCATACGCGCGGGCCTTGGCGGAAGTCGGAACGACCCGGCCGCGATCGCCGCGGAGGCTGCGGATCTTCTTGCCGCGCCCGAGACGATCCGCCCGCCTCTGGTTGCCGCGACGCCGGTCGACGCGTTCTGCGAGAAGTCCGAGGCGCTCGGGGCCACGGTGGACCGGATCGGGAGCATCGATGAGGTTCCCGCTTCGGTCGGACGCTATCTCGAGGGCCAGGGGCTGTCGGCGGAGATCGCCGTCGAGTCCGCCGCGCTTTTCCGCGATCTGGACTGGGGGGATCTCCGACCGCGCCTTGCCGTGGCGCCGGATGCGCCCGCCGCCGTCGGGCTCGCCCGCCACGGTATCGCCGAGAGCGGATCGCTCGTCATTCACTCCGGCAAGGAGACGCGGATCCTGCTCGCATTCCTGCCATTGCATCACATTGTGGTCCTGCGCGCGGCCAGCATCGTTTCCCATCTGGAAGATTACGCCGCCCTGCTTGTCGGACACGAAACCTCGCCCCGCAATGCCGTCCTTATCACCGGCCCCAGCGGGACGACCGACATCGAGGGAAGCTACGTCCGCGGGGCGCATGGTCCCGGGTTCGTGCACGTGATTCTTGTCTTTGATGCATGAAACGTTGGTCGGCCACTGAACGCAGATACTACCGGCCAGCAGTGGCAAGCGAGCGGAGATCGGGAGCGCGGTTTGCATGAAATTGAAACCGGTCGCTTGCCAATACCGACCGAACGCCCGGTTCGTCCCGCGGTGCAGTCGCTGCTCCTGAGGAATTCGCTGCGCGGCGCTCGAACGACCGGATTTACAGCTGCGATGCGGCATGAAGATCTGCCGCACCGCGACAGGTGTTCTTCTGCGAGCGCGCGCAGCGAGCATTTGACACTTCTGCAATGGGCTCTTAGCAACCGTTGTCGCCCTATGCTTTATCTTGATCCGGGCAGGCTGCGATGGTGGATGTCTCCGCCCGCATCAAGCTGCGCGGATGCTCGTATTGCGTTTTGCCTTGGAGCTGCCTCCGAAATCATCTGCCCAAAAGACGCTTCCAAAGACTTTTGGGTTGAGGGCTAGGTGAAACTTCCAAGGAAGTTGCAGATGCAGACTTTTCCTGTGCGGTTCGGAGGTCTGACAACAGCCCTGTTGCCTGGGTGCGCCAACGGTCCCGATCCTCTTTCAAGTCTGCTGATACCTCTCGTTCGCGGGCAAGAGCTTCGCGTTCTCTTTCAAGAAGCTGTTCCAACATGGCGATTTTGCTGGAGTCTTCCGTTCCGGGGCGTTCCGAATGCGCTTCATGATGCACCAATTGTGCGCGTTCCGGTGCGTTCTGGGGGAACGCCCTAGCAAGTTCGGAGGGGTCAATTGAGAATGTTCCATCTTCATTTCTAACCGCACTCAATCGCCCGGATTTTATGGCTCTATTGAGCGTTGACTTGCTCTTTGAGATGGATTTTGCAGCTTGAGATAAGGTCAGGAATGACATGGAACGCCCACCGTTCTGTGATGCACCATTTTAGCCGTTCCAGGCGGAACGAGGAACGGCCTCATTCGCCTTCTTCCGTCGAGGGTAGGTCTGGCTCCAGGCCGTCAAAAAAAGGTTGAGAAGGTGGTGGCAATCCATCCCCGGCAGGCATCTGGCTTTCATCCCGAAATAGACTGGGAAGGCGGCGAAGGGGTTCCTGGTGGCCCAAGGCTTCTGCATCCGGCTGTTCGTCACTTGCTGCAATGACGGTTGCGCTAAAGAGGCTGTAACGAATGCCGTCGCGTGCACCACTCCAAGCCACTCGGTCATTGATGACATAGGCGTTCACGGTCCCATTCTGCCCAATTTGTCGAACCTCTATCCATCGGTCTGCTTCGAGAACGGCGAGCGCTGTTTTGACCGTTGTGACGCTCTTCACGCCAAGAAGGCGGGCAAGGGTTTTGTGGGATATAACGACGGCATTGTTCTCTCTGACTCTTGCCGTCAGCAGGTGCATCACCGCCGCCGCTTTTGGAGCTTTCGTGATGAGAGCTGCCCAAGCCTCATGCGCGGCGCGTTCTGTCTGAACCCAGTTTCCTCGTGTGTTGCGGTCCTGTTGAACTATCTGCTTCACTGCCTACCCCAAGTCAAATTTTTGGCGATTTTTGCCAATACAGTGGCGATTATTACTGGCGATTTTTGACAAATCAATGGCGATTTTGAGCGTCAAATTGGCTACCCCTAGCCAGTAGCTTGCTGGCTAGGGGTAGCCAGCAAGCTACTGGCTACCCCCCCCTTAAAAAACTAGTAAAAACAATAACTTATTTTTTTGCCTTCTTATGATCTAAAAGGCAGGCAAAAAATGCACAGTCCGGGCGCGCTTGCGCGCCGGGGGGGAGCGCCCGCCAGGTAGCTGGCGACCCCCCGCCGAACGGACGGGCTGTGTAGTTTTTGAGTGCCGTCGGACGCGAGGCCCCTTGTGGGCCGAGTGGACGACTCCGCGTGCGGATGCGCGCGAGGGATGGGGGTGCAGGGGGAAGGGAGACGGCAGGCGAAGTCTGCTCGGTTGGCACTGACAGGATCTGCTGAGAATGATCACTGACAACTTCAGTTGTCAGTGCGGTATTTGATAACTATAGTTTGCAAATGATCGAGTTAATCCGAAGTGCGACCTTCGACAGATGGCTTTCGGGCTTGCGAGATCGCCGGGCGGTGGCCCGGATCGCGGCCCGCCTGGACAGGATGGCGGCAGGAAATCCCGGCGACGTGCAGCCAGTCGGAGAGGGCGTTTCGGAACTGCGGATCAACTATGGCCCAGGCTACAGGGTGTATTTCATCCAGCAGGGGCCTGTTCTCATCATCCTGCTATGCGGTGGCGACAAGTCCACGCAGAGCAAGGACATCAGGCAGGCCAAGGTTCTTGCCGAAGAGTGGAAGGGATAAGCGATGCCGGAAGAGAAATTCGCCCGCTACGATTCCGCCGATTACCTCAAGACTGAGGAAGATATCGCGGCCTATCTCGAAGCAGTCATGGAGGAGGGCGGTGACGATCCTGCCTACATCGCCCGCGCCCTTGGGGTGGTCGCCCGCGCCCGGAACATGACCGCGCTGGCCCATGAGGTGGGCATGAGCCGTGTGGGGCTGAACAAGGCGCTGTCAGGGCAGGGAAACCCCACCCTGTCAACGGTGATGAAGGTTGCCAAGGCGCTCGGGCTAAAGGTTTCGATCCAGCCCGGAGCGTGATGGCTCACTCGTTCCCGGCTTGTCCGGGCGGCTGGTCGATCCAGAAGGCACAGAAACTGCCGCCATCCTCGCGCTCCACGACCTGCCCGCCTGCCGATCGGCAGAAGATGCCGGGGTTCTGGCCGAACTTGTGGGCATCGGCGCGGCCTTGCAGCCAGAAGACCGCCAGAGCGCCCAGGAGCGCCCCTGTGAGGCCCACAGAGGCCAGCCACACCCAGAACCCGCCGAAATAGCGCCACGCCTGCCTGCGGGCCTCTCCTGCGGCGCTGAGCAGCCGCTCAGAAGCCTCCATGCTTTCGCGATGCGCTTCATGGATGGCATCCCGGGCCGCAGTGGAGGCGGCGTGCATGGCGTTCAGGCGGAGGTCTGTGGCCACGGTGAGAAGGCTGTTCTCGATGCGGTCCTGGACGGCGGGTCCGACTTTCGACATGCCATCCAAGCCTTGCACGACCTTGGCGTTGAGGGCTTTCGCCTCGGTCTTGTCGAGGCTGGTGCGCTGGAGCTGGTCGATCTGGCGGCGGATGAGGGTGATTTCATCGGCCAGGATCTCGAAG
Organism: Paracoccus sp. SM22M-07; assembly: GCF_001887735.1. Lineage (NCBI taxonomy): Bacteria > Pseudomonadati > Pseudomonadota > Alphaproteobacteria > Rhodobacterales > Paracoccaceae > Paracoccus > Paracoccus sp. SM22M-07. The sequence continues at coordinate 5,374 of NZ_JPKW01000032.1, forward strand.
GGGTCTTTGACGCCGCTCATTCCCGATCCCCTTTTGCCTGAGCGGCCCTGGCGTCGAGTTCATCGAGCAGTCCCGTCACCTCCTTGAGGTCCACGTCGCGGGTGACGTTCTTGCGCAAGGTGCCTGCCATCCACCGTGCAATCTTGGGGTCTTTCAGAGCCTCGGTCGTGACAACCGCCCCGACGATGATCTTGCGTCTGGTATCGGCGGCTTTCTGTCTGCTCTTGAGACGGTTCAGCTTCGCCTGCGCCTCGGCAATCTGCTGATCAATGCTGCGTGACATTTTAAAATCCTGAGTTCTCTCAATGGTTGCAAGTCTGGCCGCAGAGGGGATAGGGTGCAAGACACGAAGTGCCCACTTATACAAACGCTTCACGTTTGTGTGGGCAAGGGAACACTTGCGTTTCCCTTGAACCCTTAGCTGAGTGCGGCGCTGACATGGCGATCTACCATCTTCGAGCCTCGATGATTTCCCGCAGTCAGGGCCGCAGCGCCACGGCGGCAATCGCCTATCGCGTGGCGGAGCGTATCGAAGACCGCCGCACCGGCCTTGTCTTCGATTACGCCAAGCGCGGCGGTGTCGATCACACCGAGATCCTCGCCCCGGATCATGCGCCGGATTGGGTCTCCGACCGATCCGAGCTGTGGAACCGTGTCGAGGAAGCCGAGACGCGCAAGAACAGCCAGGTGGCCCGCGAGGTGCGCGTGGCCCTGCCTGCCGAGCTGACCCATGCGCAGCGGGTCGAGCTGGTCCGCGACTTTGCCCAGGAACAGTTCGTGGATCGCGGCATGGTCGCGGATATCGCCCTGCATGCTCCGGGACGCGACGGCGATGATCGCAACCACCACGCCCATATCCTGCTCACCACCCGCGAGATCGACCCCGAGGGCCTCACCACCAAGAACCGCGACTGGAACAAGGTCGAGCTTCTTGAGGGCTGGCGGGAGGCATGGGCGCGGGACGCCAACCTCGCCCTCGAACGCGCCGGCATCGAGGAGCGCATCGACCACCGCACTCTGGAAGCGCAACGGGACGAGGCCCTTGAGCTGGCCGCAGAGGCGCGGGAGCGTGGCGACGAGGCCGAGGAGCTGCGTGAGACCGTGCGGGCCGTCGCGCTGGACCGCGAACCGCTACCGCAGCTTTCCGCAGGAGCGTGGCAGCTCAAGGAGCGCGGCATCGAGGTCGCGGCCGTCCAGGTCTGGCGAGAGGTGAAGGCACAGGCTGTCGAGGTGGCCCGCGTGGCGCAGGAGCTGGCCGAACGGGCGCGTTCCTGGCTGGAGCGCGCCGCGGAACGCCTCGTGCCGGAACGGGGGCTGGCTCATGCCGGGAACGCAAGGCGTTCCGATGGCGCCAGCGAGCGGCAAGATATTGCGGCCCGGATGCGCGCTGCATGGGAGGCTCATCAGGGGCAGAGCGATGGCATATCTGGCCGAGGCTACGCTCCTGAGTCTGCCAGCAGCCTAGCCGAGCGCATGCGTGACGCCGCGCAGGGGATCGACCGAAAGGCGTTGGCTGAGCGCGCCGCCGAGTTGCAGCGGGAGCGTCTGGCCGAAGACCGGCAACGGGTGGAAGAGGCCGAGCGCCTGCAAGAGCAAGAGCGACTACGCGAACTGGAGCAAGAAGTCCGGCACCGGGACAGGGGCATGGACCACGGGCTATAAACCTTCCTCACCGCTTTGCGGACTATCCGGTCATCCGGCGATCAACCGATGCAGTTGCAGCATGAAGATCGAGGGGCTCGCAGATGCAGCGACAGAGGTTCTGCGCCGCCGCGCAGATCGCGAAAGCGGTCTTTCAAGGCTGCGCCAGACCGGGGAATCTAAACCCAACATTCGCTGCGGCTCGACGCAGCGCCGCCGATGCGGACTTTTCTGCCGTTCAGCCTACTGTCGGTTTAGAACCACTTGGCGGTTGGTCGGTTGACGTGGCGGCATTCGCCATGCACCTTATTGAACGAGAGCTTCGTCGTGGAAAATTGCGCATTAGTAGAAAAGCGCGCGCTCGATGAAATTCTCGGACGGTCCGGTCGGGTGAAACCGATTTTGAAGCTGTCCGAAGAACAGGGAGGAGCGTGATGCAGGGACAGTTCGAAGTCTCCGCAATCGATCTGTCGATTCTGATCGGCTACCTTATTCTGAGTCGGGTTCTAGCGCTCTGGCTCACCCGCGGCGGCGCCAAGGACACCGATGGCTTCTTCCTCGGCGGACGCAATTTCATCTGGCCGATGATCGGCTTCTCGCTCTTCGCGACCAACATGTCGGGGCCGCTGCCCAATTCGAGGTTGACGCAATTCCGGCGCGCGCCTCGCGCCCGATGAGGGAGGAAGACATGCCAGGCCCAATCACGTTCCTGCTTGCGCTGCTGCCTATCGCGACGGTGTTCGTACTGTTGGTCGTGCTCGCGCGATCGGCCAAGTTCTCGATGCTCGTTGCCTATGTCGTCACCGCACTGACCGCGCTCCTCATCTGGGGTACGGAGCCGGCGAAGGTGCTGGGTGCAACGGTCAACGGCGTGGTCACGGCCGCCAGCCTGCTATATATCGTCTTCGGTGCGATCTTGATGCTTTACACGCTAGAGGAAAGCGGCGGCATCCGGTCCATTCGCAGCGGATTCACCCGCATTTCCCCCGACCGCCGCGTTCAGGCGATCATCATCGCCTGGCTCTTCGGCTCGCTGATCGAGGGCGCGTCCGGTTTCGGCACCCCGGCGGCGATCGCGGCGCCGCTGTTGGTGGCGATCGGCTTTCCCGCGATGGCCGCCGTCATGGTGTCGCTGATCATCCAGAGCACGCCGGTATCCTTCGGCGCGGTGGGCACACCGATCCTCGTCGGCGTCCAGACCGGGCTGTCGGGCCAGGAACTGGTCGCGGGCACGATCGACACGCCCTTCGCGGAATACCTGCTGGGCATAGCGACCAAGGTCGCCATGATCCACGGTCTGATCGGGTTCCTGATCCCGCTCATCATGGTCGGCATGCTGACCCGCTTCTTCGGCGCGAACCGGTCCTTCGCGGAGGGTTTCAAGGTGTGGAAGTTCGCGCTTTTCGCCGGCCTCGCCTTCACCGTCCCCTATTACGTCATCGCCTGGCTCCTGGGTCCGGAATTTCCCTCGCTCGTCGGCGGGATCATCGGCCTGCTCATCGTCGTGCCGGCGACGCAGCGCGGTTTTCTTCTTCCGAAAGAATCCTTCGCCTTTCCGGCCCGCGGACAATGGGATTCGAGCTGGATCGGCAAGCTCGACGATCTCGAGGACCACCGTGGCGATACGCCCACCATGTCGCTGCTCAGGGCCTGGGCGCCCTATGTCTTCGTGGTCCTGCTGCTTGTCCTCACGCGGACGGTCGGGCCGGTGAAGGACTGGCTTACCTCGCCCGCAACCACCCTTGCCCTCGAGAATTTGTTCGCATCGGGCATCACGACGCGGATCCAGATCCTCTATCTGCCGGGCACGGTGTTGATCCTCGCCTCGCTCTTCACCTTCCTTCTACACAGGATGTCGATGCGGGATTACGGGCGCGCGCTGAAATCTTCTGGTTCGACGATGATCGCGGCGGCGCCGGCGCTTCTGCTTGCGGTCCCGATGGTTCAGGTTTTCCTGAACTCCGCATCGGACCGGCTTGCCAGCATGCCGATCGTCCTCGCAGAGGGCATGTCGGCGGCCGCCGGGGAGGCGTGGCCGCTCTTCGCGCCGCTGATCGGGGCTATGGGGGCGTTCATCGCCGGGTCGAACACGATCTCGAACATGATGTTCTCGCTGTTCCAGTTCTCCACGGCCGAGCAGATCGGGCTGGGATCGGCGGGCGCGGCGGTCGTCGTCGCCGCGCAGGCCGTCGGCGGCGCTGCCGGCAACATGATCTGCGTCCACAATGTCGTCGCGGCATCGGCCACTGTCGGCCTTGTGGACCGTGAAGGCGAGATCATACGCAAAGTCCTGATCCCGCTCGGCTATTACGTCGTTCAGGGCGGTCTGATCGCGACGGCGCTGATCGCCGGCGGGTTCAATCTGTGGTGGATCGCAGCGATCGTCTGGGCGGCCGGCGTGCTCACCGTCATGGCGATGAGCGGCGGCCGGGCGGGCGGCAAGGCGAAGCACACGCAGGCGGCGGGATCATGACCCGGGCAACCCGTCCCCGCGTCGGCCTCTTCGTCACCTGCCTGGTCGATGCGATGCGGCCCGAGATCGGCTTTGCCGCCATCCGGCTTCTGGAAGATGCCGGGTGCGACGTGGAGGTACCGACGCGGCAGACATGCTGCGGGCAGCCCGCCTATAACAGCGGTGACGACGCGAGCACAGCGGCGGTGGCCCGGCAGGTGATCGCGGCGTTCGAGCCGTTCGACCATCTGATCGTGCCCTCGGGATCCTGCGCCGGAACGATCCGGCACGGTTACCCCACCCTGCTCGCTTCGGATTCCGAGTGGGGGCCACGCGCTGCGCGCCTTGCCGAAAAGACGCACGAGATCATGAGCTATCTGGTCGACATTCGCGATTATACACCGGACGGGCTGCGGCTGGAGGGGAGCGCCACGTATCACGACAGTTGCGCCGGTCTGCGAGAGCTTGGCATCCACGACCAGCCCCGCCGCCTTCTGGCGGCGGTCGACAGCCTGGAGATGCGACCGCTTGACGGAGAAAATGTCTGCTGCGGCTTCGGCGGGACGTTCTGCGTCAAGTATCCGGCGATCTCGAACGCGATCGTGGACGAGAAGGCCGATGCCATCGAACGGAGCGGCGCCGACATGCTGCTTGCGGGCGATCTCGGATGCCTGATGAACATGGCGGGCAAGCTCAACCGGCGTGGATCGAAGG
>NZ_JPKW01000033.1:0-9830 GCF_001887735.1 Paracoccus sp. SM22M-07
AGACGGGCAGGTTCGACGGCCCGGGTGGGGACAACTTCGATGGCAAGTTTGAGACCTTCGACCTGCTCGCCGGCCTGCGCTACGCCTTCTGAGCCTCTCGAACTGAATTAGACTACTTCTCGCCCTGCGCGCTAAAACATTCGCAGGCGCGGCAAGGATCGAGCGTCTATAGCGAGTAACTGCTTTGTCCCGCATAGCAGACTGTGCCTGGTCAATCGCGCTGCGCCAAGCACGAACGTCCGGTGTGGGAAAGCACCCTGTAGCGTCCGGCATGCGGTGAAAGGCCGAAATGGGCCGAGTGCGCGGCGCAGAGATTGCCGCGCCTCCAAGCCGTCGCCAGGGGCGGACAATCGACTTGAAGAGCCCATCTGCGACGTTCAGATGAAGCGCAGCGGATGCAACCGCAGCCGAAATTTAGGGATTAAATTTAGCGATCGAACGTCGGCGATGCTGCAATTGCACCGCCAAAGCGGACACTGCTTTCTCCGACGTTATGTCGGCAACGACCTATGTGTTCGTAAAGCGGTAGCCGACACCGGCCTCCGTGAAAATATAGCGGGGATCACCTGCGTCATCACCGATCTTTGTGCGCAACTGCCGGATGAAGACGCGCAGATACTGGCTGTCCTCGCGATGGGCCGGACCCCAGACATGCTCCAGCGCCGCGCCCTGTGTCACCAGCCGGCCAGCGTTCGAGACCAGCAGCCAGAGCAGGTCGAACTCCTTGCGGGTCAGGTGGATCGCCTCACCCGCCTTGGTGACACTGCGCGCGGCGGCGTCGATTGCCAGATCGGCGATCTGCAGGACGGCCCCATGTGGCGCGGAGGCGCTACGGTCACGAAGAAGGCCACGCAGCCGCGCGAGAAGTTCGCCCACACCAAAGGGCTTGGTGACATAGTCCTGCGCGCCGGCGTCAAGGAGGGCCACCTTTTCGGCCTCGTCGGCGCGCACTGACAGGACCAGCACCGGCACCTGGCTCCATTCACGAAGGCGCATCAGCACCTCACGGCCATCAAGGTCCGGCAGGCCGAGATCGAGGATCACCGCCTCGGGCGTCGTCAGTGCAACGGCCTCGATGCCGGCGCGGCCGGTGGCGGCCTCGGTGACATGATGGCCCTGGGCCTCCAAAGCGACGCGCAGGAAACGGCGGATGGGGGCCTCGTCGTCAACGATCAGGATGCGAGCGGGCGGCGTCGTCATGCGGGGGCCTCCGGGTTGGCCAGCGGCAGGGTCAGGGCGATGCGGGTGCCGGTGCCGTCCGGCTGCGACGACTCGGCCTTGATCTGCCCGCCATGCGCTTCAACGATCCCGCGGGCAATGGCAAGACCAAGGCCGGTTCCGGCTCGTCGACCATCCCCCTCGGCCACGCGATAGAACATGTCGAAGACGCGGCCACGCGCATGGGCCGGAATGCCCGGGCCTGTGTCGCTGACCGCAAGCTCTGCCTCGACACCCTTGATGGCGGCCGAGACGGTGACCTCACTACCCTCGGGCGCGTATTTCGCGGCATTGTCCAGAAGGTTCATCAACACCTGCTCGATCAGCAGCGGATCGGCCAGGACAGGCGGAAGGCCCGCAGGCACCTTTACGGCGACCTGATGATCGCGCAGCGCCCCGCGCAGCCGGTGGCGGGCGCTGCCCGCGATCTCGCGAAGATCGACGGCGAGCCGCTTCGGAACAAGCGACCCGTGCCCGAGCCGCGTCATGTCGAGAAGGTTCTGGATGTAGCGGTCAAGCCGCTCGCCCTCGTCGCGAATGGTTTCGGCCATGGCGCCGCGCGCCGGACCCGTCAGTTCCAGCGCGGGATCCGCCAGTGTCGAGGCGGCGCCGATGATCGAGACGAGCGGGGTGCGCAGATCGTGGCTGACCGAGGACAAGAGCGCCGCGCGCAGCCGCTCGGCCTCCGAGGCGACGAGCGCCTGTTCCAGATCGCCCTGCAGCGCGATCCGCTCCAGGGCGACGCCCAGCTGGTCGGTCATCGCGTCCAGAAGGCGCCGGTCGGCAGGCGCGATGGGTCGACCGTCCGGAAAGGCCACCCCGAGGACGGCGAGCCGCCGCTCACCCAGACCCACGGGCAGGAACAGCCACGCACTGGCCGGCAGCGTTCCGGACGCCCGGCCCGCTTCCTCGCCCCGGCGCCACGCATATTCGGCGGCGGATGCGTCGCGCAGGGCCAGATCCTCGCGCGGTGGCTCGGCGGCTTCGATGGCGGGGCGTCCTGCGGGTCCCGCTCGGAGAAGTACCGTCTCGCAACCAAGCGCGGCTCGGACTTGGGCCGCCGCCGCGCGCAGAACCTCGGCCGACGAGGCGGCACCGGCGACTTGGCGCGCAAAGTCGTAAAGCAGGTTGGTGCGCAGGGCGATCTCGCGTTGTGCCAACGCCCTGTCGCGCAGGCGCGCGGCGAGGTTTCCGGTCAGGATCGACGCGATCAGAAACAGGACCAGTGTCAGGATCTGGTCCTGCCGGATCACGAGGAACGTACTGCGGGGATCGGTGAAGAAGAAGTTGTAGGTGAGGAAGCTGAGGCAGGAGGCATAAAGCGACGGCCAGAGGCCCTGCCGAACCGCCACCATGATGACGCCGGTCATGAAGATCAGGGCCAGCGAAGGGACCGGGAAGATCCAGTCCGCTGCAAAGGCGATAAGACCGGTCGCGGCCACCGTCAGCGTGGCCTTGCCATAGGCGCGCGGGTCCCGCTCGAGCGGCCAGATGCGCGCCGGGGCGGGTGCTGGCTCTCCCTTCGGTTCGGAAACGACCGTCACCTCAAAATCGCGGCCACCGTCTATGACCGCGCTGGCCACGTCCTCGCGCCACAGGCGCCGCCAGATCGGGCGGGCGCGGGCCCGGCCCAGCAGGATGCGGCTGACATTGCGGCGGCGGGCATAGTCCAAGATCTCGGTCGCGATGGGCCCCGCCGCCTGCAGGGTCGCGACCTCGGCGCCGAGCCGCTCGGCCAGGCGCAGCGCCTGCGCGACACTGTCCTTCTCGGGGTCGGAAGCCGTCTCGGCGTCAGCCGGTGTGACGGTGATGGCCACCCAATCGACTCGCGCCCGGTCTGCCATCCGCTTTGCGGTGCGGACCAGCGTGCGGGCCACCGGACTTTCGGTCAGTGCGACCAGGATGCGCTCCTGTGCGGGCCATGGGCCTCCGATGGCATTGGCGCGCATGTGTTCCTGCAGCTGCGCGTCCACGCGGTCGGCGGCGGCGCGCATCGCCATTTCGCGCAGGGCGGTCAGATTGCCCTTGGAAAAGAAGTTCTGCACCGCTCGCGCGATCTGATCCTGGACATAGACCTTGCCCGCCCGCAGTCGTTCGATCAGCTCCTCGGTGGGCAGGTCGATCAGCTCGACCTCGTCGGCGCGCTCCAGCACGGCGTCGGGCACCGTCTCGCGCACGCGCACGCCCGAGATCCGCGCGACGCGATCGTTCAGCGTCTCAAGGTGCTGGACGTTCAGCGTGGTCAGCACGTCAATGCCAGCGGCCAGCACCTCCTCGACATCCTGCCAGCGCTTTTCGTGGCGGCTGCCGGGGATGTTGGAATGGGCCAGCTCGTCGATCAGCGCCAGGGCCGGGCGCCGTTCCAGAAGCGCGTCGAGGTCCATCTCGTGCAGGATGCGGTCACGATAGAACTGCGCGCGCTTCGGCAGGATGTCGAGGCCCTGCAGCAGCGCTTCGGTCTCGGCCCGGCCGTGGGTCTCGACGACGGCGGCGATCACGTCCACGTCCTCGGCCGCGCGGCGGCGTGCAGCCTCCAGCATGGCAAAGGTCTTGCCGACGCCGGGCGCCGCGCCCAGAAAGATCTTCAGCCGCCCGCGCCCCTCGCGATCGGCCTCTGCCAGCAGGGCCTCGGGTTCGGGGCGCAGGTCGGTCACGGTCATGGGTCAGCCTTCGGTTGCCGGTGCAGTGAGGGCCAGCGGAAAGGTCGCGTCAAGGGCGAGGTTAATCGCCAGCACATTCACCCGCGGCTCGCCGAAGATGCCCAGCCATCGCGGCTCGACGTGATCGGCAATCAGGCTGCGGATCTCGGGCTCGGGCGCGCCACGCGCCTCCGCGATGCGGGCGGCCTGGGCGCTTGCATTCTGCGGCGAGACGTGGGGATCAAGCCCGCTGCCCGAGGCGGTGACGGCATCGACGGGCACGCGCGCGGCACCAGTGTCGGCGCGGAAAGCCTCGGCCCGCGCGGCCTGTTCGGCCAGAAGTGCAGCGCTGGTCGGGGCGAGGTTGCTGGCCCCGGCGCTGGCCGCGTCGTAACCCACAGCCGAGGGCCGCGGATGCAGGTATTGCGGCGCGGCGAAGGCCTGGCCGACAAAGGCCGAGCCGACGATCTGCCCGTCACGGGTGATCAGACTTGCATTCGCCTGTTCGGGCAAAAAGGCCTGCCCCAGCCCCGTCATTGCCAATGGATAAGCGATCCCGGTCAGGGCGATCATCAGGCCGAGGGTCACCACGGCGGGGCGGATATGTTCGTTCATTGTCAACTCCTTCAGGCCAGACCAAGGGCGATCACGGCCATGTCGATGGCCTTGATGCCGACGAAGGGAACGATCAGCCCCCCGAGGCCGTAGATGGTCAGGTTGCGCCGCAGAAGCGCGGCGGCACCGGTAGGCGAATATTTGACGCCACGCAGCGCCAGCGGGATCAGCGCCAAGATCACCAGCGCGTTGAAGATCACCGCCGAGAGGATTGCGCTCTGCGCGCTTCCCAGCCCCATCACGTTCAGGACTGCAAGACTAGGGTAGGCGGCGATGAACAGCGCCGGCAGGATGGCGAAGTATTTCGCTACATCGTTCGCGATGCTGAAGGTGGTCAGCGCGCCACGGCTGATCAGCAATTGCTTGCCGACCAGCACGACCTCGATCAGCTTGGTCGGATCGCTGTCCAGGTCAATCAGGTTCGCGGCCTCCTTGGCGGCCGAGGTGCCCGAATTCATGGCGACCCCGACATCGGCCTGCGCCAGCGCGGGCGCGTCGTTGGTCCCGTCGCCGCACATGGCGACCATCTGGCCCTTGGCCTGCTCGGCCCGGATCAGCTCCAGCTTGGCCTCGGGGGTGGCTTCGGCCAGGAAATCATCTACGCCGGCCTCGGCCGCGATAGCGGCGGCGGTCAAGGGGTTGTCGCCGGTGATCATCACCGTGCGGATGCCCATGGCCCGCAGTTCGGCAAAGCGTTCGCGGACACCCGGCTTTATGATGTCCTTCAGATGCACCGCACCAAGGATACGCGCGTCTTGCGACACCAGTAGCGGCGTTCCGCCCGAACGGGCGATGTGCTCCACGCTGGACGCCAGTCCCGCATCCATCACCGCACCTGTTTGGCGCAGGATGGCATCGACCGAGCCCTTGCGCAGCTGGGTGCCATCCTGCAAGTCCGCGCCCGACAGCCGGGTCTGGGCAGAGAAGGGGATCGCCTCGGCGATGGCGGGCAGACCGTCGGCGGCACCCGGCTCATGGCGGGCGATCTCGACGATCGATTTGCCCTCGGGCGTGTCGTCGGCGCGGCTGGCACCGAAGGCGGCGCGGGCCAACGCCGCCGGGCTGACGCCTTGCACGGGGAACAACGCGTCGGCCATGCGGTTGCCGAAGGTGATCGTGCCGGTCTTGTCCAGAAGCAGCACGTCCACATCGCCCGCAGCCTCTACCGCGCGGCCGGACTTGGCGACCACGTTGGCGCGGGCCAGCCGGTCCATGCCTGCGATGCCGATGGCCGACAGCAGCCCGCCGATGGTCGTGGGGATCAGCGTCACGAACAGCGCAGCCAGGAACACAACCGGGATCGACGTCCCCGAATAGACCGCGAACGGCTCGAGCGTCACGACCACAAAAAGGAAGATCAGCGTCAGCCCGGCCAGCAGGATGTTCAGCGCGATCTCGTTCGGGGTGCGGCCGCGTTCGGCGCCCTCGACCAGCGCGATCATGCGGTCGAGGAAGCTGCGCCCCGGCTCGGCGGTGACGCGCAGGACCAACCAGTCCGACACGATCCGCGTGCCGCCCGTGACCGAGCTGAAGTCGCCGCCGGATTCGCGGATCACTGGCGCGCTTTCCCCGGTGATCGCGCTTTCATCGACCGAGGCGACGCCCTGGACGACCTCGGCATCGGCAGGAATGATGTCGCCGGCCGCGACCAGCACGAACTGGCCCTTCCGGAGGCTGCTCGAGGAGACACGTGTGGCGCTGTCGTGCGGGCTGTCCGCTTGGGTCAGCACACGGACCATCGTTTCGGACTTCGTGGCCCGCAGGCTGTCGGCGCGAGCGCGGCCGCGTCCTTCGGCAAGGCTCTCGGCGAAGTTCGCGATCAGGACCGCCGCCCAGAGCCAGAGCGCGATCTGCACCGCGACGCCCGCGCCGGGCACGCTAAGGGCCAAGTCGCGCAGCCCCATCAGCGTGACCATCAGCGCGACCACGGCGGTCGCGAAGATGACCGGGTTGCGGATCAGGGTCCGGGGCGCCAGCTTGACCAGCGCCTGACGCGCCGCCGTCGGGGCGAGGGCCGTCATGGACGGCAGGGGAAGTGTGGATTTTCTCATGGTTCCGCCTCAGAAGCTTTGCCCGCCCAGCATCGATACATGCTCGGCGATGGGGCCCAGAACGAGGGCCGGGAAGAAGGTCAGCGCGCCCAGGATCAGGACGGTGATGACCAGAAGGGTCACGAAAAGCGGGCCGTGGGTCGGAAAGGTCCCCGCCGTGGCAGGTGCCGGGCGTTTCGTCGCCAAGGATCCGGCGATGGCCAGCATGGGGATGATGATCGCATAGCGCCCCAGCAGCATGGCGATGCCCTGCAGCGTGGTGTGGAAGGGTGCACCCGCCCCGAAGCCCGCAAAGGCCGAGCCGTTGTTCCCCGTGGCCGAGCTGTAGGCATAGAGGATCTCGGACAGGCCATGGGGCCCCGCATCCTGCACCGCCGCCAGCCCCGCCGGCACGACCGCCGACAGCGCCCCGAAGACCAGGATGCCAAGCGGCATCGACAGGAAGGCTAGGACGGCCAGCGTCACCTCGCGCCCCTCGACCTTCTTGCCCAGATATTCCGGTGTGCGTCCGACCATCAGCCCGGCCAGGAACACAGCCATCACGACATAGAGCAGCATGCCGTAGAAGCCTGCGCCGACGCCACCGAAGATCACCTCGCCGATCTGCATGTTCAGCAGCATCACAAGGCCCGACATCGGCATGAAGCTGTCGTGCATCGCATTGACGGACCCGTTCGAAGCCGCCGTCGTCACCTGTGCCCAAAGCGCCGAGAGCGTGGCGCCGAAGCGGAGCTCCTTGCCCTCCATGTTCGGGCCGGTGATGCCGGTCAGATCGGTCAGCATCGGGTTGCCCGCCTGCTCGAAGCCGTTGATCAGCAAGAGGCCCGCGACGAACAGCACGCCCATGGCAGCAAAGATCGCCCAGCCTTGGCGCCGGTCTTGGACCATGCGACCGAAGAGGAAGCAGAAGGCGACCGGGATCAGCAGGATCAGCACCGACTGGACCATGTTCGACAGGATCGTCGGGTTTTCCAGCGGATGGGCCGAGTTGACGCCGAAGAAGCCGCCGCCATTGGTGCCCAGCTGCTTGATGGCGATCTGGCTGGCCGCAGGACCCTGCGCGATGACCTGACTGGCGCCCTCCAGCGTCGTCGCGCGGATATAGGCGCCAAGCGATTGCGGCACGCCCTGCCAGATCAGCAGCGCGGCTGCCAGGATCGAGATCGGCAGAAGAACGTAGAGCACCGCGCGCGTCATGTCGGTCCAGAAGTTGCCGACCCGCGCGTCGCCCTCGGCGACGAAACCCCGGATCACGGCAACGGCCACCGCCATCCCGGTCGCGGCTGAAACGAAGTTCTGCACCGTCAGCCCGACCATCTGGGCCAGATAGCTCAGTTGCACTTCGCCAGAGTAAGCCTGCCAGTTGGTGTTGGTGACGAAGCTTACTGCGGTGTTGAAGGCCAGATCGGCGGACATCGGCCCGATCCCTTCGGGGTTCCATGGCAGCATCCCCTGCAGGCGCAGGACGAGATAAAGAAAGACAAAGCCGGCCAGGTTGAACGCAAGCACCGCTATGGCATAAGTCGCCCAGCCCTGCGCGCGCGTGGCGGCCGGTCCGGCGGCGGCAAGGCAACCGCGCTCGATGGGGGAGATGATAGTGCTCAACCAGACGCGCTGACCGGTAAAGACGCGGTGCATGTAGCCCGCCAGCAACCAGGCGAGGCTGATCGTGGCAGCACAGTAGAGAATGAGGACGAGATAGCTTGTCGGCATGGCTGCGCCCTCAGAACCGGTCGGGGCGCATTAGCGCCACGACAAGATAGCCAAGAAGCCCCGCTGCAACGGCGAGGCCGAGGATCAGATCGAACATCTGTACCTCCGTCACAGGCGCGTCAGCGCGCGGGTCCCGGCCATGAAGGCCAGAAACCCGGCCGCGCCGAGAGCGAGATAGATGATGTCGGACATGCGTCACCTTCGTGTTGTGTCGCGTGGACGATCACCAAAGGCGGCGTAAGGAGGCTATGCGTAATTGCGGAGGGTCTCGTAAGGAACGTGTAAAGAGGAGGCTTGAACGATTTGCGGCTGGTTAGGTTGAGCGGATGAACCGAACAAACATGGACGCGACCGTCAAACGCTTTCATGACGACCACATTCAGCTTCGCGTTCATCTCACCGACTTCGTAGCCACCGACAATTTCGCGCGCTGGCGCAAGACCCTTGGCGAGCTCACGATCTATAAATACATCTGCAAGATCGGGAAACTCAGGTCAGACAGATTCATTCTAAATCCGATCCACCTGATGACGGGACTGAACGCTTGGTCACGAATTCTTAGCCAAGAACTTGAATTTGAAATCGAACGAAGTTCAATGGCAGGGCATTAGCGCCTCTTAGCATTTTTCAATGCTGGCTTGGCCATATGACTTGCTTTGTGGGTGGCTTGCCTCGATAGCCGAGCTTCGCGTAATCTCGCAGTCTTTTCTTCACCGGCAATTCGCTTGGCATCGATATCGTCAAATGCACGGTCGCGAGCATTCCGCGGAGATTTAGTTTTATCGAAGGCAATTTCGGCCTCTCGGCGCTGTCTGCTTTGATTTTCTATCATTGCACTGCTTTCATTTAAATTTTCGGTACCCTTTGACCCTAGAAGGCTTGTCATAGTGTTCCTATCGATTGGCCTTGAGAATCGTTTTCGCAAAAAGTGTTATCATCCTCAAAAAAAACTTTTAGTGGCAAAAATTTGAGCTGGCTCATGAATGGATCCCCTAGAGGCGCCGGGCTGCTATGATTAATTGCGGCAGATTTGAAAATTGTCTTTTTTTATCCATCAGGCGGTGATCCAGTGCGTGAGCGGTGAATCCTGAACCCGCACCCTATACACAGTCCGTTTGATCTTCTATTACAGTGCCGGGACTTGAATTTTTTCTAATTCTTGAACGATTAATGAATATTATTTTATAATTTATACTGCTAGCATTCATATTTGAAAAACTGATCTACATAAGTCAACCATTCGCGAAAGTAAATGATGATGCGAACCATTTTAAATATACTAGGAATAATATATTTTTCGAAGAAAAACAACAATTATAGAAATTCCGCCGATGTCAATGGGCGACCCTCGTTGTTGGGGGGTAGGACCGACGCCGATGTAGAATGATACGTCTAACCCACCAATTTCAGCTGTCGAGACAACAAAAATTGATTGAGGCGCATAAATAAAAAATAGCATAAAGAAGTTAGCAAGTGAAGTGTTTGATGAATAATACTGGTCTGCCCCCTGAAAAGTGGTCCTCCCTGAGGTATGGCTTTTGAGCCATTTGGAGGATGCAGGAATGCCCCAGAAAAAGCACAAGCCGGAGGAGAT
>NZ_JPKW01000034.1:0-2479 GCF_001887735.1 Paracoccus sp. SM22M-07
CTCCTCCGGCTTGTGCTTTTTCTGGGGCATTCCTGCATCCTCCAAATGGCTCAAAAGCCATACCTCAGGGAGGACCACTTTTCAGGGGGCAGACCAGCTCCCTACGCTTGATGAGCGCATGGTCATTACAACGTAACATTGGCGCTCGAAAATGTTACATTAGACCTCTCTAATGTAATATCCGACCCCTTGATTGGAACATATGCTGCCCAAAAACGCTCAAAACAACCACCGACATGTAACATATCGCGGTCAGCTTGGCCGGAGATGTAACGTTTTCGACCAGCAAATGCTGGAGCGACGTGCGTAACCTAACATAGGTGAGACAAAATCAACGCCGCAAAACGGTTTTGGACGGGGATGCGGCATGGACCGCGGCACATATTATATCCCAACTGAAACGAAATCCGTCGAAATCAAATCGAAACGATAAGATGGCAAATGTCTCGGGAACAGTGGTTTTCGATCTGGACGGACACATGACGAACCGAACGGACAGATATTATAAGGCAGAGCCGTTCAAGAACTCGGGACTAATCTGCTTTTCTTGGCGATGGCCAATGGATCGCAGATAGGCGATCTGGCTTGGCGGCTGTCAGTAGCAAATAGTCGCCATGATCAGCCGATAGCGTTGACCAAACCTGGACGTGTCCTTGGCCATAAGCGATCGAAAAGGTGGAAGCCGGGGGCGGGTAAAGATGACCGCGGCAATATCGCTAGCTGCCGGCCGCCCGCCATCTCGGCGGTCACAAGATTCCCGGTGCCTAGATGATGGACTGACCTTCTGCGCCCTCTTGCGTCTTCTGGCGTCGCGGCGAACAAGAGAATAAGCAAGTTTCTTAGACCATCTGCGTTGACCGACATCAGATGCGCATGACCCCCGCAGCCTGCGTTTGCTATCCTCTTGAGGTCTCGCAGGCGCGCTCGGCCTACTAACTGCAAATATAGGCGTTTGTTGCTCTACCTTCTCCTTGTCGTCCTATACCCTGTGCTGCCATCTTCGACCACGACCGATCCTCACGCTTCTGGAGGTTACGGAGCGCCAAGCTGCCCTTCTTGTTCAACCACTCATAGGCAACGAAGGGCGCAGCGAGCCGCGGGATCTGCGTCCGCTGACCCTTGCGGTTCATGGACTTGAGGTTCTTTCGAACGCCCGGCCACGACCTTCTTCTCTGCAAGGCCACTGCACTGTCCATGACTGACAAGCCCATGACGCCGGTTGCATGAAATACTCTGGCGCGCTCTTCCTCTTGAAACACTTGCAAGGCACCGGACAGACCACGGTCCACTTCTTGCTTGAACGTAGGTAGTTTGAACTGGAAGTATCTCCCTTGCATCGTCGTCAGCTTCAGGTGGCGGAGTGAGGCAATGTCAGTGATCCCGATCGACGGGAGTTCTGACCCTTTCAACGTCACTTCGATCCTGACCCGCTTCGAAGGTTCGTCCAGGTCATCATAGCTCCCGTCGAGCCGCTGACGGTCCTTTATCTTCTCCATCAGCCGCAGCATCACCTCATCGTCCCGGGCGCCGAGATACATGGTGGCGTCAACGAAAGGTGCTCGGTGGTGTTCGGAGTTGGCCCGCCTCCCACGTGTGTCGTCATGTTGAAGTTCCGGCAGCAGTTTTTGGACACCGTTGCTTTCTTTTTTCCAGATAGATCGCAGCCGACTGTCCGGGTTTGCCCAGATGTCCCGAGACGTCCAGACGGTCCGCTGCAGAGCGCCTAGGAGGCGTCTCCGGCTTGCGTCAGTGTTCTCGTCCACATAGGCGTCAACGCTGATCTCAAGGCCCGTCACGCGCGCGCTGGTGGCTTCTCCGAGCTTATCATACAGGTCTTGATGAATGGTATTGATTAGCGCGAAGCTTGGAGGTTCTTGAACCTTGATCGTGCACGCGGTGAATACGTTGCCGCCGGCCTTATCTTCCGGATCAATGAAGCTGTCCCGGGCAAGAAAGCGGCGCAACACTGCTTGGACATGTTATGCTTGGGTCGGCCGTGCAAGTTGAACGCGGAACTCTATCCAGTCGATGACTGTGCGGAAGCGATACTCATCCAAGTTCAAGATGGGCACGAGCGCGGTCCGGTTCTTCAAGCGCCGCTGCGTGTTGCTCAGCGCCAATGGTTCATACTGCAGGACGCCAGGCAGGCAGTTCGATGCGCGGGAATAGGGGAGTTTAGAGGCGAGAGGGATGGGCATGATGTTCCTATGTTCTTACATTATGCCTATACGTCTCATGAACGCCTCTGTCGGGCGGGATGGCGTTCTTTTTCGCAATTGATGGAAACTATGCCCCGGCGGGGAACGGCAGCAAAGTGGGGTCCGTTGAATGAGCTTGGCTAAGTTCCAGTCAGCTCTTAAGGCCACCAGAACGTCTTTCGATCAACGTCAGATCTCCAACGGTCGGTTCTGCAACTTGGATGAGCCTGCATTCGATACGCAAACAGGCTTCGGGACGATCGACCAATTGCCCCCCCCCC
>NZ_JPKW01000034.1:2533-12236 GCF_001887735.1 Paracoccus sp. SM22M-07
CCCCCCCCCCGGTTTGCCGAAGAGCTTTTGGTTCAATGACTGGGCTGTTTTATTGTCTTCGTATCGAAACCGCCAATGACAAAGTGTTCCACCTCGCAGTCTTGTATGGATCGGACCAGCTGATCAATCGCTCCGGCAGCGTGTTTGCTGGTTAGCGCGCATTCCCAGATGATGGCAGTTCTCCAGTTCAAAGAGGCCAACTCCGCCAAAGCGCGTTTGTCTCGATGGACGTTTGCTCGGAATTTGTTGTCCCAGAAGTCTGCGTTAGTGCTCGGCGTAGTCGCTTTGCGGCATCCTGGATGTCGATGCCAGAAGCAGCCGTGGACGAAGATGGCAATACGCCACTTGGGCAGAACGATGTCCGGTGATCCCGGCAGCTTCCTGACATTGAGGCGAAAGCGGAACCCTGATGTGTGCAGGGACCTTCGCACTATCAACTCCGGTTTTGTGTTGCGCCCTTTAATACGAGCCATGAGCGCGGAGCGCGTTTGGGGATCCATGATGTCGGTCATTCAAGGGATATGGGTAACCTAATCTGTCTTTTCGACCTGGATCAGATCGAAAGTTATGGGCTATTAGCGCCTTGAAAGCGAGGGATGCCATGGCGCTCAACTACGGAATCATTGATCTGTTCGCAGGGCCCGGCGGCCTAGGCGAAGGTTTTTCCCAAGCAGGCAAGGACGAGGGGGCGCCGATGAAGATACGCATGTCGATCGAGATGGATCAGCATGCGATTGCCACCCTGCGGCTCCGATCCTTTCTGAGATCTTTCGAGGACGGGTTCCCGACGGAATACTACGAAGCAATGCGAGGCAGCATTTCATTCGACGATATGCTGACGCGTTACCCGAAAGCGTGGCGGAAAGCATGCGATGAGGTCAAGCAGCTCGTTCTGGGTGAGGAGGGCGTATTTGAGTGCATCGCCCCCATCTTGGACGAAACTCGTGAAAGGTTCGACGGGAACACCATTCTGATCGGCGGTCCACCTTGCCAAGCCTATTCGCTTGCCGGACGCTCGCGCAACAAGGGCAAGACCGGATACGTCGCCGAGAAGGACGAAAGGCATTACCTTTATCGGGAATACGTTCGAATCCTTCAACGGCTCAGGCCGGCGGCGTTCGTGATGGAAAACGTCAAGGGCATGCTTTCGAGCAAGGTGGATGGCGGTGGGATTTTCGGGCGGGTCTTAAACGACTTGGAAGAAGCCGCAGACGGCTATCGCCTGATCCCCTTGGCAGTCGGGGCGCCCCAAGATGGTTCGCGTGCTGCAGCAGTGGATTTTCTTGTCAAGGCAGAGGAATACGGCGTCCCGCAAGCCAGGCATCGCGTCATCATCGTCGGCATCCGAAGCGATTTGGCAGATCCCAGAAAGCACCCGCAGCCGTTGCTCGCCCGATCACCGACGATGACCGTGGCAGCGGCACTGCGAGGTATTCCACCACTGCGCAGTGGTCTTTCCTCGCAAGATGGCGCATCCGCATGGCAGGCGGCTGTCCGCGATCACGCAGAGCGTATTACGGCACTGGACACACTGCCTGAAGGCATTGTTCAGATCCTGCGTCGAGTTGCACGATCGAACGCGTTGCCGGTGGACCGTATCGTCCGCTCTCTTCCTACGTTTGAAAGCGACAACCCCCTGAGAGAATGGCTGGCCGATCCACGTCTTCTTGAGCTTTCGCATCATGAAACGAGGGGGCATATCCGCGAGGATCTCGGGCGCTATCTCTTTTCTTCTGCTTTCACCGAAGCCACAGGGCGTTCGCCCAAGCTGGCCGAGTTTCCGGATTGGCTGCAGCCAGAACACCGGAACCGCGAAACCGGGAACTTCGCGGATCGCTTCCGAACTCAGGCAGCGATCCGCCCCTCCAGCACCGTCACCAGCCACATATCGAAGGATGGGCACTATTTCATTCATCCCGACCCGATGCAGTGCAGGTCGTTGACGGTGCGAGAAGCCGCTAGGTTGCAGACCTTCCCCGACAACTACTTTTTCTGCGGACCGCGAACCAAGCAGTATCATCAGGTCGGCAACGCCGTCCCTCCCTATTTGGCGTGGCGGATTGCGAAGGCGTTGCGTGGTATCTTGCCCTGAGAAAGTTATTCGGCAGCGGCGCTGCTTCGGAAGCCTTCTCTTTCAAGGCGATCGAGGACGGAGATCGCCATTGTCGTCTGTCGTTCGGTCGGTAGTTTCGCGGGGATTTTGGCGCAGATGCCCAATATGCTGAACTCGGTCGGGCTTAGGAGGCGACGCTTTCGACCCCATGCCTGTGCTTCCGCCCAGAAGACCGCGCCCAGTTCAAGAACCCGAACTTGATCCGCAACGTCCTCCGACAGTTTGCGGTCGTTCCGCTCGTCTTGCACCGCATCCCTTACTTCTTCGGGATCGACCAACAAGTCTTCGAGATCCTCCGGGTAGGCCAACTTGTGCTTCCTGAACTGCTCCCAGCATGCTTGTTTCTTGGCCCACTCGCTCAAGTTTCGCACCCCTGCCGGTGGGGTCGTGATCGTATTCTGCGCTTCCGCCGCTGCGATCAGCAGGGCTTCCTCAAGCCCCGCGGGTAGATCTTGAGCCCGCCAGATTCGTGCCAGGTCAATCGCTTTGTCCCGCTCTTTGACGTCGGCGGCCACCTTTGCAATCGCATAGGTCACGATGTTGGCACGATAGCCGCCTTCATACCACTGGGCGCCCGAGACCAGTTTCTCGAGCTTTCGGTAGATTATCGCTTTCGCGATCAGTTGCCTGAACCAGGCGTCGTCGATCCGATCGCCGCTTCGGCCCCAGACTTTCTCGATCGACCGCGCAAAAGCGCCGAAGTTCTTCTGAGCGCCTTGACTGACGATATGAGGCTGCCCGCCCCAAGTGTTTTCGAACTTGGCCAGATCGGTCTTGGTGAAAAATTGCGATCGGGGGAACTCGGCGTCCCACTTACTCCGTTCAGTGACGGTCATCTTGGATCGCGCGTCCGCATACTGTCCCCGGGCCCGCTCGTAGAACCATTTTGTTTCTCGATAGCCTTGCTCTCCCGATGGCGCGAGAAGCTTGCGAGAAAGTTCTTCGATCCTGATGTGGAACGGGTGGTTCGCGAAGAAGTCCGCTGCGTTCACCTTGTTCTGACTGTTCGCATATTCCGAGATGCGAGGGACGACGTTCTCGGACAAGACGCTGGGAACGATGCTCAGCTTCATCTGGACGAAGATGTCGTCCATGTTGGCATTGGGAAGTCTCGAGGCTGCATGCAGGGAAGCCGTGGTCTGCCCCCCGTTCACGATTTGAAGATTGGCTGCGGATTTCAGGATCAAACCCTGATCCGTCTGCTCGACTTCGACCTCTTCGGCTGTCGCGGCAAGTCCGTTGTTGTAGCTGAGAAACATGTGAGGTTCTTCCAGGATGGTCTTGCGGATGCCACGATTGACCCCTCCTTTCCCCTGGAGAAAACTGCGCACGTTCGATTCCAGCAGGCGCGCGCCCCAGACATCATAGATATCGGCAAGTTGCCTGCCGGGAATGACTGCGATGTAGCTCTCTAAGGTCGCATCCGTTCCCGAGGCTTTCAAGACGGGGACCCCGCATCCGAACTGTTCGCTGAATCTGATAGTCATGTCCGCACGGGCCTTGCCCTGCTCGACGAACCCGCGGAGCCTCTTCAGATCCCAAACATTGTAAGTCAGAGCCTTGCTGTCAATCTCGCCCGCGGGCATAGCATCTACGCGAGCGCGATTGTCCGAGTTCGTGACATAGATCAGCTTGATCTTGACGATCTTTTCCCACCGCGTTGCGATCATGTCGGCAAGGCCTGCTCCCAAGCTGACCTCTTCGATCGCGTTTCTGAACTTCTCGCTTATGGCGTGGCGGAGGAAATCAAGAAGTTTTCCGAACTGAGCCTTCAGGTCGGCGCCTCGAGTTGTGCGGAGTTCTGGCGTTATCTGGAAGTCACAAAGTATGAGTGCCAGAACGCCGTCGGACTCGTCCGGATCGCCACCAGAACCGGTGACTTGAAGCTGGACCCCTCTTTTGCCGATGCCTCTATAGTGAGCATAGTCGGCCTGTTCGACTTCTCCTGCTTCAGTCAGAATATCGCCTATGCGTTCGAAGAACGCTTCCTGAGCATAGGTGCCCAAAGCGTCTGCATCGCCTTGAATGTCCGCAATGAAAGATTTGTGGAACTCCTCGAGATCCGACATCATGAAATCCTAGCTACAAAGAAAAATATCGTCCGCGACCTGATATGGTGCGCAGACATGCAAATCGATCGAATATCCCACGTTTGAGACCCCTGGGGGCAGAGGAGACGTGATCCGAGGAAAACCGTCCGCAACACGATAGGTGCGAGATGTTCCGATCTTCCATGACCGCGACGAGTCGACTTCTTCGTCGCGATAGCCTGCTGCGATCAAACGTTGTTCCCAAAGCGACATCGCGGTGGGATCGGAATGAAACTTAAGCCCTGTCTCGGCAACATGATCTGCGAGCGTCGGCCCCGCAGGGGCGATCGCCGTGTCGACGTCCAATACCTTGAGATACAGGTCAAACCCAGGGACAGCCTCAAGCTGCGCTTCGGATGATATTGCTATCTTCGCGTTGGCGGCTCCTCTGCGGGCCTTCACCTCGACATGGACCACGAATGTCTCGAAGTCCTTTGGGCTTCCCTCGGGCCCCTTCCACGCTTCGATGGCCGCCCTTGGACCTAACTCCACTGCGAGCTCTCTAAGAACAGCGAGTTCTGCCACCAGTCCACGCTGCTCTTCGATTGTCAGACCCTCGGGACTTCCGCCGCGCAGCAGATGATGCCAACGGCAGGTGCGCTGAACAGCTTTGGACAGCGCCGACTGAACGGTGTCGGCAGCTTCGGCCGCGTCAATGACGTCGCGACACAGCGCTTCGAAAATATCGACCTGAGCCTTGTCGGTCAGCGTCAGACACAGCGTATTGCTGCCATCCACATGCCGATAGGACAGAGAGAGGTTCTTTAACTTCGGCAGCGGGTGAATCTCTTCGACATGATCCGAGAGCTTCATGATCAGCCCCGGCGTGCGGTCGGGCATCCGAACCCAGAAGATGTCGTGCCTGCCGCGGCCGTCCACGCGGATGCCGGTGTCAGGCTGAAGCTTGTCCCAAGGCGTTTCAGACATTGGACACTTCGTCCTCATCGGCTTCATCGTCTTCCCCGAAGAGTTCGCGGAACTTTTGCGTGTTCACGACATACTCGACGCGGACGCCCGGCACCGCCGATGTTGGCAGGCTCATCCCCCAACCGACGACGGGGCTTTGTGGGAAGTTCGCAGGCAGTTCCTTGGACTGCCCATCCGGACCTTCATAACTATCTTCCCGAATCTTCACGATCTGCAGCACGAAGAGCGGGCGTTCGCGCACCCTTCGGTAGATGCTGTCAGGATAGTTGACCTTGCCGGTCTGCTCGTTGACCTTGCCCGGGTATTCCTTGCGATACTTGTCTTCGGCCTGCTTGGCGGCGATGGCATCGACACCGATCTTCTCAACGCCGCGGGAAGCGATCCTGGCCTTCTTGTCGCCGATCGACAGCAAGTCCTGTTTCAGGTCTTCCAAGCCAATCTTGCGCATCTGTGGTCCGATCACCCAAGCTCCGTGCTCGAACGGCTTGCCGTCCCCCTTCACGCTGGCGACAAGAACGTCCCAGTGCTCCAGCTCGTCCTCGACACGATCATTGATGTATGAGCGTATCGGTTTGGTCTGCGTCAAGAATGCCGCCTCGTGGTTCTTCCATGCCGCGAGAAAGTCTAGGACGTGCTTTGCGGGCACCTCCTCGAACAGGAAGCCGCCGGTGACCTTGCGGTCATCGTCCGGCAGATGGCCGGACCGAGACAGCTCGTCGAGGAACCGCTTGGCCGCATCCATGTTGTCGGGAGCGTCTTTCACTCCCAGCTTGGCAGTCTCGACCCAGGCATTGGAAAGACCAACATTGACCACCTTCTGGCCCGAACCCATCTTGTTGCGCGCAGTGACCAGAAGCGCGCTCGGGTGACTGCGGACGGCTAGGCCGAAATCTGCAGGCGTCAGCTTCGCGCTCTCCATGTTCTTCAGTTCAAGATGAAGTTCGGCGGTGGCCTCCGCGATGTGGGAATACCAGTCGATGGCCTCTTCTGGCATCCAGATGCGGCACAGATCCTCGTAGCCTCCGCGATACCCGAACCAGCGGCCCATCTGCATGAGCGTGTCATACATCATCGTGTTCCTTAGGAACCATGTGACCGTCAACCCTTCGAGGGTGAGGCCCCGCGAGAGCGAGAAGCCCCCCACCGCGATGACGGTCTGCCCCGTCTCGCCGCTGGAGCCGTAGTCGAGCCCGTTGCCGCGGCTGTTGACCTCGACCACCTTTGCCGAGGCGATGGCCTCGAGCAGCGCTGCCTGGATCTTCTCCCACTCGAATCCGCAACCGGCATACTCTTTCAGCCACACGTCTCGGAGAGCTGAGATCTCCGGGTCCGCCAAGCCTGCTTTCCCAAGCGATCCATTGATGCGGACGGCGTTCTGGATGGTGACAAGGCGTTCGTGGATGCGGTTGCGAATGCGACCCTGGACCGACGTGAATCGACTGGCGTTGACCAGCATCGAGCAGTGCTTCGAGGCCTGTCCACGCAGATTGCGGATCGTCCGTGCCAATAGGAAGGCTCGAAGCGCAGCGTCAAGGGACGGGGGCAACTCGGACATGTCCTGATCGATCCTGTGCTTGATCGGAAGCAGATCCTCGTTGTCCCTGATGTGGCGGAGCCATACCGGAGGGCCGTCTTCCGGCAAGCCGTCGATGAAGACCTTCCCGGCACCGAAGTAGTTGCTGGGCGCATCCAGCCCGATGATGAAGTGCTTCGGGAAAAGGTCCTCCTTCAGCGCGTCGTCATACTGGTCCGGATCGACAAAGATGTTCGCGAAGGGCGTGGCGGTGTATCCGACATAGCAACTGCGGTTGAAGGTCGCCAGAAGATCACGGATCTGCCCGTTGATCTTGGTGACCTCCTCCTTGGCATACTTGGTGTTGATCGAAGCGTTGTCCGCCTCATCGTCGATCAGAAGCATGGGCTGATCGATCATCTGATCATGACCCGTTGCGCTGTTGTCCTTTAGCCAGTCGAGCAAATTCTTAAGGGTGCTCGGGTTCTTCTTGATGACCAGCACCACGGGCACCTTGTAGGAGTCGATCTGACTGGTGTTCGACGAAGCCGTGTCCTTGTGGAAATCCCTTCTGGTGTTGGTCAGGCTTACCGGCACCTTCCTGTCGTCGAACAGGCCGACCCCGATGGTGTGGTCGCCCTTCTGCCTTGCCCGGCCCGTATCTCGACCGATGAAGCCCTCGTCGATGCGTTCCTGGGTCTGGTTGCGCAGGTTGTTGTGGATGCCCGCGATGACGATGATTAGGCGATACCCTGCATCGGCCGCCTTGCAGATCAGGCCGGTGTAGTTGGCCGTCTTCCCACTCTGAACATGGCCCACGACCATGCCACGCCTGTCCCAGCGCTCCTCGAGCCTAGGGTTGCCAAGCCGGCCTAGAATACGGTCGGTGATTGCGTCCGTGCCGGTGACGACATCTTGCGGAAGTCCGTTCTTGAGAAGTAGCTTTTTGTATCGCTCCCAGTAGAAGGGCGTGATGGAAGCCTTGGCATCGTCGAGCCAAGGAACGAAGTTCGCGTCGTCGACCATGGCACCGAGGCCCATGGAGACGCTGAAACGGCTCTCGATATCCTTCGCGAGCAGCTCGAGCGAGGCACCGTCGGCACCTACTCCAAGCAGCGTGTTGAAGCTGGAGATCATCTCGCGGAGTTCCACACCGGTCTTACGCTGATGCGCGAGGGACTGGGAGATCACCGAGTCGAGATGTGCAAGTTGAGAAGTCATTATCGGTTCACCTCTCGTCCGGCGATGAGCGCACGAACGCTTTCCCTGTGATGCGTGAGCGGTTCCGTGGAGCATAGAACCTGAAGGACGTCGTTTTCTGACATCCCTGTCGAAAGCAGTGTCCCGACCGCCTGATCGACGGATTCGGCGATCTCCTCGAACTCCGTCCTTTCGGCCTGCACCTTCTCCGCGCCACCAAGCATGTCGGCATGAAGCGCGGGCATGGGGAGGCCTGCACCCAGTAGCTTGACGCACGTTCGAAAGCCGTTGCGAAACTCCTCTGGCAACGATTGCAGGAAACCCGAGATGGCGGGGTGATCGGCGTTCGGTCGATACACGATGGCGCCATCCCGCTGGAATCTGCTCCAGAGAGGCAGATTGGCTTCGTCGGTAAGCTTTCGCCCGCGTCGCTGATAGGTCCGCTTTGAGGTGCCCTGCATTCGCTCTACAATCCTTCGCAGGCGTTCACGGACGACGGGCGGCATCTGTGCCGAGGCTTTGCGGACGTCGATTTTCCAATCCGCATCCATCGTGTTCGGGATGTCGACTCGGACACGGGACAGCTTGGTCAGCTCCGTGGCTCGCGCCAAGCCCAGCCACCCGCCGGCAATGATAAGCCTGCGTTCTCGATAGACGTAGAAACCTTGTGCACGCAGATGACCCTCCGGCCCGCCAAGTTCCTCCCACTCGGCCTTGGTGACCCGCCCGTGGTGCGGGATGGTGAAGGACTGGGTGACAACCTCTCCGTTCGTAAGCGGAAGCCGTTCCTCCTCGCCAATCTGCGTGGCCATATGTCGGCTTGCGAAGGGGTCGAGGGGATTCAACCTGCGTCCGTTTAGGAAGAGCCGTAGCTGGGGCCGTGCTCCCTCCATGTAACGATGGAAGCAGAGCCGCAAATGATGTTCAGCGCCCGAAAGCGCTGCATTGATCTCCGCCGCCCGCTTCACCGAGTCGTCCCTGTAGTTGGTGGAAAGGCGATCCAGCTTTCTCCAAATCACGACCGTTCCGTGATCGCCCAGCCCCTCCGTGGCTGGCTGAAGGGCAGGTTCCTCCTCGACGAGAACCTCCCATCGGTTCGTTTTCGATACCTCGTCCAGATCCCAGGTGGCCGAATTCATTCGACCATCCTTGCGGCTGATCACGGTCAGCATCCTGCACTGCGAGAAGCTCGCGCTCTTGAGGCCAAGGCCGAAGCGACCGAGGTCGTGCGTTTCGCGCTCTGCCAAAGGATTGTGCGTGCCGGGCCTCATCGCTTCGATGAGCTCGTCCTTCTGCATTCCGAAGCCATCGTCCCTGATCGCGATCCAAGGATTTTCCGAGATCGTGTCGGCCAGGATATGTATCGTGCTTGCTCCCGCGGTGATCGAGTTGTCGATCACGTCCGCCATGGCGGTTTCAAGGGTATAGCCAAAATCACGCATCCCCTCGATCAGTGATGCGGCATGGGGGGTAGCGTCCGCCGTTGTTATAAAGTTCATTTTCGAGATCGCATGTAAAATACGGTCCTACGGTGTCTCCTTGACACGCGTTCCGTCAAGCCCTGCACCGTTTAAATATCTATTGTTGCCGAAGCGTAACTTGAGCCGTTTGCGGCAGTAAATATCTATCTATAAGTCGATGGCTATAATGGCTGAACCGTACATGGTTTGCCTGAGGCTCCAACTCCTGAGTAAGGTGGAGCATCATGAGCAAGACAACGAACAAGTTTTCCCCTAGTGTGCGCGAACGCGCGGTGCGGCTGTGGTCTGCCCCCTGAAAAGTGGTCCTCCCTGAGGTATGGCTTTTGAGCCATTTGGAGGATGCAGGAATGCCCCAGAAAAAGCACAAGCCGGAGGAGAT
>NZ_JPKW01000035.1:0-263 GCF_001887735.1 Paracoccus sp. SM22M-07
GACGATCTCCTCCGGCTTGTGCTTTTTCTGGGGCATTCCTGCATCCTCCAAATGGCTCAAAAGCCATACCTCAGGGAGGACCACTTTTCAGGGGGCAGACCAGCTACCGCCAGTTCCGACGCTGGACGCGGGCAGATCTCTGAGAGAACATCATGGACGCCCTAAACGAAAGCGGCGCTGTCCGGCATGCACTGCAAATGATCGACAGCACCGTGGTTCGCGCCCATCATCAGGCAGCGGGCGCCAAAGAGGAACCCCGCGAC
>NZ_JPKW01000035.1:309-5265 GCF_001887735.1 Paracoccus sp. SM22M-07
AACGAAAGCGGCGCTGTCCGGCATGCACTGCAAATGATCGACAGCACCGTGGTTCGCGCCCATCATCAGGCAGCGGGCGCCAAAGAGGAACCCCGCGACAGGGTTCTGGCCGTTCGCGTTGTGGCTTCACGACCAAGATCCACCTCCTCGTCGATGCAGCAGGGCTGCCCATGAGGACGGAGATCACCGGGGGGCAAACTTCCGACTGTCTCGGCTTCGATCTGGTCATGGCCGACAATCTGCCGACACCGAGTGTCCTGCTGGCCGACCGAGGCTATGACACTGACAGCATTCGAAAATCCATGGATAAACGCGATGTCTTGCCCGTCATCCCCATGCGCAAATCACGAAAAAGTCGCATTGGCGTGGGCCGATCATTCTACCGGCTGCGCTACCTGGTCGAACGGTGCTTCAACGAGCTGAAGAACGCCCGCCGTGTCGCCACCCGTTACGACAAGACTGCGGAGAGCTTCCTGGGCTTCATCGACATCACGTCGATCAGGCTTCGGATCCGCCATTTGTCAACACGACCCAGCTTCCGGGGTTCACGACGTAAATCTGGCGGGTCAAGAGCCTGCCATGAGCAATCCCGAACCTGCGCGCCACTGTATGACGAACTGGAAATCCTAGAACGACGCGGATCTCTGCTCGTCTGGCTGGGCCGTGACATGGGCTGGCTTGCGCCGAAGGCAGTCAACCCCGGACGTCCGCGTGTCTTCTGTGACAGCACCATCCATTTTTTTTACAATCAATGGGCTCTTCGGTTTGCCGCTTCGGCAAATGACCGAAATGGGCGCCAGCCTCCCCGAAATGGCTGGTCTGGACTGGCCAGTCCCGGACCTCCTAAACCTGCTGGTCGATGGCGCCGGGATCAAGGTCTTGGGGTGAGGAGGGACCGTGGCCCCGGCGCGGCCGCGCAAGCCCGATGAACAAGAGAGGCTGGTGATGGACACGGTGACCAGCGGCATCCTCACCCCTGCCTACGAGGGCGACAGACCCGTGCTCCCTGATCTTCTGGTCCATATCCCGAACGACCAGGAAGTCGGCACCGTTACCGGTGATGGCGCCTTCGACACCCGCCGTTGCCATTCGGCGATCCGCGCGCGCGGTGGCTCGGGCATTCATGCGGACCGGTGGCAGTCATGCCCTCGCTCTCATCCGTAGAAACGGCCGCCTCTGGAAAGAGGATTGCCCCGCCGCGCCCGCCATTGTCCTCGGACCAATGGCGGGCACTGCCTCACCCTGCAACTACATCCCGGCGGCAACCCGGCCACTCGGTCAGGTCGAGGACCTGATGAGGAACCTGAAATCCTTCGGCGGACGGATCACCTCGAGGGACCCCGTCCGCCAAACAGCCAAGATCATTATCCGCGTGGCCTCGATGAACCGCGTCAACGCCATCGACACCGCCGAGATCGAACGCGTGGCCTGACCTCAGCTGGGAAAGGGCCGTCATCTCCTCATGCCGACTTCCGCAACCATGCCTGAGGTGCTGGTCTTGCCCCCGTTTCACCGGACACTCAGGCGGTTTCGGTTTGAGCTGCAATGAACTCGCGGGGCGATCGCATCTTCAGCCCTGAATGCGGGTGAGTGTCGTTGTAGTCCTCGATCCAGCCTCCGATCAATCCGAGAACGATTTGGGCGTCTGGCAACGGCGTCACTTGGACGTAGTCGCGCTTGAGCGTCTTCACGAATGCCTCCGACGTGCCATTGCTCTGGGGGCTCCGGACCGGGGTGAAGCAAGGCTTCAGACCAAGGTGGCGGGCGAAGATCTGCGTATCCTTGGCAATGTAAGGTGAGCCATTGTCGGTCAGCATCTCGACGACCGAAGGCGCACGGTATGTCTCGAAGCGATGCTCGACGGCCTCGAGCATGATGTCGCGGATGTCTGACCCGCTGATCCGGCATTCACCACCGCACGCCGGGCGATGATTTCGCGGTCGTGGGCGTCGATGATGAAGGCACCGCGGGCGATATCGCCGTTCCGAGCCGGGTGAACTCGAAGCCGTCCGAACACCAGCGCAGGTTCGAGCGCATGACGATCACCTTGCCGTCGTGGACATGCTCGGGCCGCTCCGTATATCTCCGCGCCAGCAGCAGGCTATGGGACTGCATGATCCTGTAGATCCTTTTGTGATTGACCGGTGCCAGGCCCTCTTACCGCAGCTGGCGGTTCAGGATCGCGGTGATGCGACGGCAGCCATAGGTGGGGCGGGCCGTCACCAGCGTAACGATCCGCGGCATCAGCTCCGCGTCTTGCGCCTTGTGGTAGCGCCGACGCGGCTTCGTCCTACCCTTCAGTCGATCGATCAGGTTCGGGCGGGCCACACCAAGGATATCTGCCACAACCTTCACCGGAAACCGCCTGTCAGCGGCGACCGCGCATCCAAGGTCGGTTTTTCTGAGCGTGACTTGTCCAAGGCCTCGCGCAGGATCCCGGCCTCAAGCGTCTTGCCGCCGAGATGGCGTTCAAGCTCGCGGATGCGATCCTCGAGCTGCCGCACGACCTTGTTGCTGGTGACGTCATCATCCTCGGTCACGGCGACACTCCTCCTTCGAGCATGAGCCTTCGCCAACGATACGAGCCAGGTTGGGTGCGACGCCATTGCGCCGCGCAACGATGGAAATGCCGGCGTGATCCTCCAGCGTCTCCTCCACGATCCGCAGCTTCTCGGCAGCCGTCCAGCGGCGCCGACGACCGCCATCGGTGATGATCTCAATCTCAGACATAAGCCCGTCCTCAGGCATATGCCTGAGCCTCCATGGCTATGCACAAGTGTCCGGGCGAAACGGGGGCCAGTTCAGGGGTGCTCACGGAGGAATTGCCACAAGAGAAAATGAACGTAGAATAACGTCAGGAGAGAAGAGTCCCTAGGTTCTAGGGATTGCGACAAGTGTTCGTTTGCCTCTACCCATACCGTTACCAGATAACTGTCCACTATCAGCAATTGTGTTTTCCCGCAGACGATGATGCTTCCTGATCTCTATTTAATGCGACACGGGCAAACCCAGTGGAATGCCATGGGACGCCTGCAAGGCATTTTGGATTCGCCCTTGACGCCTCTGGGCGTTGAACAAGCGCACCGTCAGGCGACGCTGCTGAAAGGGATCGGTGGCATATGCCTTTGCAGCCCGCAGGGCAGGGCGGTGCAGACCGCCGCCATCGCCTTCCAAGGGCGCGCCTGGAGTGTCGAACCGCGCCTTTCCGAAATTGGCATCGGCATATTTGCGGGCGGTCAGGTCGTCGATCTGCGGAAGCGATATCCGCGAATATTCACTGGAGATGCACTGGATTGGTATAATCACTGCCCAGAAGGCGAAGGTTTGGACGCGCTGCGAGCAAGATGCACGAAATTTCTTGACAGCATTGATCAGTCGACGATCATCATCACCCATGGCGTGACATTGGCCATGCTGCTTTCTGTTGCAACGGGAACGAAACTGGCAAATATCGGTCAAAACCACATGCAACAGGGTTGCATCTATCGTCTATCTTTAGGGACCATCGACCAACTGGCTTAAAGGCAGGGCAAATTCGTGGCCATCCCACTTGAAGCCAAGCAAAGATGATGTCAGAAGCGAAATCTGTGGCCCGTTAGCTCAGTGGTAGAGCGTCCCGTTTACACCGGGTCGGTCGGCAGTTCAAATCTGTCACGGGCTACCATCTATTTTTTATTCCAAGCGTATACCATGCGCCTTAAGTAAAACGTTGATGTGAGGGTCAGGTATACATCTTGACGTTGACCGACAGGGTTCGTCACGGTTGCTTCAAGCCACTTCTTTCGTATTTCAGTTCAGTCGCGGCACAATCATTTCGCTAATATCGCTGCCCTTGATTTAAAAGCTGACTAGGTCATGTTGACAAATGGCGGATCCAAAGCCTGATCGACGTGATGTCGATGAAGCCCAGGAAGTTCTCCGCGGTCTTGTCGTAACGGGTGGCGACACGGCGGGCGTTCTTCAGCTCGTTGAAGCACCGTTCGACCAGGGTTCGCTGCCGGTAGAGTGATCGGTCCACGGCAATGCGACTTTTTGCGGGACTTGCGCATGGGGATGACGAGCAAGACATCGCGTTTACCCATGGATTTTCGAATGCTGTCAGTGTCATAGCCTCGGTCGGCCAGCAGGACACTCGGTGTCGGCAGATTGTCGGCCATGACCAGATCGAAGCCGAGACAGTCGGAAGTTTGCCCCCCGGTGATCTCCGTCCTCATGGGCAGCCCTGCTGCATCGACGAGGAGGTGGATCTTGGTCGTGAAGCCACAACGCGAACGGCCAGAACCCTGTCGCGGGGTTCCTCTTTGGCGCCCGCTGCCTGATGATGGGCGCGAACCACGGNGACGAGGAGGTGGATCTTGGTCGTGAAGCCACAACGCGAACGGCCAGAACCCTGTCGCGGGGTTCCTCTTTGGCGCCCGCTGCCTGATGATGGGCGCGAACCACGGCGCTGTCGATCATTTGCAGTGCATGCCGGACAGCGCCGCTTTCGTTCAGGGCGTCCATGATCTGCTCCCAGAGCCCCGCCCGCGTCCAACGCCCGAACTGGCGGTAGACGCTTGACCACTTGCCGAACTCTTCCGGCAGATCGCGCCAGGGAGAACCCGTGCGCGCGATCCAGAAAATGCCATCAAGAACAAGGCGGTGGTTGATCGGTTTGCGCCCGTTCGGGCGCGGACTGTCAGGATGAACCGTTCAAAGAACTTCCATTCCTCGTCCGACATCAGGTCTCGTGCCACGCGGGTCTCCATCAAAGATACCAGCTTGAATCACGCTGGTGGCGCAGTGTGAATCCCTTTTGTCAACACGACCTAGTCGACACTCTACCTCGTATCCAGACGGTAATGTCACAAACTCAAGGACTGAACCGCGCCGGGTTTTCCGGAGGCTCCAACTCTTGAGCAGGATGGAGCATCATGATCAAGACGACGAACAAGTTTTCCCCCGAAATGCGCGAGC
>NZ_JPKW01000036.1:0-3412 GCF_001887735.1 Paracoccus sp. SM22M-07
AGAAGGGTCGGCTCTGGCTGAACGACGGGTCATGCATCCGTCTGCGGCCAGAGCGTTCGAACCATGTCTGGTCCTACGACTTCGTCGAAGCCCGGACCCACGATGGAAGGAAGTTCCGCATGCTCAATCTCATCGACGAGTTCAGCCGGGAGTGCCTGGCAATCCGGGTCGACCGGAGGCTCCGATCGACCGACGTCATCGACGTCTTGTCCGATCTCTTCATCCTGCGCGGCGTGCCGGATCATATACGGTCCGACAATGGCCCGGAGTTCATCGCCAAGGCGGTGAGGGAATGGATCGTCGCCGTCGGCGCACAGACCGCCTACATCGAGCCGGGGTCCCCCTGGGAAAACGGTTACTGTGAGAGCTTCAACTCCAAGCTCCGCGACGAACTGCTGAACGGGGAGATATTCTACAGCCTCGCTGAGGCGAAGATTATCATCGAGAGCTGGCGCCGCCACTACAACACCAAGCGCCCGCACTCATTACTAGGGTATCGCCCGCCAGCTCCCGAGGCCATCCAGTGGCCGGCTTCGCCATCCGGAGCCGCTTCGCCGGCCACCCCAGCTGTAGCGACAAGACACGTAATGCACTAAGATTGAAACCGGACCACCCGATAGGGGCAGGCTACAAGCTCTACGCCGATGTCCTTACCAAGGCGCGCACGGCATGACGCGCATCAAGCTCTACCCGCACGAATGGCCTGAAGCCGATCAGCAGATGTGGTCTGGTCTGCAGGAAACCGGCAATCCTCTGGACGGCGTGGGTGCCTTTGCGCATCTTCGGGCCAGCACCATTGCACAACATCAAGCGGGCTACGGTCGCTGGATTGCCTGGCTGACGGCGATCGATCCCGCAGCACTCGACGAGCCACCACTGTCGCGGATCACAGCGGAGCGTGTTGTCGCCTGGATGGGCTCCATGGAAGCCGACGCCCCCTACTCGCGGGTCATGCGGCTTGACACGCTGATCCGAATGATCGTTGTCGTCGATCGTGATGCCTCCGTCAGGAAGCTGCGCAGGATCCGTGCCATCCACTTTGCTCAAGCGCAGGACAGGAACGGCGAGCGGAAGCATGGGCGCATTCTGTCGGGGAGGGTTCTGCTGCAGGCGGGCCTGGATCTGGCTGGTCAACACGCTGATGCTGCATCGATCCTCGAGCGGATGCAGACACTGCGCGACGGAGCCATGCTGGCCTTCCTCGCGATGTTGCCGATCCGGCGTCGTGCCTTCGTCGGATTGGAACTCGGTCACTCGGTGCTTCTTACCGCCCAGTCCATCGAGATTGCTCTTTCCCCGGAGATGACCAAAACCGGCAACACCTGGACTGCGATGGTGCCTGATCCGCTGGAGGGGCTGCTTCGCCACTACCTGTCTGAGGCCCGCCCGTTTCTGCTGCATCGTGGCAATGAGGCCCATGCGATGCTCTGGGTTGCGGATTCCGGGCGCCCCTTCGGCTACTCTTACATGGGCAGGCGCATCCCGGACCTCACGGAGAAGATGATCGGCGTCCGCGTGCCGCGGCACTTCTTTCGCGATGCTGCCGCCACCACGTTGGCCCGTGAATCGCCCGAGCATGCGCGCTCGGCAGGCCCTCTGCTGGGACACACGAGCTTCAGAACAGCTGAGAAGCACTACAACCATGCACGCGCCATCGAAGCCGGGCGTGCTTACAATGAAAGCCTCCAGCGTATCAGGAGCCAGTCATGACCCGAGCAGCCATCTACGCCCGCTATTCCTCCGACCGGCAGCGTGACGCGTCGCTGGAGGATCAGATGCGGGTCTGCCAGGACCGCGCCGAGCGGGAGGGCTGGACGGTCACCACCTGCTTCGGCGACCGGGCGATCTCGGGCGCCTCCCTGCTTCGCAAAGGTCTCCAGGATCTGATTGCCGAAGCCACGGCTGGGCGCATCGAGATCGTGCTGACCGAAGCGCTGGACCGACTGAACCGGGACCAGGCGGATGTGGCGACCATCTACAAGCAGCTGAGCTTTGCAGGGGTGCGGATCGTCACCCTGTCGGAAGGATAGATCAGCGAGGAGCATGTTGGGCTGAAGGGCTTGATGAACCAGCTCTTCCTCAAGGACCTAGCCAACGAGACCCGGCGCGGCCTGCGCGGGAGCGTCGGGGCCGGTCGCTCCGGCGGCGGCAACAACTACGGCTACGATGTGGTGCGCCGCCTAGGCGGCGATTGTGAGCCGGTCACCGAAGAGCGTGCGATCCATGCCCCTAGAAGCGGACATCATCCGGCGGGTGTTTCGGGATTTTGCGGATGGCAGGTCCCCGAAGGCCATCACGCAGCGTCTCAACCAGGAGGGCATCCCGGGCCGCGGGGCCAGCTGTGGCGGGACACGGCGATCCGCGGTCATCGCATTCGCGGTACGGGGCTATTGAACAATGAACTCTACATCGGCCGCCTGGTCTGGAACCGGCTGCGCTACGTCAAGGATCCTGCCACCGGCCGCCGTGTCTCTCGATTGAACCCGCCGGAAGCGCTGGTCATCACCGAGGTCCCCGAACACAGGATCATCGAAGGGGAGCTTTGGGAGCGGGTGAAGGCCCGGCAGGGCGAGATCGCTCAGGACCCGCGTGTCACGGCGATCAAGGCCACGCGCTTTTGGGAGAAGAAGCGCCAGATCCACCTGCTGACGGGCCTTCTGCGCTGCGGGACCTGCGGTGGAGGGTTTGCGGCTGTCGGCCGGGACTATCTGGCCTGCTCCGCCGCCCGCAAGCTCGGCACCTGCAGGCAAAGGACGTCCATCCGCCGTGCCGTGCTGGAGGAAGCGGTGTTGCAGCTGTGAAAGACCGGGTGATGCAGCCGGAGGCGGTGGCGCAGTTCATCAAGGCTGTCAGCAAAGAGACGAATGCGCGCAACGGCACGGCGTCTGTCAGGATTGCGCAATTGCAATCGGAGCGGGCCACCGTCACCCGCAAGCTGGAGGGCCTCTATGACGCCATTGCCGACGGTCTGCGGACGACCGGTCTGAAGACCAGGCTTGAGGCTTTGGAGACGCGGATTGCTCAGATTGATGAGGACTTGTCCGCCCCTGCCCCGTCACCGATCCGCCTGCACCCGAACATGTCGGAGCTTTACCGGCGCAAGGTGACGGAACTGGCTGCAACGCTCGCCGATCCCGAGATCCGGACACCAGCGCTCGAGGCCATCCGTGGGCTGATCGAGGTGGTCACTGTCCATGTCACCCCGGAAGGCATCAGGCTGGAGTTGGCGGGCGCGCTCGCAGCCATGGTTGGACTGGCACAGGGTGGAACAGCAAAAAGCCCGCTTGTGAGCGGGCTGGATGCGTGTTCGGTTGATCTGGTTGCGGGGGCAGGATTTGAACCTGCGACCTTCAGGTTATGAGCCTGACGAGCTACCGGGCTGCTCTACCCCGCGCCAAGTTTGTCCTGATCG
>NZ_JPKW01000037.1:0-3402 GCF_001887735.1 Paracoccus sp. SM22M-07
CCTCCACGATCCGCAGCTTCTCGGCAGCCGTCCAGCGGCGCCGACGACCGCCATCGGTGATGATCTCAATCTCAGACACAAGCACGTCCTCAGGCATATACCTAAGCCTCCATGGCTATGCACAAATGTCCGGCCGAAACGGGGGCCAGTTCAGGTGCCCAACAACAGAAGCCGGAGCCATCTTCTCTGGCGCTCTAGCAACTGAAGCCATAGCCGCGTAACTAATGGCAATCAGCCTCCGGAAAACCCGGCGCGGTTCAGTCGGACGCTTTAATTTTAACGTGACAGGTGTTTTGTGGTTCTTAAACGTCGCATTGATCTCTTCTACCACGGATATGAAGAGAAGGCATTGGATCGGTTTCTGGGTAGGCTTCAGTCAAACCTCCATCTGCAGGCACGAACAGTCTACCGCAGGATGAAAGGTAAGCAACTCTATACAGGGTTTTACCAAGCGTTCAAAAACCTCAAGCAGGGCTTAGAAGAACTGGGAATGGAAGTGCATGTAAATGACTTTGCTTATGCACGGCACCATCCTGATATGCCAATCGGGATTGCAGGCTTTCCTGAAGTCTACAACCGTGTAAGGCTGCCAAATCCGGCTGTCTTTGGTCCCGGTTACGTGCCTCGCCCCAACGAAATTGACAGCATGGCCTCCAGCCAAAACATTCGCATCTTCACACAGCCCTCGGAATGGTATTGCCAGCTATGGCGCGAGAAGCTGGGTGAGCGTGTTCAACCTATGTTCGTGCCAATTATCCTGAGTGAATGGCCTGACCTGTCTGACGAGCCGAAAAATCATGACGTGGTGATCTACGATAAGATCAGGTGGAATCGCGACGAAATGGTCCCCCGCATCATGGATCGAATGCAGGCGCATTTGCGCAAGCGCGGTATCAGTTTAGAAACATTGCGTTACGGCAATCATAGAATTGAAGATTTCCGCTCGGCCCTCGCCAGCACACGCGCCCTAATTTTCCTTTGTGAGCACGAAACGCAGGGACTTGCATATCAGGAAGCTATGGCTTCCGGCATTCCCGTTTTCGCATGGAATGAAGGCAAGCTTGTTGATCCAGTTGAACAAACTTTCGCACCAGAAGGGTTGTTTTCGCCATCTGTTCCATACTTCGACGAGCGATGTGGAGGCACGTTCACAGAGAGCACTCTGGAGACATCCTTTGATGTTTTTTGGAGTAATTTGCGTAAATTTGATCCAAGGTCCTACGTCGCCGAAAAGCTGAGCCCCGAGCAAAGTGCAAGAGCGTATATCAAACTTCTGGATCAAGCAGCTTTTACGAACGTGGACCACTTGATCATGACCTGCCCCCCGGAACGTCCCTCAGTTTAATGTAGAGTTTGTGAACTGGCCCCCGTTTCGCCCGGACACTTGGGCTTAGCCATGGAGGCTTAGGCATATGCCTTAGGACGTGCTTATGTCTGAGATTGAGATCATCACCGATGGCGGTCGTCGGCGCCGCTGGACGGCTGCCGAGAAGCTGCGGATCGTGGAGGAGACGCTGGAGGATCACGCCAGCATTTCAAACGCGCCCTGATGAGGTTGCCAACCTGATCGCCTTTCTTGCGTCGGATCGCGCCGCCAGCATCACCGGCAGCGAACATGTGATTGACGGGGGTTCAGTGCCGACCGAGTGACGTTTTCCCGCGCCTGCCCCGTCCCCGGTTTGGTTGCACCCGAACCTTTTGGAGGATTTCCCTCTTAAGGTCACCGAACTGGCGGATACCTTGAGCGATCCGGAGATCCAGACGCCGGCTTTGGAGATCATCCGGGGACTGATCACGTCAGTAACGGTGCAAGTCACGGCGGATGGCATCAGGCTGGAGCTGGAAGGGGCGCTGTCTGCGATGGTCGGACTGGCACAGGGTGGAACGCAAAAGGCCTCCCGTGCGGGAGGCTGATAATCTGCGGATATCTTTTTTGGATCTGGTTGCGGGGGCAGGATTTTGCCTTAACCGAACTTTTCACCTCGTGAACCAACCGGATACAACTTCTATGCCTTGAAGCCACATCGTATCAAAACTGTGCCGTTGCGATCAGTCAATCATCGCTTCCAGGCCCCTAGGCTCCAGACCCATTGATCTTACGGTCTCACTGATGCGAAAGGCTGTCCCTTCCGGTTCTTCATATCCGCAAGGCAGGTCGGCGATTACACCGGTGCGGCAGCACTGCCCGTCAGCCTGCCGAAGGCGGAATGGTTTCTGGCTGACAGGGTATATGACGCCTTCTGGCTGCGAGAAGCGTTGGAGGAAAAAGGGATAAGCGCCTGCATCCCCGACCGTAAGTCCCGGAAGAAGACTGTGGAATACGACAAGCGGCGCTACAAAAGACGCAATCGTATCGAGATCATGTTCGGTCGTCTGAAGGACCGGAGACGTGTCGCCACGCGTTGTGACAGGTGCCCGGAACCTACCTCTCCGCAATCGCATCGGCGGCAACCGTCCTGTTCTGGCTGTGATCAAGAACGAGTCCTGACCTTGGCTACTTCAATCACCGCTTCGAACGAACAATCGGCATCTCGCCCGGTGCCTATCAAAGGGGGTTGGAGGCGACGGCCCGCTGAAAAGCGTGTGCTTCAGAGCAGCGCGGCGGCCAATGCCGCGCCATGCCGATAAGTTCAAGGGTAACGCGAACCAGAACCTCCGCCGTGTGCGGCAGCTTCAAGCCAGTGCCAAGTGCCAGCTATGGCAGGACTGAACAGCTAAGCGCAGCGCTCATTGATGATTTGCATCAGCACATCGCGACACTCGTTCAGTTCTTTCTGCAAAACATATTCGTTCGCGCGATGGGCCCGACCAATGTTCCCCGGGCCACAGATGACCGAGGGAATGCCCGCCTCTGCGAACAGACCGGCCTCGGTACCATAACTGACGGCGGCCACGACCTGGCGGCCCGACGCTTTAGCCAAGCGTTCGGCCAACGATCTGTCATGTGAAGGCGCCAACGCGGGATACCGCGCCAGTTCACGCCAGTTCGCCTCAACGCCGGGTGTTAAATACGCGACATCCTCCAGCGCTGACAACACGCGCTTCATTACGGCTTCGGGAAATTCAGACGGAATGGTGCGCGTCTCTATCAGCAAACGGGCTAGTTCTGGAATGATGTTGACCGCAGCGCCGCCCGTGATGACGCCGACCTGCATGGTCGAGTAAGGTGGCGCAAAATCCGTATCGAAAGGCCCCTCGGTGCGTAGACTTTCGGAAACCTGATCAACCAGCAGCGCCAGTCGCGCGGCAGGGTATATCGCATTTGCACCCTGCGAAGGATCCGAACTGTGGCCGGGCTGTTGGTCTGCCCCCTGAAAAGTGGTCCTCCCTGAGGTATGGCTTTTGAGCCATTTGGAGGATGCAGGAATGCCCCAGAAAAAGCACAAGCCGGAGGAGATCGTC
>NZ_JPKW01000038.1:0-2914 GCF_001887735.1 Paracoccus sp. SM22M-07
CTGATCCGGATCGCAGGCTGGTTCGCCAATCACCAGAGGATGCTGAAGTCGGCCGGAACCCCGCGGACCGAGGGCCCGCAACTGTCACGCCCGCAGCTGATCCTGGCATTCGCCGTCATCGGCGCCCTGCTGCTGAGCAAGTTCGTCTACATAGAGACCTTTAAAAGCTACTATACCTTCTTCCTGATCGAACGGTTCGGGATGGAGATCCGCCAAGCCCAGACCATCCTGTTCGTCTTTCTGGGCGCCGTGGCCATCGGCACATTCTTTGGTGGTCCCATCGGGGACAGGATCGGCCGGAGGAGGGTGATCTGGGTGTCCATCGTCGGGGCGCTTCCGTTTGCACTGCTGCTGCCCCACGTCAACCTCTGGGGGGTGATCGCCCTCAGCATCCTCGTCGGCCTGATCCTGTCGTCGGCATTCTCAGCGATCGTGGTCTACGCCCAGGAACTGATGCCGCAGAAGGTCGGCATGGTGTCCGGCTTCGTTTTCGGTTTTGCGTTCGGGGTCGGGGCGCTTGGCGCAGCCGCCCTTGGGGGGATCGCCGATCTGGTTGGCATGCAGCAGGTGTTCAACGCGCTGTCGTTGCTGCTGTTTCTCGGATTTCTGACCGCGCTTTTGCCGGACATCGAGTAAAGCCTATCGTGGTCGCTTGACCTGACGGGGAAGACGAGGTCGGCGTCCATGGGCTGATCGCTGCCGGGGATCCGTGGTCATGCGCAGAGCAGCAGGTGATCAACTTGCCAGCAGGTCTGCTCAAAGGGTAAGCACGGCGCACCGACATAACCGATAACAGGGCAGACCAACATGATCCGGCGCGTAGTTCGATCCCTGGGCCCCGCGATACCCGTGGGCAACCCGAAGGAGGCGGTGCGCGCCGGGTTGGGGGCATTGATCGGCTTGGTCGTGGCGGGCGCATTCATCCTGGCTGCGTCTGCAGATGTCCATCTGGGACTCTTTCTGATCGCGCCATTCGGGGCCAGCGCCGTGTTGATCTTTGCAGTGCCCAGCAGTCCGCTGGCGCAGCCATGGTCTGCTGTGGTCGGAAACACGGCTTCTGCCTTTGTCGCCATCGTCGTCTGTGCTGCACTTTCCGACCCCGTCCTGCGGATCCCCGGGGCGGTGGGTGCCGCCATTGCGATCATGATCGCGCTGCGCGCCCTTCATCCGCCCGGTGGCGCAGTCGCGATGACCGTGGCCATGAGCCCTGATCTGGCCCAGGAGAGCGGACTGTGGTTCGCCTTGAGCCCGGTTGCTCTTGGAACCGCGATCCTAGCAACTGTATCTGTCAGGTCGTCGTGGCGATCCATTTCTGACGGCTTTTGCACAGGGCGTTGGCGATAGTGACCAGCTTTCTGGCGACGGCGGTGATGATGACCTTGTGCGGTTTTCCGGCGTTGCGAAGGCGATCTGCGAAAAACCTCAGGCTCGGGTTGTGATGTGCCGCAACTAAGGCTGCTTGGAACATGACGTGCCGCAGGGCGCGGCGACCACCCGCGATGGCTCGTTTCCCGCGAAGGGTTCCGCTGTCATGCGCGACCGGGGCCAATCCGGTGAGCGCGGCAGCTTCTTCGCCGGTGATAGTGCCGATCTCGGGCATTTCGGCGATCAGCATTGCGCTGGCAACCGGGCCGATCCCCGGGATGGAACGGAGAACACCGACGGTCTCCAGAAGGCGATCATCGCTCGCGATTGCCCGGGCGATCCGGTCTTCCAACTCCCTGATCAGGCTGTCGATCCGTTGCGTCAACTCGCTGTCGACGTCCTCGAACATCGCGGCAGTGCCCAGCTTCTGATGCGCGCGGATTTGAGCCAGCAGCCGTTTGCGGATTTCGACCATCTGCGATCTTTTGGACGTCAAGGCCCTGAGAAGGCGTAGCTTTTCCGCAGGAAGACTGCGGCCCGCTTCGGGTCGGAAGACAAAGAAACGGGCAATGAGTTCAGCATCGATCCGGTCGGTCTTGGCACGTGTGCCACGGCTTTGCGCAAACGCTTTCACCTGAGCAGGGGGCACCTGGCGGGCTGCAACACCTTCTGTCTCCAACAGCGCCCAGAGCTGCCACTCCTGGCCGCCGGTCGATTCAAAGCAGACGATGGCATCCCGGTCCCGGGCAAG
Organism: Paracoccus sp. SM22M-07; assembly: GCF_001887735.1. NCBI lineage: Bacteria > Pseudomonadati > Pseudomonadota > Alphaproteobacteria > Rhodobacterales > Paracoccaceae > Paracoccus > Paracoccus sp. SM22M-07. The sequence goes on from NZ_JPKW01000038.1 coordinate 2,117, forward strand.
ATCCGCTACGGCAGCATGACCCACCGGAGCGTTTGGCACTCTGAAGCGATGTCCATCGGGGAGGCAATGAAGGTCGAGCCAATCACGGCTGACATCTATGCCGATAACGCGGCCATGTGATAGATTATCCATGCTCTCTTCCTTCTGGTGCGCGGTCCTGCAAGGCCGCAATCAACTGTTCGAGACGATGAAGAGAGGCGGTGCCGACAGGCTAGAAAACGTGGTCGTGCCACAAGGGTCAGACGTCGCGCACCACCCCGTCAGTGTCCCTGGCCAGGGACACTGACGGGATCAGTTTAGCAGATGACAGATACAGAAGGGTCAGGATGCATTGATTTCCGTTTCGCGACGTGATTCACGGCCCAGAAACGGAGCGGTGACATGAGCGACCTTTTCTGGCTGACTGCCGCGCAGATGGCACGCATGGCCCCCTTTTTTCCAAAGTCGCACGGCAAGCCACGCGTTGATGACAGGCGAGTTCTCAGCGGAATTATCTTCATAATCCGCAATGGTTTACGCTGGCGTGATGCACCTACCGCCTACGGGCCTCACAAGACGCTTTACAGCCGTTGGAGGCGTTGGAGCGGGAAGGGCATTTTTGCTCGGATGATGGCCGGACTTGCTGCCGAACACGGTGAAGAGAAGACCGTGATGATAGACGCGACATACCTGAAGGCACATCGCACAGCGACCAGTATGGCCATTAAAAAGGGGGGCGTGGTCGCCTGATCGGCCGAACCAAAGGCGGCATGAACACCAAGCTGCACGCCATTTGCGACGGCCAGGGACGACCGCTCG
>NZ_JPKW01000039.1:0-2548 GCF_001887735.1 Paracoccus sp. SM22M-07
GGCCAGCCTGATCCAGATCCTGTTCTCTGTTCGATCTGAGCGCCAGTTGATGGAGCAGATGCAATACAACCTGATGTTTCGCTGGTTTGTCGGCCTTGGCATCGACGACCCTGTCTGGGTCCCCACAGTGTTCACCAAAAACCGCGACCGACTTCTAACGACGGACATGTCGCGCAAGGTGATGGCGGCAATCCTGGCGCACCGCGAGGTGGCTCCGCTGTTATCGGATGAGCATTTCCCGGTCGATGGGACATTGATCAAGGCCTGGGCGTCGATGAAAAGTTTCCAGCCGAAGGCGGGCGTCACGCCACCCGACGATCAAGGACCGGATGATCCGCCAAGGTCCACCATCGCCCCTGACAACCAACCCACCCAATCCGAGCCCGAGACCGAACCGATGCCCCGCCCCGATCACCGCAACCGGAATGCCGAGGTGGACTTCAAGGGCGAGAAGCGCTCGAACGCTACCCACGCGTCAACCACGGATCCGGAGGCACGCCTCTACAAGAAATCGCCCGGCACCGGCGCGGCACTGTGCTTCATGGGCCATGCGCTGATGGAGAACCGGCACGGTCTGGTTGTTCAAGGCGACTTGACGCAGGCAGACGGCCATGCGGAGCGGCGTGCCGCCCTGGACATGGTGCAGCGCCACTCCCCGGGATCAACCCGGCGGCTGACGCTTGGGGCGGACAGGGGGTATGATGCTGCCGAGTTCGTCTCCGACCTCAGGGAGGGCGGCGGTGCCCCGCATGTCGCGCAGAAATCGCGACACTCAGCGATCGACGGGCGCACGACCAGACATCAGGGCTACGCCTTGTCGATCAAGCACCGAAAGCGGATCGAGGAAGCCTTCGGTTGGGCCAAGATCGTCGCCGGCATGGCGCAAACCGTCTATCGGGGCGTCGAACGGGTGCGATCCCGCTTCATTCTGACGATGGCCGCCAATAACCTGGCCCGACTGCCCAGATTGCTGGGAGCATGAGGCGGAAGACGATTGCATGGGGGCTGAAAGTCTCGGACCCTTTTTGATGAGCGAAGCGCGCAATCACCACACAAACAGAACAACGTCCCTGCGCGCCGACTAATTCAGCGGCCTGTTAAGGATCTGACCCCGGCTCAGCAATTTGGCATCTTGCGTTACGGTTTCAAAACGACTTTCACGCACTCGTCTTTTTTGTCACGGAACTGCTTGTAGAGATCAGGTCCGTCCGACAATGAACCCCGGTGCGTAATCAGGAACGTCGGATCGATACGGCCTTCCTGAATGTGGTCCAGGAGCGTCGGCGCATGTTGCATGACATGGGTTTGCCCCATGCGGAACGTGAGCGCCTTAGCAAAAGCGGATCCAATTGGAAATTTGTCAACGATTGCAGCGTAAACGCCCGGGATGGAGACGATACCTCCTTTGCGGCAACACATGATGGCTTCACGTAAGACGTGCGGCCGTCCTGTTTCCTGATACGTCATGGTCTTCACCTTGTCGTAGACCGTGTCGATCACACCTGCGCCGTGGGCCTCCAGGCCGACCGCATCGATCACCTTATCCGGGAGCATGCCATTGGTGAGCTCCATGAGCGCATCGTAAGGCTTCACCTCGGAGCGGTCGATGATCTCTGCCCCGTGTTCGGCCGCCAGCTTGAGGCGCTCCGGCACATCATCAATGACAAATACCCTCTCAGCGCCCAAAAGCTTGCATGACTTCAGCGTGAACAGGCCTACGGGGCCAGCTCCCCAGATTGCAACAATACTACCAGGTCCAACCTCTGCGTTGACGGCCGCCTGATAGCCTGTCGGAAAAATATCCGACAGGAACAACACCTGTTCGTCGGTCAATCCATCAGGCACCTTGAGGTGCGTGGCATCGGCAAAGGGAATACGGACATATTCAGCTTGGCCGCCGGCGTAACCGCCATAGAGATGAGAGAACCCAAAGAGGCCAGCGCCCGCCTGGCCCGTGATCGCTGCAAGCTTTGCAGCGTCGGGGTTACTTTCATCGCATAGAGAAAATTGCTTCGTCTTGCACCAGTGACAATGGCCGCAGTTGATCGTGAAAGGGACGACGACACGATCCCCTTTCTTAAGATTACTAACGCCAGAACCCACGTCCTCGACAACGCCCATGAACTCGTGACCCATGATGTCGCCGGATTCCATCTGCGGCATAAAGCCATCGAACATGTGAAGGTCGGAACCACATATTGCAGTAGAGGTCACCCGCAAAATTGCATCTTTAGGATCACCGATGATCGGATCAGGGTGGGTGTCGACCCGGAAATCTCCGGTTCCGTGATAAGTGACGGCACGCATGATACGGCTCCTTGGATCGTTGAAGTTCGTGCAACTATGTTCACGTAATGCCTCCCGAAGTCATCAGTTCCGTTAATCTAACAAGATGCTGAAATAGTCCCGCCTCGACAGTAAATTGAGAACATGATTCACTCCCCGCACGGCAATGTCGGGGGTGAAGATGCGCGGGACGGACGAGACGAGCGGGTCGCTGTTTAGCTATATCGATCTCAAGGAACGCATCCCTGCCAAGCATCCGCTA
>NZ_JPKW01000040.1:0-2087 GCF_001887735.1 Paracoccus sp. SM22M-07
CTGTAGACAGCGGTGCAGCGCTGAGCGTGTCAGATGCGGGATGGACGGCTAAAGGGCATAGAGACAGTCATCAAGCGGCAGCAGCGTGTGGCGTCGAAACGCGACGATGGCCGCCTCCTCAGCCTCCGTGAGGACCGTCGAACGTGGCTCCTTCGGGCCGGTCTTGAGATCTTCGACTGTCTGCCGTTTGCGCCATTTTGCAACGGTCTTGGGATTGATACCCAGCTCCCGGCTCAGCGTCGCGAGCGAAGCTTGCGATCGCTGTATTGCAGCTCTAACCGCGTGCGTGGTCGTGGCGCTTCCGTGACGAACCTGTCCCATAGGGCATCCTTCCATTCCCTCGTAAGAATCTCACCATCAAATCGTGTGATCAAACACCTAGGGTCATAATACCAGACCCATCCCCCTCCCCGGGTGATTAAACCCTACCCGCTGCCGTACCTGTCGATGCACCAGGACCACACGGCATCGACGGCACTGCCGGGCGGGGATGACCGCTTCCGCACCAGGTAGAACCCCGTGTCGGCATCGAAGCCTGCGTCGCCGAGGTTCAAAAGGCGCCCCGCATCCAGATCCTCCTGGACAAAGGCCCGACATGCTATTGCAATTCCCTGCCCTGCCAGCGCCGCGTCCAGCGCCAGGGACGTCTGGTTGAACACCGCACCCGGTACCTTGCCATGGGTCCCGAAGTATCTGGACCAGTAGTCGTAGCCGTCATGCAGAAGCGGAAGGTCGGCGATCTGATCGGGTGCTGTCTCGGATGAGGGCACGCCCGGCAGGTGCGGGCTTGCCACAAGAACAAGCTTTTGCGGAAACAGAAAGCGGGCCTCCAACGCGGACGGGAAGGGGGGACGTGCTTCACGGATTGCAAGATCGACCTGATCGCGGTCGAAATCCGAGACACTGGTCGTCGCCACGGTGCGGAGTTCTACAGACGGAAGCGCCGCCTGCAAGGCCGACAACTGCGGGATCAGCATCCGGGTCGCGAAGGTCGGTGTAACGCTGATGGTGACGGCATCCGCACGATGCTGCAGCTGATCGGTGGCGGCGCTCAGCAGCGCGAAGGCGCGCGACACGTCAGCGAGGTACGCCTTCCCCTGTCCCGTCAGCGCGAGGCCGCGTGGCATCCTGTGAAACAGCGCAAGGCCCAGATGATCCTCCAGAAGCCGAACCTGCTGCGCGACTGCGCCCTGCGTGACGCCCAATTCCTCGGAAGCCACGCGGAAGTTCAGATGACGCCCAGAGACCTCGAAGGCGCGAAGGGCATTCAATGGCGGCAGTGTTCTGGGGGAGATCGACATTTTGATCCTGCAGTTTTTCTACTGGATAGCGGTGTTTTATCTCGCGCGTAAGGCTCCGCGACATCGGGCATAAGAGGCGTGACGCCCCGACCTTGGGGCAGATCAATACCTCTTTCCATTTTATTGCAGATCGAGACCGCCATGACTGCCCACCGTCAACTTCTCATGCCGACATCCTATTCGGTGATCCTGGCCGTCAGCGGCACGCACCTGATCAATGATCTCATCCAGTTCCTGCTGCCAGCGCTCTATCCGGTACTGAAGACAGAGTACGCGCTCAGCTATTTTCAGCTGGGACTGCTGACGCTGGCACAGCAGATCACGGCCTGCTTTCTGCAGCCGATCATGGGTCTCTACGGAGATCTCAGGCCCAAACCCTACATGCTGGCAGTATCCATGGCGGTGGTGGCGGTGGGCGTCGTGATATTGGCCTTGGCCAGTTCATTCGCACTCCTTCTCGCGGCTGCTGCGGTGCTTGGCATCGGTTCGGCACTGTTTCATCCGGAGGCCTCGCGTGTCTGCCGCATGGCCTCGGGTGGCAGGTTCGGTTTCGCCCAGTCCAGCTTTCAGGTCGGCGGCAACACCGGGACCGCCCTCGGGCCCCTTGCCGCGGCGCTGTTCGTTCTACCCTTGGGGCAGGTCAGCACGGTGTGGTTCGGCCTGCTTGCCGTGATCGGGTTCGTGATGCTGATCCGGATCGCAGGCTGGTTCGCCAATCACCAGAGGATGCTGAAGTCGGCCGGAACCCCGCGGACCGAGGGCCCGCAACTGTCACGCCCGCAGCTG
>NZ_JPKW01000041.1:0-1841 GCF_001887735.1 Paracoccus sp. SM22M-07
AGCGAAGCTTGCGATCGCTGTATTGCAGCTCTAACCGCGTGCGTGGTCGTGGCGCTTCCGTGACGAACCTGTCCCATAGGGCATCCTTCCATTCCCTCGAAAGAATCTCACCATCAAATCGTGGGATCAAACACCTAGGGTCATAATACCAGACCCATCCCCCTTCCCGGGTGATTAAACCCTACCCGCTGCCGTACCTGTCGATGCACCAGGACCACACGGCATCGACGGCACTGCCGGGCGGGGATGACCGCTTCCGCACCAGGTAGAACCCCGTGTCGGCATCGAAGCCTGCGTCGCCGAGGTTCAAAAGGCGCCCCGCATCCAGATCCTCCTGGACAAAGGCCCGACATGCTATTGCAATTCCCTGACCTGCCAGCGCCGCGTCCAGCGCCAGGGACGACTGGTTGAACACTGCACCCGGTACCTTGCCATGGGTCCCGAAGTATCTGGACCAGTAGTCGTAGCCGTCATGCAGAAGCGGAAGGTCGGCGATCTGATCGGGTGCTGTCTCGGATGAGGGCACGCCCGGCAGGTGCGGGCTTGCCACAAGAACAAGCTTTTGCGAAAACAGAAAGCGGGCCTCCAACGCGGACGGGAAGGGGGGACGCGCTTCCCTGACCGCAAGATCGACCTGATCGCGGTCGAAATCCGAGATACTGGTCGTCGCCACGGTGCGGAGTTCTACAGACGGAAGCGCCGCCTGCAGGGCCGGCAACTGCGGGATCAGCATCCGGGTCGCGAAAGTCGGTGTAACGCTGATGGTGACGGCATCCGCACGATGCTGCAGCTGATCGGTGGCGGCACTCAGCAGCGCGAAGGCGCGCGACACGTCAGCAAGGTACGCCTTCCCCTCTCCCGTCAGCGCGAGGCCGCGTGGCATCCTGTGAAACAGCGGAAGGCCCAGATGATCCTCCAGGAGCCGAACCTGCTGCGCGACCGCGCCCTGCGTGACGCCCAACTCCTCGGACGCCGCGCGGAAGTTCAGATGGCGCCCGGAGACCTCAAAGGCGCGAAGGGCATTCAGTGACGGCAGCGTCCTGAGGGAGATCGGCATTTTGATCCTGCAGTTTTTCTACTGGATAGCCGTGTTTTATCTCGCGCGTAAGGCTCCGCGACATCGGTCATAAGGGGCGTGACGCCCCGACCGTGGGGCAGATCGATACCTTATCTATTTTTTGCAGATCGGGACCGCCATGACTGCCCACCGTTCACTTCTGATGCCGACCTCCTATTCGGTGATCCTGGCCGTCAGCGGCACGCACCTGATCAATGATCTCATCCAGTTCCTGCTGCCAGCACTCTATCCGGTGCTGAAGACAGAGTACGCGCTCAGCTATTTTCAGCTGGGGCTGCTGACGCTGGCGCAGCAGATCACGGCCTGCTTTCTGCAGCCGATCATGGGCCTCTACGGAGATCTCAGGCCCAAACCCTACATGCTGGCAGTATCCATGGCGGTGGTGGCGGTGGGCGTCGTGATATTGGCCTTGGCCAGTTCATTCGCACTCCTGCTCGCGGCTGCTGCGGTGCTTGGCATCGGTTCGGCACTGTTTCATCCGGAGGCCTCGCGTGTCTGCCGCATGGCCTCGGGTGGCAGGTTCGGTTTCGCCCAGTCCAGCTTTCAGGTCGGCGGCAACACCGGGACCGCCCTCGGGCCCCTTGCCGCGGCGCTGTTCGTTCTGCCCTTGGGGCAGGTCAGCACGGTATGGTTCGGCCTGCTTGCCGTGATCGGGTTCGTGATCCTGATCCGGATCGCAGGCTGGTTCGCCAATCACCAGAGGATGCTGAAGTCGGCCGGAACCCCGCGGACCGAGGGCCCGCAACTGTCACGCCCGCAGCTG
>NZ_JPKW01000042.1:0-1757 GCF_001887735.1 Paracoccus sp. SM22M-07
GGGTTGCCGCAGCATTAGCCTGCATCTTCCGAAAAACGGTTGTTTCTTGGGGTTCAGCAGCTAGAGGTTGAGCGCAGGACAGATAGCGACGGCCGCAATAGGCTCGTCGCGTCGATCTGCCGCCCTTGGCGATAACATGGGGCGGGGCAGCCCCTGACCCGCGCTTCCAGCCCTTACCAGCCGCTCGAAGCAAGACCGATGCTGCCTTGCAGCTTCTCCAAACCGGACGTTCATGTCTTGGCGCAGCGAAACCAAGATGGCACGGTCTGCTGTGCGTGACATTCTGGACGTTGACGGAGGAAGTAGTCAGACCGAAGCTTGAATTTCAACGTGAGCCAATACGGCATGGCGATACCGGCAGAGCTGTCCCCTGAAGCAGCCACCGCGGCATCGACGAACTCCACATCGTTGCCGCGGGGCTTTCGCATGGCCAGGGCGCGGCGCTGACCGCGGCCAAGGGGGACCTTCAGCAGAACCCATGCCGTCCCGCTGTCCAGCGCGGCGGCCGCGGTTATTACACTGGCGGTGGCCGTCTGGATTGCTCTTGCCGCTTACCGCCAGCCCGGCGCCGCCTCGAACCATTGATCTCCAGACAAGAAGCAAACTTCATGAAACCGATTGAAACGGACCGCCTCGCTCTTCGAAACTTCTGCCGCCAGGATGCGGGCGGGCTGCTGGGTTATCTGAAATCCCCGGTCGCGAGCTGCTTTCTCTCGCTGACCCTTCGGGATATGGACGCCGCGACGGCCGAGGCTGACCGACGTGCTTCGGATGACGCTGAAATCGCAGTTTGTCTTAAGGAAAGTGATGAATTGATCGGGGACCTGTTCGCACACCCCGAGGATGACACCGTCTCGGTCGGATGGAACTTCAATCCGGCGTATGCTGGTCGCGGTTATGCGTTCGAGGCTGCGCATGCCCTCTTTGCGGATCTGTTCCAGGTTAAAGGCATCCGCCGCCTCTATGCCTATGTCGAGGATCACAACCTGCCCTCACAAAAGCTGTGTGCGCGGTTGGGTATGCGACGGGAGGGGCTGTTTGTCGACTACATCAGCTTCCGGAATGATGATGCTGGTCAGCCGATCTACGAAAACACAATGCAATACGCATTGCTCCGCCGGGAATGGAATTCTCTCTGAATACGACAAGCCGAAGGCACGTCCGATAAGTCGTGGGCAGAAGGTGATCATGAAACTACGAAGTCCGATCGACGCAGAATGCTGCAGATATGACTTCCCTAGCTGTCTACTTTGGGGCTCTTCAAGTCGATCTGCCACCCATAGAGACTGAACGGGTGCGCGGCAGCCTGCAATCCGCGCACTCGGCCCATAGTTGCCTCTCGGAGCGTTCTCATGAGGTGCAGCGGCAGTTCCGAAATCTGCCGTTCAGTCTGAGATGCGACAATCTAATCGTTTCTGTCATGACGTGGCGGAACAGGCCAACAAAGCGCTCCTCCGTTACCACGGGCCCTTACCGCCTTTCGACGAAAATCTGAAGATAAGCGCCCTGCGCCACAAGTGTCCCGTCATCGGCACCGTTGAACCGGTTCGCAAGCGCCAGCATGTCCGCCGCCAATACCTTTTGTTTCGTATCATCAAGGGACTGAAAGGCCTTCTGGGTCGGGCCATACCAGGTGCAGAACACATCCATCCAATGCTGCTGGTCTGCCCCCTGAAAAGTGGTCCTCCCTGAGGTATGGCTTTTGAGCCATTTGGAGGATGCAGGAATGCCCCAGAAAAAGCACAAGCCGGAGGAGA
>NZ_JPKW01000043.1:0-1385 GCF_001887735.1 Paracoccus sp. SM22M-07
GATGCCAGGCCATTTGCCCGACGCCGAAGAACGGCGTGTCCAGGAACTGCTCGTCCATCGGCATCAGGCCGAGGTCCAGCGCCGTCTCGCCCTCGGGCGTGGAGGAGAAGGACGAGCGCGCGATCGACAGCAGGCAGCACTGCGCGCCCCGACAGGTCCGGCTCGATCATGCCGTTCGGCATCGTCTCTCGGACCAATGGCGTTCCAATGCCTCATCACTTCCCGCCCCAGGGCTTCAGCTTTCGTTCCCAAAAAGAGGCGGCCACGGCCAGCTCCTCGATCCTGGCGTGGAGCTCCCTTACCTGCTCCTCGCCAATCTCGGGCCTCTTGCGGCCCCCGCGCTCGAACACCCCGGAGGCCCCTTCCGGCAAGGCTCGCTTCCATTGATCGATCATCGTCGGATGCACCCCGAACCGGCCGGCCAGATCGGCCGCCGTCTCCTCCCCTTTCAGGGCTTCCAGCGCGACCTTGGCCTGGAACTCAGGCGCCTGCTGCCGGCGTTTCGACATCTCTGATCTCCTTCCCCTCGAAGATCAGCTGACCCAAATTCGTAGCTTATGTCAGTGGCCGAATTTAAGAGCGGCGCTCAGAGGTAGTATTTCTTGACTAAGCACACGGCGTGATCATGCCACTGCATTCTTTGCGCTTTGCGTCGATCAGGAGCTACTACGCGCCCATGCCAGCTACCCGGGCGGTTTCTGTCTGCTATACGGAAAGGTGTAGCGTTTTCTGAATAAACAGGAAGCAGAACAAGTTAAGCCGAAAGCTACATACCGGCTGTTTCTTGCAGGATCAAATAGTCAGGAGAGGGGCAGCGGACGGCAATTTGGCACATCGCGGGAGGAAACGTTTCTCAATCCGGCTTACCCGCCATGCAGAATGCAGCCACGAACAGATCCTTGCAAATATGCCTAGGATCTCATCCCGCTCAAAACATCCTAGGAGTTCGCTTGCATCGCACCATGACAGTCCACTGCTCAGCTTAGCTTGTTGGATCTGACTAGATACTGCCCTCAGATTGATGCAACAAGATAACGCTAGCGATCAAAGGGATATTGTTCGGGGCAATTCCTCCTGGCGCGATCCGAGAATAGTTTACGACCGTTCGAGGTTCCAAACACATTGGTTAGCCTCTGTTGCGGAGGAGCAAACAATCATATGCGCCCCCCCTACCCTCCTTCTGGCAATTTTATCCAGACCATAAGCTTGATCACCGTAACGGTGATTGTAGGTCGTGTTGACAAAAGGGATTCACACTGCGCCACCAGCGTGATTCAAGCTGGTATCTTTGATGGAGACCCGCGTGGCACGAGACCTGATGTCGGACGAGGAATGGAAGTTCTTTGAACGGTTCATCCTGACAGTCCGCGCCCGAACGGGCGCAA
>NZ_JPKW01000043.1:1423-1784 GCF_001887735.1 Paracoccus sp. SM22M-07
CTTTGATGGAGACCCGCGTGGCACGAGACCTGATGTCGGACGAGGAATGGAAGTTCTTTGAACGGTTCATCCTGACAGTCCGCGCCCGAACGGGCGCAAGCCGATCAACCACCGCCTTGTTCTTGATGGCATTTTCTGGATCGCGCGCACGGGTTCTCCCTGGCGCGATCTGCCGGAAGAGTTCGGCAAGTGGTCAAGCGTCTACCGCCAGTTCGGGCGTTGGACGCGGGCGGGGCTCTGGGAGCAGATCATGGACGCCCTGAACGAAAGCGGCGCTGTCCGGCATGCACTGCAAATGATCGACAGCACCGTGGTTCGCGCCCATCATCAGGCAGCGGGCGCCAAAGAGGAACCCCGCGAC
>NZ_JPKW01000044.1:0-566 GCF_001887735.1 Paracoccus sp. SM22M-07
GGGCCATACTAGTACTGGATGCATCTGCAGGATATCGCGGCCGCTCTAAACGTGGTAAATTGTTAACTCCGAGCTAGACTTCAGGTGGCCGTATTTATCAGATTTCCTCGTTGTGTCCTCAGAAAAAAATGCCAATACCACTTTCAGCTGTGAATATCCACCATGAAGGGCAAGACATGCTCATAATTAACTGTCAGGCAGGCCAGGCCTTCAGCTACAACGACCTTGAATTGGTTTATTCTGCTTGTCCTCTATAAGTTTGCCAGAGGGAATCACACATGAGCCAAACCTATTGAAGAAAGCATTAGGACAGTGCCAGTCTTAATCACAGTGGGGGGTATGTTATTCCCAATGAAGTCGTCCAGAAACGGACTAGGTAGTTAGCTTTTTCTAGTGCCCAACACATTAGAGGTGTGGTTTTTTTTCTCTAAAATAAGGGTGGCCATAGGCTCTTTTAACCAGAATCGGTGTAGTCAGCTGAAATTGACTTGCACGCCTGGGTCCTGTGTGTCTACTAACTTTCTCGCGAACGATAGCTAACGGATCCCCCGGGCCATACTAGTACT
>NZ_JPKW01000045.1:0-495 GCF_001887735.1 Paracoccus sp. SM22M-07
CATCATCCGGGGCAAACCGCACAAGACGACCTTCTCCGACACAAAGGCCTCGTGCCCGCTGGACAAGGTGAACCGGCAGTTCCGCGTGCCTGCGCCGAACATGCTCTGGGGTCGTCCATTGTGGTGCCATTGCTATCAAGCCCAATGGACGACGACTTCACTTGCGTCGCCACCTGGAAGGGGTTTGTGTATGTCGCCATTCGTCGGGAAAACAGTCCGCTGGACTGTTTTCTGACCCTCCTCATTCATCGATGCCCATGCCCGCGAGATCGTCGGCTGGCGGGCGAGCCAAACAGCCCACGCAGGCTTCGTTCTCGATACCCTCGAACAGGCTGTCCACGATCGCCGCCCAGCCCAGGGCGCGCTGTCGGTCTATAGCAAGAGTTTGTCTAAGGAGGTGGCCGCGAAGGGTCTTCGGGTGGTCCGCGTGGCGCCGGGCTGGATCGAGACCGAGGCCTCGATCCGACTGGCCGAACGCGTGGCGTCCGAAGCGGG
>NZ_JPKW01000046.1:0-404 GCF_001887735.1 Paracoccus sp. SM22M-07
CCAGGCGCACTGCACGCTCGCGCATTTCGGGGGAAAACTTGTTCGTCGTCTTGATCATGATGCTCCATCCTGCTCAAGAGTTGGAGCCTCCGGAAAACCCGGCGCGGTTCACAACGACACTCACCCGCACTCAGGGCTGAAGATGCGATCGCCCCGCGCGTTCATTGCAGCTCAAACCGTAACCGCCTGAGTGTCCGGTGAAACGGGGCCAAGACCACGTTGATGTAGCGTTGAGTTGTTTTCTGGACATGCGAAAGCCCCGCGGTGAGGCGGGGCGTAAGCTTTTGACCTAACGTTCTAATTTTTGGTTGCGGGGGCAGGATTTGAACCTGCGACCTTCAGGTTATGAGCCTGACGAGCTACCGGGCTGCTCTACCCCGCGCCAAGTTTGTCCTGATCGGGAT
>NZ_JPKW01000047.1:0-388 GCF_001887735.1 Paracoccus sp. SM22M-07
AGCAAAAGCCCCTAGGCCAGCAATAATGGACTACTACTGTAAGTAACAGATATACTGGGCTGCAATACAGCAAAGAAAATCCCTCTTTTAATATATTAGACAGACCCATGTGAGGTGGACCTGTCCAAGCAGAAAATAAATTTGGGCTTACCTGGTGAATTTGTGAAGCTCAACTCCTACTACATCAGTACCTAATGCTCCCCGTACAGGCTCAGAAGAATCAGTATAAGGAGTACCCTACAACTGTACTTGGAAAAAAATATCAAATAGTAGTTTGCATTGCCTAAAAAAACTGTCATGAGCAAGTAGTGGCAACATCAGGCGGGGCAACAACCTGCTACTTCGATATATGAATTAACGGTCCAAGGATCCCCCGGGCCATACTAGT
>NZ_JPKW01000048.1:0-387 GCF_001887735.1 Paracoccus sp. SM22M-07
GCCGCGCAGGAGCTGGAAGACGGCATGTACGTGAACCTGGGGATCGGCATCCCGACCCTGGTCGCCAATTACGTGGGCGACAAGGACATCACGCTGCAGTCCGAAAACGGCATGCTGGGCATGGGCCCCTTCCCCTTCGAGGGCGAGGAGGACCCCGACCTGATCAACGCCGGCAAGCAGACGATCACGGAACTGGACCGCACCAGCTATTTCGACAGCGCGACCAGCTTTGGCATGATCCGGGGCGGCAAGATCGCCGCCGCCATCCTGGGCGCGATGGAGGTGGCCGAAAACGGCGACCTGGCCAACTGGATGATCCCCGGCAAGCTGATCAAGGGCATGGGCGGCGCGATGGACCTGGTCGCGGGCGTGGGCCGGGTGATCGTG
>NZ_JPKW01000049.1:0-386 GCF_001887735.1 Paracoccus sp. SM22M-07
CCGCGCAGGAGCTGGAAGACGGCATGTACGTGAACCTGGGGATCGGCATCCCGACCCTGGTCGCCAATTACGTGGGCGACAAGGACATCACGCTGCAATCGGAAAACGGCATGCTGGGCATGGGTCCCTTCCCCTTCGAGGGCGAGGAGGACCCCGACCTGATCAACGCCGGCAAGCAGACGATCACGGAACTGGACCGCACCAGCTATTTCGACAGCGCGACCAGCTTTGGCATGATCCGGGGCGGCAAGATCGCCGCCGCCATCCTGGGCGCGATGGAGGTGGCGGAAAACGGCGACCTGGCCAACTGGATGATCCCCGGCAAGCTGATCAAGGGCATGGGCGGCGCGATGGACCTGGTCGCGGGCGTGGGCCGGGTGATCGTG
>NZ_JPKW01000050.1:0-372 GCF_001887735.1 Paracoccus sp. SM22M-07
CATTCGAAAATCCATGGGTAAACGCGATGTCTTGCTCGTCATCCCCATGCGCAAGTCCCGCAAAAAGTCGCATTGCCGTGGACCGATCACTCTACCGGCTGCGAACCCTTGGTCGAACGGTGCTTCAACGAGCTGAATAACGCCCGCCGTGTCGCCACCCGTTACGACAAGACCGCGGAGAACTTCCTGGGCTTCATCGACATCACGTCGATCAGGCTTTGGGTGCGCCATGTGTCAACATGACCTAAGGCGACTACGGATCCGCCCGTTCTTCTGGTCTGCCCCCTGAAAAGTGGTCCTCCCTGAGGTATGGCTTTTGAGCCATTTGGAGGATGCAGGAATGCCCCAGAAAAAGCACAAGCCGGAGGAGAT
>NZ_JPKW01000051.1:0-356 GCF_001887735.1 Paracoccus sp. SM22M-07
ACTAGTATGGCCCGGGGGATCCTAGAGACCATTCGCGATTCCATGAGACTCCAAGGGTTCTGCACAACTTATGCACCTCTATTAGATCATTGTGTTCTACGAAGCCTGGACTGCATTACATATTCACAACCAACATGAGAAGAGCGGAATAGATGGCCGGATGTTTGGTGGCTTTGATATATTGTGAGGAGCATTGCGAACCCTAGAGCTGTCCGGTCAAATAACCCCCTCACAATAAGTGTAATGTCATGGGATAATCAAAAGACTAAGGGAGGGCTTTTATAGAAGGCGTGAGGTCATGCTATCCCCCTCTGAAGACGCGGCCGCGATATCCTGCAGATGCATCCAGTACAGAT
>NZ_JPKW01000052.1:0-334 GCF_001887735.1 Paracoccus sp. SM22M-07
CGCAACTTCAACCCGCCCGCTGCCATGTGCGGACGCATCTGCGTGGCCGAGGTCGAGGAGATCGTCCCGCGCGGCAGCCTGGACCCCGACCAGATCCACCTGCCGGGCATCTATGTCCACCGCATCGTGCAGGGCCACCACGAAAAGCGCATCGAACAGCGCACCACCCGCAAGCAGGAGGTCGCGTGATGGCCGAGGCACCCAAAGGCTGGGACCGCAACCGCATGGCCGCCCGCGCCGCGCAGGAGCTGGAAGACGGCATGTACGTGAACCTGGGGATCGGCATCCCGACCCTGGTCGCCAATTACGTGGGCGACAAGGACATCACGCTGCA
>NZ_JPKW01000053.1:0-297 GCF_001887735.1 Paracoccus sp. SM22M-07
TCCAAGGCTGCTCAGCGAACTGAATACCGTTGTCAGTGAGGACGGTATGGATCTGGTATGGCACGGCCTCGAGCATGTGTTGCAAGAATTCCCAAGCTGTCTTCCTATCAGCCTTCTCGACGAGTTGGGTCACGGCAAACTTGCTCGTGCGGTCGATGCCAACGAATAGAAAGAGCTTTCCTTCAGCAGTCTGCACTTCGGCGATGTCTATGTGAAAGAAGCCGATCGGGTAGCGTTTGAACTTCGACCGCTTTGGCTTGTCGCCCTCCATATCAGGCGGGCGCGAAATGCCATGCC
>NZ_JPKW01000054.1:0-277 GCF_001887735.1 Paracoccus sp. SM22M-07
TCCAGTACTAGTATGGCCCGGGGGATCCTTATCTGTCAAAACCGCTAATGTCCGTTCTAAGACCGTCTGGAGAACACTTGCCCATCAGTGCTTTTGAACCTTTTTTTCACAGGTCCCTTCCGATTACACTGAGAAGCTGACCACACCTGCTAGAAGATGGAGGTATGCAGCCCGTTAGTAGGAGTAATACTACCCAGCTTATAACCCTCAAACGTAGGGCAGATGGCGGCCGCGATATCCTGCAGATGCATCCAGTACTAGTATGGCCCGGGGGATC
>NZ_JPKW01000055.1:0-246 GCF_001887735.1 Paracoccus sp. SM22M-07
GAGCGCGCTGCACTTTCCCGATGGCGCAACCAGCCCGCCATCGTGACCAAGGCCGGAAACTCCAGCATCCGGCGGTCCAGAAAACGTAGGCAGACCAACACCAACCAGGCTCCGGTCGCGGCTGGATGAAAGTTCAGTGGCAGGTCACAAGGCCGACAAACCAGCGAAACATCAGGTTGTATTGCATCTGCTCCATCAACTGGCGCTCAGATCGAACAGAGAACAGGATCTGGATCAGGCTGGCCC
>NZ_JPKW01000056.1:0-204 GCF_001887735.1 Paracoccus sp. SM22M-07
GACGGCCAGACCCATATCCTGGAACGCGGCATCGTGGCGGATCTGTCGATCGTGAAGGCGTGGAAGGCCGATGACACCGGCAACCTGGTCTTCCGCAAGACGGCACGCAACTTCAACCCGCCCGCTGCCATGTGCGGACGCATCTGCGTGGCCGAGGTCGAGGAGATCGTCCCGCGCGGCAGCCTGGACCCCGACCAGATCCAC
>NZ_JPKW01000057.1:0-204 GCF_001887735.1 Paracoccus sp. SM22M-07
GACGGCCAGACCCATATCCTGGAACGCGGCATCGTGGCGGATCTGTCGATCGTGAAGGCGTGGAAGGCCGATGACACCGGCAACCTGGTCTTCCGCAAGACGGCGCGCAACTTCAACCCGCCCGCTGCCATGTGCGGACGCATCTGCGTGGCCGAGGTCGAGGAGATCGTCCCGCGCGGCAGCCTGGACCCCGACCAGATCCAC